>JAIVJJ010000079.1 GCA_020200095.1 Acidobacteriota bacterium | reverse complement strand
GTTGATTATTTACTTGGCGAAAACGATTGGCGCGTTTCGGTAGTTGACGATTTCAACGATTTTTACGCGCCTGAAATTAAACGCGCCAACGTCGCGGCGCATCTTGAAAATCCCGATTACAAACTTTATCAAACGAACATTTGCGCGGCGGAAAAACTGCGCGAAGTTTTTACTGAAAACAAATTTGACACGATTGTGCATTTAGCGGCGCGGGCTGGAGTTCGTCCTTCATTGCAAGCGCCCAAACTTTACGTCGAAACGAACATTAACGGCACACTTAATCTTCTGGAATTAGCCAGAGAATTCGGCATCAAACAATTTATTTTCGGTTCTTCTTCTTCGGTTTACGGCAATAATCAAAAAGCTCCTTTCGCGGAAAACAATAAAATTCAAGAACCGATTTCACCTTACGCGGCAACCAAAGCAGCAGGCGAGCTTTTGTGTCATACTTATTCTCATCTTTATAACATCCGAACGATTTGCCTGCGGTTTTTCACAGTTTACGGAGCGCGCCAACGTCCCGATTTGGCAATTCACAAATTCTCGCGCTTGATTTCAGATGAAAAAACGATTGAAGTTTTCGGCGATGGCAAGAGTCAAAGAGATTACACTTTCATTGACGATATTATTCAAGGTGTACGGGCGGCGATTGATTACGACAAATCCGATTTTGAAATTTTCAATCTTGGCGAATCGCAAACAGTCGAATTGAATTATCTGATTGAACTTCTCGAAAAAAACCTCAATAAGAAAGCGATAGTCGAGCGCTGCAAAGCGCAGCCCGGCGATGTTCTGCAAACCTTCGCTGACATTACTAAAGCTAAAAATTTATTAAATTACAATCCGCAAACGAAAGTTGAAGAAGGAATCAAAAAATTTATCGAGTGGTTTAGCAGGCAAATTCCAGATTCCAGATTCCAGATTCCAGAATAAGTTTCGGCATCCGAGTTTCTTCCAGTTTGCAATCTGGAATCTGGAATCAATAAAGTCCCTTTTCGCCTGCAGGTCGTGTGTTCCAACGCTTATGAATCCAAAGCCATTGTTCAGGATATTTACGAACATATTTTTCCACGACTTTCGTTATTTTCTGCGTCAGTTCGCGCACATCTTCTTCCGTGTTTTCGGTTTTTTCATATTCAACGGGCGGTTCGAGATAGACGACATATTTTGCCCGCGCTTCGTCCCACACAGCAAAAGCTGGCAAGACGGCGGCGTTAGTCGCCAAAGCTAATTTGGCGATGCTTGTTGTAGTCGAAGTCGCAATACCGAAAAAATCTACAAAAACACCTTCTTTTTCCTGCACGTTCAAATCCGCCAGAATTCCGAGCAGTCCGCCGTTTTTCAAAACGCGAAACATTGTTCGCGCCGATTTTGTTTTGTCCAATGTAGTCGAACCAAAGCGCGTCCGCATTTCGTCCACAAAATTTTCGATTAAAAGATTATCAAGGCGCCTGACAAGAATATTCATTCCGTAACCGAATGCCGGCGGCAAAAGATTAAAAACTTCCCAACTGCCGAAATGTCCGGTGAAAAACAAAACTCCACGCCCGCTCGCGTGCGCTTCGTCAAAATGCTCTTTGCCGACAACTTCGATTAAATTGCGAATATCTTCTAATTCAAATTTTCTGAAATGCGAGACAAAACCAAGATGCCTGCCGAGCGATTCAAAAGTTCCGTGAACGATTCGTTCTTTTTCTGTTTCGGACAATTCGGGCAAGGCAATCTCCAAATTCCTTCGTGCCGTTTTTTGGAGTTTTGGAAATGTTTTTGCAAGAAATTTGCCGAACGATTTGCCGAATCGAATCGAAGTTTGGAGCGGCATCGCGCCGATTGCGCCGAGCAACGAGCGCAAGACGAGAAGTTCTGCTTCGTTTTGTAATTTGCTTCGTTTTTTCGGCATCGGTAAGAAAGAAAATTAACCACGGACTGACACAGATTAACACAGATAAATTAAAGAATTTGTGTTCACCTATATTTGCCGTGGTTAATAAATTATGCTGCTTGTCGGTCTACGCGATTATAAACCGTATCTCTCTCGACGGCTTCAAAACCCGCGTTTTCAATCATTGTAATTAATTCAGCTTTCGACATTTTCACTTCGCCGTCATTCGAATAGCTGTGCGTCAATTCGCCGCCGTCGGTAATCGTTCCGTCCAAATCATTCGCGCCGAAATGAAGCGCCGTTTGCGCCGTTTGTTTACCGAGCATTACCCAATACGCTTTGATGTGGTCGAAGTTGTCAATCATCAGGCGCGAGACGGCGATGGTTTTCAAATTATCAATCGCGTCCGGTCCCGGCAGACTCGATAAAGCCGTGCCGTTCGGATAAAACGCGAGCGGAATAAAGCATTGAAAACCGCCGGTTTTGTCTTGCTGCTCGCGCAATTTTACGAAATGGTCAACGCGGTCTTCGATTGACTCAATGTGTCCGTAAAGCATTGTCGCATTTGTTTTCAGTCCGGCTTTGTGGACTTTTCCGGCGAGTTCCAGCCATCGTTCGCCGTCACATTTGTGGTCGCAGATTCTTGAACGAGTCGGCTCTGCAAAAATCTCCGCCCCGCCGCCCGGACACGAATCCATTCCCGCCGCTTTTAGTTTTCCAATAACGTCTTCGTCCGACATTTTGTAAAATCTGGCGAAAAAATCTAGTTCTACCATTGTCAACGCTTTCAAATGCAAAGCGGGAAATTCTCTTTTCAAAGACGAAAACAAATCTGTGTAATACGTGAAAGGCAATTTTGTATTCAAACCGCCAACGATATGCAGTTCGGTTGCGCCTTCATTAACGGCGTTTCGCGCAATCTCAATTCCTTCCGCAATTGAATGCGTGTAAGCGTCTTCCTGCCTTGCTCGTCGGTAAAAACCGCAAAATTTACAGTCGGCAACGCAAATATTCGTGTGATTAAAATGCCGATTAACATTGAAATAAGTCGTCCGCCCGTGTTTTTTTCTGCGGACAAAATCGGCGAGTTTGCCGAGCGCGTTCAAATCGTCGGTTTTGTAAAGCGCAACGCCTTCGTCAAAAGTAAGGCGCTCGCCCGCTTCAACCTTTGCGGCGATAAAATTTAATTTTGTATCAAATGAAAAATTCATAAATATGCTACGATTTTACCAAAAATTTAATATGTTTATTATTTCAAAAATATCCATCCTCTATGACTAAAGAAATAACAAAACACCTTTATAAGAAATTAGATAAATTAGAAGACCTTAAATTAGGATTAGGTGCTCATTTAATTAACGGCTGGCAAGGACAGTATGAAAGGATGCTCAGGTTTTATCAAAGGTATTTATTAAGCGAAGATTTAACGGACAAATTAGATTTTGCTTTAAACTTTTTCGTGTATAGTTACCATCTTAAAGAATGGATAGAGAAGTATGAGCAGATAGAAAAAAGCAAATTTGAAATTGAATGGAAGAGGTTTATCGACAAATATCCTGAAATTAAATTATGCAGAGACATTTGCAATGTAAACAAACACCTTATTCTCAATAAGCCACCAAGTGTAGACAAACATTTTGCAATAATTTTGTCATACGACTACTTTACAACTAAAAAAAGTGATTGGGTAATTTATTATGACAACAAGAGAATAAAGTTAATTGATTTGATGCATCAAGTAACCTTAGCTTGGGATGAATTTATCAAAGAACATCTAAAATTGATTGTTTAAAAGTTAATGAAAGTAAAAGTTAAAATTTGTTTTAATCAAATCACGCGGTTAAAACTTCAATATATTCACTTCTCGATAAAGGCTTCGGAATTTCCGCGTCTGTGCCTCTTAAATCTTCAAGATGAAACTCAATCGCCTCCTCAATCAATTGTCTTAATTCTGCTTCTGTTTCGGCAACCGCGACGCAGCCCGGCAAATCAGGAATATAGGCGCCGAAACTAGTTTCGCCTTCTTCGATGACAATCATATAACGCATAATTTTTTATGATTAATCCCAAATCTCTTTCAAATTCAGCGTAAAACCTTTGAGAAGCGGTTCGCCCGAAACTTTGACCGGATTTTCCAAAATCTTGATTTCTTCATTCGGACGATAAACGTAGACTTTGCGTTCAAGCGGGTCAATCAGCCAGCCAAGCGAAACTTTGTTTTCAATATATTCCTGCATTTTTGCTTTTAATTTTGAAAGAGAATCGCTTTCCGAGCGCAGTTCAATCACAAAGTCGGGCGCGAGCGGCAGAAATTTTCGGCGTTTGTTCGGCGCGACTTTTTCGAGCCGTTCTTTCAAAATCCAGGAAGCATCCGGTGAAACGGTAGCGCCGTTCGGCATTTTATAACCTGCCGAAGAATCTGCCGTTCTTCCGCGCTCGTCTTTCTTTGTCCAATTTCTTAATTGCGTAGTGATTTCCGCATTTTTGTCTCCGGTTTCCCAGCCTGTCGGCGGCATAATAATAATTTCTCCCTGCGCGTTTCTTTCGATACGCAAATCGCGGTTTATTTGGCAAAACTCAAAAAACTGCTCGTCGTTCATTTCCAGAAACGGGCTGAACTGCAAAACAAATCTTGCGATGCCGAACTCGTTAATTACAGGTTTTTCTAAAACTGCGCTCATAAATTTCTCCTTAAAACATTTTACCAAGAAAAACCGCGCCGCCGAACGTTAAAAATAAAATCACGCTAACGAAAGCGTTGGTTGTAAAAAATGCCGCGTTCATTCGGCTTAAATCGTCGGCTTTGACGAGCGTATGTTGATAGATCATCAACGCGCCGACAGTGAAAACTCCAACCAGAGCGAGCGAGCCCAAATCGGTAAATATATAAAGCAAAATCAAAACAAAAAATCCCTGCGCGTGAAAAATTCGGGCAATCCGCAAAGAATTTTTGATGCCGAAACGTGCCGGAATCGAGCGCAAGCCCGCCTTTTTATCAAACTCAAAATCCTGACAGGCATATAAAACATCAAAACCCGCCGTCCACATCATTACCAGAAGCGAAAGCAGAAGCGGAACGGGTGAATCAATCGCGCCGCGTACGGCAATCCACGCGGCAGTCGGCGAAATCGCCAGACTCCAACCTAAAATTAGATGCGCGAAACTTGTAAATCTTTTCGCGTAGGAGTAGCCGAGAATACTTGACAAAGCGACGGGCGATAGAACGAATGTCAGCCAATTTAATGAATAAGAAGCCAGCAAAAACAGCATGACGGAAGCAAAGAAAAACGCCCAAGCAAATGAAATGGAAAGTTTTCCCGAAGGCAGTTCGCGGTTTGCCGTTCTGGGATTTTCCGCATCGAATTTTCTGTCAATAATGCGATTAAAAGTCATCGCGGCTGAACGCGCCCCGAACATTGCAACGGTTATCCAAAGAATCTGCCACCCGTTCGGCAAACCATTTGCCGCTAAAACGGCGCCCAAAAACGCAAATGGCAAAGCGAACAAAGTATGCTCAAACTTTATCATTTTAAGCGTGGTTTTTAATTTTTGCCAAAAGTTCATAATCAATTGCTATTGCTCGGAAGTCAGTAGTTAATTATTAAATCAAA
>JAIVJJ010000450.1 GCA_020200095.1 Acidobacteriota bacterium | reverse complement strand
TTGTATTACTAAGAATTTTTCAGATTTCTTTAAAGTTATGAAAATAATGACAATTTTTGGGACACGACCTGAAATTATTAGATTAAGTTCGATTTTAAAAATTCTTGACCGGATTAGCGAGCATATTACGATTCATACGGGACAAAATTTTCATGAAAGTTTAAGCGATATTTTTATAAAAGATTTGGAAGTTCGAACGCCTGACATACATTTCGGCATTAATTCGAAAAGTTTGGGAGACCAAATCGGACAAATACTGGCGAAAACCGACGAAGCGCTTGAGGAACACAAACCAGATAAAATTTTGATTTTGGGTGATACCAACAGTGCCTTATCAGCTATAATTGCTGCCCGACGCGGTATTCCGGTGTTTCATATGGAAGCAGGAAATCGTTGTTTCGACAATCGCGTTCCAGAAGAAGTGAATCGTAGAATTATTGACCATTCCAGTACAATTTTGCTTCCATACACCGAAAGGAGTAAAGAAAACTTGGTTAGTGAAGGAATAGAACGGGAAAGAATTTATGTAACGGGAAATCCGATAAAAGAAGTTTTGGATACATTTGCCGAAAAAATCGATAAAAGCGATTGTTTGGAAAAGTTTGCAGTTAAACAGTTTGAGTATTTTTTAGTAACACTTCACCGCGCAGAAAATGTTGACTTGCCGGAAAGACTAAAATTAATTTTTGAAGGTTTTACCAAAATAGTAGAAAGATATAACAAAGACCTTTTAATCAGCCTTCACCCGCGAACACGTGAAAAACTCAGGGAATTCGGTATAATGCCGGCGTCTGAAAAAATACGACTTCTTGAACCTCTCGGTTTTTTTGATTTTGTTAAAATGGAAAAAAATGCTTTGGCAGTGTTAACTGATAGCGGAACTGTGCAGGAAGAATGTTCTATTTTCGGAATTCCCAACGTAACGCTTCGTGACGTTACGGAACGACCGGAAACAATCGAAGCGGGAAGCAATATTTTAAGCGGCGTAGATAATGACGCATTAATTAATGTCGTTGAATTAGCAATTTCACAACCCGCAAACTGGAAGCCACCAAAAGAATATTTAGTTGATAATGTCGCGCAGATTGTTAGTAAAATACTTCTTGGATACACGAGTATAAGAAAACACAACAGTTGAAATTTGCAGTTTTGATATTTATTTTATTTTATTATTTTGGCAGCAATGAAAAAGGAATTTAGTTTTAACGAAACAAGCCAAAATCAGATTGATAATATTAATAGTAAAAAAAAACGTTTGTGGGTTATAACCGAACTTTATTATCCAGAAAATAACCAAACCGGATATTATA
>JAIVJJ010000211.1 GCA_020200095.1 Acidobacteriota bacterium | reverse complement strand
GAGCCACACCATCTCGCCGTGATAATCTTTTTCGAGCCATTCTTTAAGATGCTCGCTTTCTTCATAAAGCGGTTCGGCGCGGACAACGCCGATTTTATGAAAACCAATGGCGAGGGCTTTTTGCTTTATTTTGAAACTTATACCGAGTTGCATAAATAACTGAGATTAAGTTCGCGGCAACCAATCATAATTTGTCAGATTTGATAGATATTCTTTCTGCTTCGATAAATCTCTGATGCCATTTATCAACACTTCTTCCATTTGCTCAATGTCATCAAACCACCGATTAGCCACTGTTTCGCGTAGCGGCGACCATAACCGCTCGCTCGGATTCAACTCCGGTGTATAAGCTGGCGTTGAAATCAAAATAACTCCTTCAGGAATTCTTAGTTCCGCCCGATGCGCTGGCGCACCATCCCACAACAAAACGGCAATCTTTTCTTTCGAGAGTTTTTGCGCGGCGGCAAATTCGCTTAAAAATATCTCCACCGACGCGGCTTGCAGGTGTGGCAAAACCAGAAAGAAACTCTCGCCCGTCTGCATTTCCACCGCTCCATAACTCCATGTCCATTCATATTTCGGGTGAATCTCGGCTGACGGGCGGATGCCTTTTTTCGCCCATCGTTTCTTTAATATCGGCTGCAATCCGAAGCGGGCTTCATCCTCACTCCACAGCCGAACTTCCGCCTGTGGATTCTCTCGTTTGATTTGTTCAACACGCCGACTTAAGTTTTTTTAAACTCTCTTTGCTCCTCTTGACTGGCTCGCTTTTTGTGTTGCGGACGAGCGGTCTGCTGCGAGAAATTCAGTCTGGCGAACATCCGCCAAGCCGTCGTTTTGTGTATTTCCCGATTGGTTTTCTCACGCACCCACCGCTTTATCTGCGCTCCGCTCCACAAGCGTTGCTCACTTGTTTTCCCACTTTCAATCTCGCTTTCCAACTCTTTGACTTGTTCGGCAGTCAGAGTTTTTGACCCTTGATTCTTTGATTTGTTTTTTAGTCCCGCCGCTCCGCTCTCGTTGTAGCGGCGCGCCGTTTCAGTTATCCAACCGCTGCAACGACCCAATTTCTTCGCCACTTGATTGGCGATTTCTCCTTCGGCAATCAAATACAGTGCTTGCCAACGCATTTTTTCCTGCGGATGCTGACAAGTCAGATACCTGCGGCGCAATTGTTTTTTGTCTAAATGATTTTCCAAAGTTATTCGTTTAGGCATTTTTTAAATTTACTTGAATCTCACTTATTTACGCAACTCAGTATTACTCGTGAAATTTTGATTGCAAGCGGATTTTACTACTCAGTGGATTTGAGT
>JAIVJJ010000210.1 GCA_020200095.1 Acidobacteriota bacterium | reverse complement strand
AGCCGACTTGCGGCTGGTCGCGTAATTTTCCGTCGCGTGTTATCGTCCATCTGCTGAACCACGAAACGCCCGACTTGTCCGCGAAAGTATCGGGCGTTTGATAGGCTTCGTCCGCTTGCGCCTCATCAATCGAAACGAATTGATAACCGCGTTTTTCAATCATTCCGAAGAGCTCGTTTGAACTATCAGCCACTAGACGGCTCGTCGTTAAGACCATCGTTTGATTGATGTCGCGCCCGAACATTTCCTGCGAGTATGCTTCGTAATGGTCGAGCGTTTTCGCCATATAATCAAGAAATTCAGCGCGGATTTCTTTTACTCTTTCCACGTCGCCGCTTTTATGCGCCGCGTCGTAGGCGTAGGAATACATCCACTCTTCGTTATCCACCGTGTAGGAAACGGATTTTAGATTCCGGTCTGTAAGCCAGTTTTCAAACTTGGCTTTATCTTCCGCCGTTTTGCCAGTGTTTAGAAACGGGTAGCTGAAGTAACGAAGCGGCAGATTTTTTTCCGCGAGGATTTGTTTGACGATTCGCTCATTTTTCTCGACTCCGGCAACGTATTCTTCATACGGCGTATGGTAAAACCAGACGTGATTAAAATTGCCGATGCCGATTTCCAGTCCCGCATCGCGCCACAAGCGCACGATGTCCGCCCGCGCCGGATAAAATTTCTCGCCGTCTGAAATCGCCGAGCCGAGAACGAAGCCGATTGCCGGAACGTGGTGCGCCTTTAAATTTTCAATTAAAATCCGCCCCGTCAAAGCCGATTCGTCCAGTGGATTACCCGGGCGGATAACCGGCGGTATCGCCACAAATCCAACCGCGATTTTTTTAGCGCGTATTTTCTCGTCGGCGAGTCGGGCAGTCTGAAAAAACGATGTTGGTGCGTTGATTAAAATCGCCGCTACAGCCAAAAGCGATAAGCCGGAAATGAGCGCGGGAAAACGCGAACGACGAGTTTTGTTTTCTGATTTAATAATGCGCTCGACTCTGCCCCGCAAACCCACGCTGCCTGCCGCCAAAGCCAGCCGGTTTGTTTCGTTAGCCGATGCCAAGCGAATTTGTTCGAGATTTGTCAACGCGCGGGCATAGATGAATTTGTCTTTGCCCGACTGAATAACGAAATCGTCGCAGGCGAACTCACGCTCGCGGCGGATGACGACGGAGATCCACCACGCCGCCGGGTGATAAAAGAAAACGGTTTCGATGAGCGATTGCAAAAGGTTGACAAGATAATCGTGCCGCCTGACGTGGGCGAGTTCGTGCCTTAAAATCGCTTCGAGTTCATACGGGGCAAGATGCAAACGACGGGTTTCAGCCAGCCGATTGTAAATGCGCCGCTCGTCGTCGATGATGTCAAAAATTTGACCGCCCGCTTGATTTTTAATTCATCGCGTAACCGGACGCCTTTCTTTAGCCACTCGGACGGAATCGGTGAATCGTCTTGCGCTAGTAATTCCCGCACCCGGCGCATCTTTCTGAATAACTGTAACGCCTGCACTGAAAAGCCCAAAAACCAAAGCCAAACCAAATACGGCAGAAAGAAAGCCGCATTTTTTTCGAGGTCGGCAAAATTTAATCGTAAGCCGGTGGTTTCGTTTTCCGATTTTTGCGTCAGTTCGCCATCACCTGCATCGTCCGCTGGAAAATTTTTCGGTTGATGCGTTGGGATGTTACCGCTCGAATAATTTCTTTCAACGTCGAGAAGCGAATTTTGTATTTTGTTTGCCGCCGATTCATTCGCCGCTAACCTGACGAACGTCGCCGCTGGCAACCCCACAAACAGGAATAACGCCAAACAAGCCGTTAAATACCGGGCATTCGCCGTCGCTCTTTTCATCGTTCGTAAGGCGATAAAGAGCGTAAAGGCAACGACCGCGCCCTGCCAGAGCGAGTGCAGAAGCGTCCAGCCGATAATTTCAATCAGATTTACTTCCCGGATAAAATTCATGTTTTCCCAGCTTCTTTTTCGGCTTCATCAATGATTCGCCGAATAGCGGCTAACTCCTCGGCATCGGACGACTTGGACTCTAAAACGCGGAGGATTAACTCTTCAGCCGAACCGCCGAAAACTTTTTGCAGCAAATCATTGGCGAAATTGCGCTGCGTCGTCTCGCGTTCGAGCTTCGCTCGGTAGACGTGCGCGCGATTTGTTTTGTCGCGCTTGACCAACCCTTTATCGTCCATATTTTGCAGTATCTTTAGGGTCGTCGTGTAAGCGGTCGGCTTTCGTAATTTTATTTCGTCGTGAATTTCGCGCACCGTCGCCGGTCCGTGTTTCCACAGGTGCGAAAGAATTTCCAGTTCGGCGGCAGTCGGCTGCGGCAAGTTTCGTTTTGGCATATCGTTTATATTAAATCCAACTACGACTTTTATCGTATTACGACACCTGTCGTATTGTCAACATAGAATTGAAGTAAGTCGAAACGCACATTGAGCGCGGCTTTCACCCGTTTTTCAAGTTTCGTTTGACACTACGATTCTCGTCGTAGTAGCTTATATACGATGCTCGTCGTAATAGTTTATCGTGAAATAAATGGTTATTTGTTTGACTTTAAGTTGAAATATAAAAACCCAG
>JAIVJJ010000243.1 GCA_020200095.1 Acidobacteriota bacterium | reverse complement strand
ACAACCGGCGAATTTAAGTAAAAACCAGCGTCAGCAGATTGAAAGAAACATAAACAAAACCGAAACGAAAATCTCTGAACTTGAAAAAAAATTGAGGCAGCTTTCTTTTCAAATAAGCGAACCCGAAATTATTGCAGACCATCTGAAACTGCGTAAAGTTTCCGAAAACGTCGAACAAACCGAAAGGCAAATTCAAAATCTTTATACGGAATGGGAAAATTTGGTCGGAAAATTAAACGGATGAAAATTTTCGATAAAATTCTACAAATTTTTTTGCTTTTCGCGTTTTTCGCCCCAACGCAAATTTTTGCACAGCAGACAAATTCAATAATTTCCACTCAAGAAAAAATTGAGGAAACCGTCAAACTTGCGCCTTGCAAGAACAATGATCGTTTTGTTGCGGTCAAAAAACTTTTCGTTCAAATGGGCGCAAAAGATGATGAGGTTTCAGTTGTGAAGTTCGATAAACTTTCAAACGCAATCGTCAGGAAAAAAGGGAAATTTGATGAAACAATAATCATCTAAAATAATTTCTCAACTTTCAATGCGGTAATTCGGCGCTTCTTTCGTAATGATTACGTCGTGAACGTGCGATTCTCTTAAACCTGCCGAGGTTATACGAATAAATTTGGCATTTTCCTGTAATTCTTTGATGTTTTTGCAGCCCGTGTAACCCATTCCCGCACGCAAACCGCCGACTAGTTGCGTTACCATATCCGCAACCGTTCCTTTGTAAGCGACGCGACCCTCGATGCCCTCGGGAACATATTTTGAATCTGAAACTGTTCCTTCCTGTGAATATCTGTCGCTCGAACCTTTTTTCATCGCGCCGATTGAACCCATTCCGCGATAAGTTTTAAAGTTTCGTCCTTTAAATAATATAACTTCGCCCGGCGATTCTTCAGTTCCCGCGAAAAGCGAGCCAATCATTACACAATCGGCGCCTGCGGCAATCGCTTTGGCGACATCACCGGAAAATTTCACGCCTCCGTCCGCGATAATTGGAATGCCAGCATCTTTTGTAACTTTTACACATTCGGCAATAGCGGTAATTTGCGGTACGCCTGCGCCCGTTACTACGCGGGTTGTGCAAATCGAACCAGGTCCAATACCGGTCTTAACCGCATCAACGCCTGCATCAATTAACGCTTTTGTCGCTTCGCCGGTTGCAACATTTCCAGCAATAACTTCCACGCCGGAAAACCTTTTTTTGATTTTTTTAACAGCTTCGATAACGCGCGAAGAATGACCGTGCGCCGTGTCAATTACGATTGCGTCAACACGACAATCTATCAACGCTTCGGCGCGTTCAGCAAAATCACCCGTGGCACCGATCGCCGCCGCTACGCGCAAACGACCGAGTTCATCTTTAGCGGCATTGGGATATTTGATTGCTTTTTGAATATCTTTGACCGTAATTAAGCCTTTCAAAAGACCGCCGTCATCTACAACCAGCAATTTTTCAATGCGGTGTTTTTGCAATTTTACTTTTGCCTCGTTGAGTGTCGTGCCAATCGGAACGGTAACGAGCGGCTGCGGAGTCATAACTTCCGAAACTGAAATGTCGAAACGGGTTTCAAACCGCAAATCCCGATTTGTAATAATTCCGACAAGCAAATTGTTTTCGTCAACGACCGGAACCCCGCTGATTTTAAATCTCTGCATCAAACGCAAGGCTTCAGAGACTAATGCGCTGTCACGAATTGTAACCGGGTCAACAATCATTCCCGATTCGCTGCGTTTCACTTTGTCAACTTCTTCCGCCTGATGTTCAATTGAAAGATTTTTATGAATCACACCGATTCCACCTTGCTGCGCGAGCGCGATTGCGAGAGACGCTTCCGTGACCGTGTCCATTGCTGAAGAACAAAGCGGAATGTTTAGGGAAATATTGCGCGAAAATTTAGTTGAGGTATCGGTGTCACTCGGCAAAATGTCCGAATAAGCCGGAACGAGTAAAACGTCGTCAAACGTTAAACCTTCTTTTATTTCTTTAATGTTCATAATTCTAAAAACTATCATTCAGCCAGCGGCATTCAGTTTATATATTTTGACTGATTGTTATTTACCTGAATATTAATTGCTCTAAACAAAAAAGCCCGCACTTTTGGCGGGCGCGATTATTCGCAAATAGTGGTAAAAAATTAAAATTAATTTTAGTCTACAAAAAAGCCGCATAAAATCTATGGTTTCCGCGCCGCTTTCGGTGAAGCGGTCGGTTTCGGTGTTGCGCTTGGCGAAGGACTTGTTTTCGGCGATGCGCTTGGCGAAGCGACCGGTTTCGGTGTTGCTCT
This sequence comes from Acidobacteriota bacterium, assembly GCA_020200095.1. GTDB lineage: Bacteria > Acidobacteriota > Blastocatellia > Pyrinomonadales > Pyrinomonadaceae. The sequence continues at coordinate 18,486 of JAIVJJ010000243.1, read as the reverse complement.
CGGTGAAGAGACTATTCTCGGCGTCGGGTTTGGCAAAGCGGTCGATTGCGGAGCGCTTTCAAAAGCGATGGCGCCGCTTTCCCAAATTTGTTTTATATTTTCATTTGTAATATCAAGTTCAACTACGCTTCGTCTCGTATCCAAAGGTTTTGGCGGCAAAGAAATCTGCTTGCCGTTAATTGTCATTTGGACATTTTGCGTTTGGGATTTCGAATAGACGAGTCTCAAATTTTGCTTCGGTTCGAAAACTTTCGGATTATCAGGCGTAACCAGAGCGCTTGTTCTAGTTCCGTCCATTGTCGAAGTCAGCGAAACCGGTCGCGTCAAAGACTTGAATTCAATTTTCGTTTCACTTAAAGAAGGTAAACCCTGAGTCGCGGCAGTATCCGTGTTTAATGAATTTAAATCAGTTGTCGAGCTTGTATTTGCCGAATTTGCATTCGTATTTGTCGCATTTTCGGAAGCTAACAGATTCGGATTTTGTTGAATATAATTAACGAGAGATAAGATTCCCCAAGTCATCAAACCTAAAATTATAACGGCGAAAACGATGGTTGGAAGCATCGAGGAACTTGCTCGGTCATCGGTCAAAACCTGCGAGCGGTAAGTTTTCGGCTCATCTGCAATCTGTTGGTCTTGATTGCCGAGCAAATTCGCGTAATCTTGCAGAGCTTCCTGTTCGTCCACGCCGACATATTTAGCAAAAGATTTGACAAAACCTTTATTAAAAATTCCGCCGGGCAGCGTTCGATAATCGTTGTTTTCGATGCATTCGAGGTAAAGCGGCGCAATGCGCGTTTGTTCAGCGACTTCGCTTATAGTTATACCGCCTGCTTCACGTGCCTGTCGCAGTTTTTCGCCGAGTGTTAATGACATTTTGTCTTTAGTTTAATATCCTTCTGCGGAATACAAATCCTAAACGGTTATAAAACTGAAATATATCTTTGTTAAACGGAATATGTCAATTCTTTTAAGCGATTTTGTGCGGGATTTAGGCTTGATTATTGCAAGGAACGCGTGATACTTTTAGCCTTTATTCGCATCTTGTATTAAAATTTAGCAAACAATTTAAAAAGTGAGGATTGGATAATGGCTCTTGAAGCACTCGGAATGGTCGAAACAAAGGGATTTGTCGGCGCTGTGGAAGCGGCGGACGCAATGGTTAAAGCTGCTAATGTTGATTTAATCGGAAAAGAATATATCGGCGCCGGATATGTAACTATTTTTGTGCGCGGCGATGTAGGCGCGGTCAAAGCCGCAACAGATGCGGGCGCGGCAGCGGCGCGTCGCGTCGGGGAACTCATCAGTGTTCACGTTATTCCGCGACCGCACGGTGAAGTTGAAAGAGTTTTACCGAAAGGTGTCGGCTACAGCCCTGATGAAAAAGCGATTCAAGGCGGCGGTTCGCGCGGACAACTCGGCGCAGGCAGCGCGGAAAGCGAAATGTCTGCAACGCGCGACACTGCTAAAAGTAGAACGAAATAATTTCAAATTCCAGATTCCATATTTAAAATTGCAAAACAAAATAATTTAGAATTTTAAATTTGGAAAATTGGAATTTGAAATCTGAAATATCAAATGGATGATAAAGATTTAATATCGCAGCAAGAAGCGCGTGATGCGGTGGAAGCCGCGCACCTTGCCTTTAAGACGGTTGCAAAATTTGACCAGGCGAAAATTGACCGTATTTGCGAAGCGATGGCACAAGTCGCGTTACGAGAATCGGCTCGGCTCGGTCAGATGGCAAGCGAAGAAACGGGGTTTGGCAAAGCAGAGGACAAGCGTGAAAAAAATCGCTTTGCGGCGGAAGATGTCTGGAATTATTTTCGCAATCTGAAAACCGTCGGAGTCGTCAAAGAATCTGAAAGCGTTGTCGAAATTGCAAGCCCGCGCGGTGTTATTGCGGCAATTATTCCTTCGACCAATCCGACTTCGACCGCAATTTTCAAAATCATTATCGCAATTAAATCCAGAAATACAATTGTTCTTTCGCCGCATCCTTCAGCCGCGCGGTGTATTGCTGAAACGGCACGAGTGATGTGTGAAGTTGCCGTCAAAGAAGGTCTGCCGCCGGATGCAATTAAATGTTTGTCAAATGCAACTATCGAAGGCACGGAAAGTTTGATGAAACACAAGCGAACCGCTGTAATTTTGGCTACAGGCGGAATCGGTCTGGTTCGCGCCGCTTATTCTTCCGGCAAACCCGCCTTCGGCGTCGGACCCGGAAACGTCCCTGTTTTTGTTGAAAGAAGCGCAAATGTCGAAAAGGCTGTGAGCGATATTTTGACCGGAACTTGTTTTGATAATGGCACGATTTGCGCTTCTGAACAGTCCGTCGTTGTTGATGCGCCGATTGCCGATGTTGTCCGCGAGCAGTTCAAAGCGCAAGGAGGACATTTTTTAAATCAGACCGAAGCTGGTGCTGTTGCAAAAATTTTGCTCACGCCGCAGAGAACCTTGAATCCGAACATTGTCGGAAAATCCGCTGAATATATTGCAAACTTGGCAGGAATTTCAATTCCGAGTGGAACTCGTTGTTTGCTTTCCGATTGCGGCGGCGTCGGGCGCGATTTCCCTTGGTCAATCGAAAAACTTTCACCCACACTAGCATTTTTTGTCGTTGACGGCATAGAAGCCGGCGCGCAGCGCTGTCTGGAAATTTTGCAGTTTGGCGGAATGGGACACACCGCCGGAATGCACACTCAAACGCGCGAAGCCGCGATTCATTACGGTGAAAAAATGCCTGCTTCGCGCGTCATTATAAATTCACCGACGACGCACGGCGCAATCGGTTTTTCCACTGATTTATCTCCTTCGATGACTTTAGGCTGCGGTTCGTGGGGTGGAAACGTGACTTCGGATAATGTTTCACCGCTTCATTTGATGGATATTAAGCGCGTCGCGTTTGAAACCCGTTCAGTCCAAAGTCCAAAGTCCAAGGTTCAAACTCAGCAGTCATCAGTCAACAATCAGCAGAGCGAAATTTCGCAATCCGCAACTCGCAATTCGCAATCGGTGAAGCGTGAAGAAATCGCCGCGATTGTTGATAAATTCTTGCGAGGTAAAATCGCTGAACCTCCGGCTGAAGCCATAAACGCAAATTCTGAAACAGAAATCGCAAATCACAAATCACAAATAGAAAATCCTGCGAGTCCGGTGAAAACAATTATTCACGAATTAAAAACCGAAAACGCAACTAACGGAGCGAAACCAAAAGCGGTTGATTTTGTTAGCGAAGATGATATAAAACGCGCGATTGAAAAGGGCGAAAAAATTTATATTACGGCAAAAACTATTATCACTCCGTCCGCGCGGGATTTAGGTGAGGAAAAAGATATTTTTGCAAAAACGTAGTAGTCAGTAGGTAAATTAAAGCAAATACACATTTGCTTACTGACTTATGCCTATTGATTACTGGAATAATGGCAGAAACTTTAGTGGAAAACAAAGTTTGTAACGCTTGCGGCGCGGACGTGCGTCCGGGAGCGCTTTTTTGTTATAGCTGCGGCAAATCGGTAACATTACGGTCGGATATAGTTGACAACAATAATAACGAAAATGGCGGTGATATTCGGCTTCACGACGGCATTACTAAAGGCAATGGAAATTTAGATAAATTAGCGAAAGAAGGTTTATTAGCAGAACAAAATACGCAAACTCGGCTTGAAGAGTTTTCCGAAAAAACAGTTACAAAACCAAATATTCAAGAGCAAGTCAAGTTAAAGTCAGCTGCCAGTTTACGAAGAAAATCGAAAATTTTACAAAAGAAAAGAGTTGAAGTTGTTTGGGAAGAACAAGAAGATGTTCCGAACATTTGGTTTATTATTGTAGCTATCAGTTTGACGATTTTTGCAATTATTGTTGTATATTTGGCGATGTATCTAAGATAAAAAGGAAAACGCTCGTAAATTAAGAAAAATATATGGAAGCGCTCGGAATGGTTGAATGTATGGGCTTAGTGGCAATGATTGAAGCGGCGGACGCAATGGTCAAAGCCGCTAATGTAAAACTTGTCGGTTACGAAAAAATTGACGCCGGACTCGTCACGGCAATTGTGCGCGGCGAGGTCGGCGCGGTCAAAGCGGCGGTTGACGCAGGCGCGGCGGCAGCTCGAAGAATTGGAACAGTAACAGCCGTTCATATTATTCCGCGCCCGCACTCGGAAGTCGACGAAGGCATTCCTGTTTTGAAAACAGGCGAAACGACGAGAAAGAAAATTTCCGGTTCCGTAAGATAAGAAAGTTGAAAGAGTGGAAATGTGAAGAAGTGAAAAAGTGGAGGCTTGTAAAAATACCGGAAATTTAAAGTTGAAGAAGGACTACCAAGGCGCGTTTTCACACTTCTAACCTTTGTCCTTTTTCACTTTTCCACGCTCTCACCTTTTCACTTTCAAAATTATTGCGTTTTAGGTTTTTGATTCGGATTTTGTAGGCTCGGTTTAAGCGTAATGTTTCCTGTTCGGGTTATGCCAGAACGAGTAATAGCAATTCGTTTTTCCTTTTTCGGACCCTCAGCCACGACAACTTTAATGTTTTTATAAGCTCCAATTTGAGCAGGATTTGTCGGGCTGTAACCGATAGAATATTGCGTGCGAAGTTCGCTGGAAATATCCTGGGCAATAGCTGGTAGCTCATTTAAAGAATTGGGAAAATAAACCTTTCCGCCGGTTTCAGCAGCAAGTCGTTCTAAAAATGCTTTAGCTTTTCCCTGCGGACTTTTGCTGATAAACCCACCTTCTTTGCTTAGTTCGCCGATAAATCCAATCACATAAATCTGCACGTCCGTTTCCCGAAGAAGTTCATAAAGCTGTTGTTCTTTATAAAAACTGTCGCGGTCTTCACCGTCGGAAACTAAAACCAGCGCGCGTCGTTTTCTATCATTCGGATTGCGTGTTTTTTCGTATGTATCAACTTTATCCGCCGCTAAATAAACCGCATCAATTATCGCAGTTTGCCCGCCTTCAATAAAAAGATTATCAAGCGCGTCATTCAAATCGGGTTTGCTTTTGGTAAAATCTTGAACTATTTCAATTTTGTCGGAACTAACAAAACGAACGACGCTTGTTTCATCATCCGGACGATTTGTTGCAACAAGCATTTTACTGGCTTCGATAACTTTATCGAGTTGAAGTCGGAGCGAGCCGGAGTTATCAATTACAAGTGAATAATTGGTGGGAACTTCAGATTTGGAAAAAAATTCAATTGGCTGCAAAGCGTTATCTTCGTAAACCTTAAAATCGTTTTGCGTTAAGTTGTTAACCGGACGATTATTACGGTCAACGACGCGAACATTTAAATTAACGAGCTCGGTGTCAATTTTGATAATGTCATCTTCTTCTTCCGGCGCGGGCGTAACGGTCGGAGAGGATTTCGGATTTGACGAAACTAACGGAGTTACTGTTGGCGAGGGTCTTTGAGAACGATTTGCCGGCTGCGTTGTCTGTGCCTTTGCCAGCGAAAAATTATAAAAAGCCGAAGCCAAGGCAATACAAAACGCGGTTAAAATCAAAAAATTATTTCTTTTCATCTTTCTCCAAAATCAAACATAGAAATTCTAACGATAATTGGCAGTCGGCGTGCCATAGTAGCCTTCACGACCGCGAACCGTTAGACGCGGAAGACCGCGAGGAGGTTTGACCTTAGTTTTTACCTTATGCCATTTTCCGTCCGGTTGAAAATCCTTCGGCGTATAACCGATTGAATACTGATGGCGAAGCTCAAGCGCGATGCGTTCAAAAATTTCATCTAATTCTACGTTTGTTTGCGGATAAAAAGATTTTCCGCCCGTCACGCTGGCAAGCTCATCTAGATATGCCTGTCCCATCATTCCTTCGGTAGTACCTGAATCACCACCGAGAATTCCGACAGCGTAAATGGTAACGTCCGACTCTTTCATTAAACGTCGGACTTCGCCAAAATTATAACGCGAGGCATTGTCCATTCCGTCGCTGATAATCAAAATTGCTTTTTTTTGATGAGTTCCGCGCGACACTCTTTCCGCACCGAGATAGACGGCGTCATAAAGCGCGGTGTTGTCTTTTGGCGTAACCAATGTGAGTTTTCGCAAAACCGCTTCGCCGTCGCGCGAGCGGTCAAGCAAAAGCTCCGCGCGTTTATTAAAAGCAATCAGAAAATACTCGTCCGATGGGTGACTGGTATTTATAAATCGCTCGAGAGCGTTTCGCGCCTTACCGATTTTTTCCCCGTTCATCGAGCCTGAAATGTCGAACAAAATGCCGATGGAGACAGGCGCATCGGCATCGCTGAAAAACGTAATTTCCTGTTCTTCGTTGTTGTCAAGAATTGTGAACGCTTTTTTATCTAAACCCGAAACATAACGACCATACATATCAGTAACCGTCAGAGTTAAGGTAACCAAATCTGTTTTAACGGAAATCGGTTTAGTATCGTCAGGTTCTTGAACGGGCGGCGTCGCTTGCGGATTTTGGGCAAAATTTGCAATCGTGCCGAACAAAAAAACTAAAACTAAAAAACTCCACCGATGCGCGATGCATAAGCGGCTGATATTCTGAAAATCTTTCACAGCCATTACTTCTCCCAAGGTCTAGATTATATTCTATGTAACAGGCTTCGTTTCTGCAAGATATTTTTTTGATGTAAGTAAAATAAAAATCGTTGTGTTAGCAAAAAATGTTTATTAAATTAAATCTACCTGCAACCTTTATTGATAAATTGCGTGATATAATTCAGTCGACAGTTATCAGTCATCAAACTTTTCTGTTCTCGATAGACTCCAAAAACTTTTTGATTAAAACCGAAATCTGATAAATTGGGAACTGTTGACTGATAACTGATAACTAATTTATGGCTGAATTTATCTGTCGTTTAGGAACGCCTTCGGGCGAAATTATGACGCGCATTGTCGAAGCGACTGCCGCGAGCGAAGCAAAGTCGCAGCTTGAAAGTGAAGGCTTTCGCGTTTTTGCGGTTTCAAATGCAGAAAAAGGGCTTTCGGCTGTTTTGCAGATGGGTGGCGCGGGCAAAAAAGGACGCGTTAAAGCGGGCGATTTTCTGCTTTTTAACCAGCAACTTTCCGCGCTTTTGCGAGCCGGTATTCCTGTTTTGCAATCAATCAATCTTTTAAAAAATCGTTCGGGTTCTTCAACTTTGCGAGCAGTTTTAACCGATGTTGAAGACAAAATCAAAAGCGGCGTTTCGCTTTCGGAAGCCTTTGAGGAGCAGGGAATGTTTCCGAAAATTTATACGGCTTCGCTTCTCGCAGGCGAAAGAAGTGGCGCCTTAGATGACGTCTTGGCGCGTTATGTTGATTATTTAAAACGCAACGTAGCGGTCGCCAGAAAACTACGCGGCGCAATTGCGTATCCCTTGTTTTTGCTTGTCGCGGCTTCATTTATGGTTGCGTTTCTAACGCTTTATATTGTGCCGCGAATGAGCGACCTTTTCAAAGGTCTCAGCACAAATCAAGGCTTGCCGACGGTTACGGTTGTCGTTTTAACATTTTCAAATTTTGTTGCAGGTAACATCTGGTGGCTTTTGCCGCTCGTTTTGGTTTTAGTCTTTGCTTTGGTTGTTTGGCTTAGATCACCTAGCGGCAAACTCGTTCTGCACAAATTTTTGCTTAGTTTGCCGATTGTCGGCGCACTAATTAAACAGATGACGACGGCGCAGCTTGGGCGTTCACTTTCGACTCTTTTGGCAGGCGGAATCACTTTGCCCGATTCTTGGGATATTGCTTCTGAGGCGATTACTAATCTTGAACTTCGCCGCCGCAGCCAATCGGTTTTGCCGATGATACGCGAAGGAAGAAGTTTTACCGAAGCGCTCGATAAAGCAAACTGGCTGCCTGAACTTGCGCTTGATATGATTGGAATCGGCGAAAAATCCGGCAGCCTGCGCGAAATGCTCGACGAAGTGGCAAACTTTTACGACGCCGAATCTGAAGTCCGACTCGAACAATTAACCACACTTCTCGAACCCGTAATTTTAGTCTTTATGGCTGGAATCGTAATTACAATTTTGCTGGCGATTTATTTACCGATTATCAATACAATTTCGTCAGGACCATTTAGCGGGAAGAGATAATTTTTAATCTGAATGGTAGATGGAAAACAACGAACATCGAATTAGAAACAACCAACTAAAAAAATGGACAGTAAAACTAACGGAAACACCGCAACAATTACAACTTCACCAGTAATTCAATCAACGAATTTTTTGGAAAATGAGCCGCCCGAAGTGCGAGAAGCGCGGGCATTAGCGCAGCGCTATCGTCTGCCGTATATTGATTTGCTGCCGCCCGGTAAGGAATCACCGATTAGCTATGAAGAGCTTGCCGGAATTCCGGTTGATTTGATGTTGCGCAATCAATTTGTTCCGCTCCGGCGCGAAGGCAGAAATCTGCACGTCGGAATGGCTGACCCGACAAATTTGGAGCGGCTTGACGAACTAGAAAATGTTTTAAACGTGCGGATTGTACCGTATGTAGCAACTGCCGGCGCAATTGACGTGGTTCTCAGAAAAGGCGACGCGACGCAGAGAGTTTTGCAGGAAGCAGCGTCAGGCTTCAAAATCTCACTCGTTAAAGAGACAGAAAACGGCGATGAAGTTTTAGATTTAGACCGTCTCGCCTCGGATTCTGAAATGTCGCCGATTATTAAATTGGTTGACACGATTGTTTATAATGCGATGGAATCCCGCGCGTCCGACATTCACATCGAAGCCGGCGACCGTGATGTCAGCGTTAAGTTTCGGATTGACGGCGCGCTTTATCAAAAGGTTGACCCGATTGACATCGTTTATCACCAAACTTTAATTTCACGTATCAAGGTAATGAGCGAGCTGGATATTGCCGAGCGTCGCATTCCGCAGGACGGCAGATTTCGCGTTCGTTACAAAGGTAGAACAGTTGACTTTCGCGTCTCGATTCTGCCTTCGGCTTATGGCGAAAATTGTGTTATCCGTATTCTCGACAAAGAACAGATTTCAGAAGAATTCAAAAATTTAAGTCTTGAAGTCGTCGGATTTGATGCGGAAGATTTAAAGCATTTCCGACTTTATATCAAAGAGCCTTACGGAATGGTCTTGGTAACAGGACCGACGGGTTCGGGAAAAACCACTACGCTCTACGGCGCACTCAACGAAATTCGCAATATCGAAGACAAAATTATTACGATTGAAGACCCGGTTGAATATCAGTTGCAGGGCATAATGCAGATTCCGGTTAACGAAAAGAAAGGTCTAACTTTCGCACGTGGTTTGCGTTCTATTTTGCGCCACGACCCTGATAAAATAATGGTCGGCGAAATCCGCGACAACGAAACGGCGCAGATTGCAATTCAATCAGCATTGACCGGACACCTTGTTTTTACCACCGTTCACGCCAACAATGTGATTGACGTTATCGGGCGATTTATAAATATGGGCGTCGAGCCATATAATTTTGTATCGGCGCTCAATTGTGTTCTGGCGCAAAGACTTGTGCGGCTTTTGTGTCCGACCTGCAAGCGCCCGTATACACCGTCGGAACAGGAACTGTTTGATTCCGGCTTGCACTCCGACGAAGTTAAAAATAAGACGATTTATATGAACGTCGGCTGCGATGCCTGCAATCATACAGGTTACCGCGGCAGAACGGCGATCCACGAACTGCTCGATATGTCCGACCCCATTCGAGAAATGATTATCGAACGTCGTCCCGGTTCTGAAATCCGCCGCCAAGCGGAAAAGGAAGGCTTGTCAAGTCTGCGCGAATCAGCTGTCAAGAAGGTTTTTACCGGCGCGACAACTTTGTACGAAATAAATCGCGTTACCTTTGTGGAAGAAATTCGTTAAAAATTTGCAATTTCTTGTAAAACGGTTGAAAATGTCTTATGTAATTGTTATCGCCAAACTTTTGAAACTTTGCTTTAACAACCGCGTGTATAAAATTTGACTACCAGTACATTTGCACCCGAATAAAAAATTATTAGATTTCGAGACAAAATTATGAAATATTCTGCTTATATCCGTTTCTCCATCTGTTTATTATTGCTTCTCTCATTGCTTACGCCAACTGCCGCTTTAGCCGGCAATGACGGTAAAAAGCATTTCAAAGTAGGAATGAAATACGAAGTTTCTGAAGAGTGGGATAAAGCGGTCGAGCAATTTGCATTGGCGATTGTTGAAGACCCAAAAAACCCAGAGTATCGCCTTCATTATCAACGCTCGATTTTTAACGCTTCGCAGATGTATATAAAGCGCGGAACTTCTCTTGCCGAAGAGAAGGATTACCCCGGCGCTTATCTGGCTTTCCGCAAGGCTTATGCTTACGACCCGACCAATGAACTTGCCCAGTCGGAAATGGAAAGAATGTTGCGCCTGCAGCAAGAATTGGAGAACCCAAATAAACTGGATGAAAAAACAAATGCCGACGGAGCGGTAAAACTTGTCCAGACCGGATTTCAAAAACAGAATCTGCCGCAAGACGTGCAAGTTCCGCAACGCCTCGAAAAACTGCGCGACTTACCGTTTCCGACCGGCGTTGATTTGCAGACTATCATCAGAGATTTAGCCAGAGATTTGGATTTGAATGTGATTTTTGATTCGGAGTCTTTCCGCCAAGACCGCAAAGTCAAAATTGAACTTAAAAACGTAACGCCCGCAAAAGCGCTCGATTATATCTTTTTGCAGGAAGGCTTGTTTTTCCAAAGGGTCGGTCCGCGAACGATTTTAGTTGCCGTTCAAACTCGGCGGCAAAATTTTCAACAACTTGTTTTGCGAACATTTTATTTGGCGAATGCCGACCCGGAGAAAATTAAAGCAACAATTCAACAGGCAATTCCGGCGCAGCCCGGCAGAATCCCGACGATTACTTTAGTAGACCCATCTACCAACAGCATCACAGTGCGTGATACGACGGAAAACATCCGGTTAATAGGGAAATTGATTGATTCGCTTGATAAAGACCGCGCTGAAGTTGTGATGGACGTGCAGATTTATGAGGTTTCAAAAGATGATTTACTGAAATTTGGAAATCAAGTCGGCACTTCCGCTTCATTATCAAATTTAGGCGGTTCAACGAGCGGTGTGATCGGAATCGGCGGAAACGACATCTATGGTCAAAGGGGGTCTGTCGCCAGTATTATACCGAAGGCTTTCGGCATCGGTTTGGTTATTCCCGCAATTAATTTGGTTGCTTTGCAAAGCAAGAACAATACGAAACTAATTGCTTCGACCCAAATTCACGCCTTTAATAATGAAGATTCATCAGCTCGTATCGGTCAGCGCGTGCCTGTGCAAACTGCTCAACTCCTCGGTTATGGAAATCAGGGAGGACAACAAGGTCCGGGTAATTTTATTAATAATAATGCCGCTTCAGTCATCAATTATGAACAAGTCGGCTTGACGCTAAAATTCAAACCGATTGTTTTTCCAAATAAAGACGTGCAGGTCTCAATGGAAATTGAATCGAAAGATGTTCTGAACGCAAGTCTAACGCCGACTTTTACTGAGCGGACCATAAAAGGAACGGCGCGTGTGCAGAATAACAAAACGCTTCTTCTGGCGAGCGTCGCGCAAGGTGCCGAAAGCAACGGGCGCGAAGGCTTGCCGCTTCTCGGTTTGATTCCGATTATCGGCAGACTTTTTACTGCTCCCACAAAAAGTAATCGCCAGGTTGACGTAGTTATTGCCGTAACGCCGCGAGTTATTCGCGCACCGGCAATTTTGCCCGAAGATTTAATCGAGCGTCCGACGGGAAGTGTAGCCGTCCCGACAAGCGGGTCTTTGGAAGCGATGATTATTCAAGAAGAAGTCGAAGAGCAACTTGCCGCCGCGCGCAGACTTCCCACTGTCGCTCAAGTGCAATTGCCCGACCAGCAACCAGAAGCGCCGACGTATGTAAAATCAAGTTCGACGCAAACTAATGCTTCAAATGTAACTCAGCCGGAAAATACGCAGAATAAGGGAAACAAAGTTGAAAATAAAGCAGAAAACCAAACCGCAATGATAGCTGCTAATTTGCGTCCGATTGATGCGAGCGTTAAGACCTTGCAAATCACACCGACGGTTGATTCTGCAACAAATAAAGTTGAAACGCGAGAGACTTCGCTCAAAGTGGCGGAAGAAGTCACACAACCGAACGCTCCGAGGGCAGAGTTACAGTTTTTACCGACTTTAGCTGAAATGAAAGCGGGTGAAAAAACAAAAATTGCCGTGATGGTAAAAAGCGGAACAGCATTTCGCTCCGCTGTTTTAGGGTTACAGTTTAACCAGAAAAATTTGGCTGTCCGAAATGTTTATTTCGGCGATGTTTTCGGCACGAGCCTCGCCCAAAAACAGGTTATGCCCTTCTTAAACCAAAGCGGTAAAATGTTCGTTTCATTGACTTCGCCAAAAGATATATCCGAAAACAGTTCGGGCATTTTGGCGTATATTGAAATTGAAGCGCTCGCCGACGGCAAACCCGAAGTTGCTTTTGATAAAGATATTTTGAATATCTTAACCGCCGATGGCAAGAATTTTGTGATGAAATTTTAGAAACGCAGGCAATGGCAGTTCGCCGTAAGCAGATGAATACCAAGACACAAATCACAAATCGCAAATCGCAAATCGCAAATGGATTCACTTTGCTCGAACTAATTGTCACATTAACCGTTCTGGCAATTTTGGTAATGGGAACGATTCCGCTTTCTCAGAACGCTGTTAAGAGACAAAAGGAAATGCGCTTGCGGGAAAATCTGCGAACAATTCGCTCGGCGATTGATGAATTCCATCGAGATACAGTTGGTGCTTGTCCGCAAGGCGCGGTTACCAGCGGAAATCCGATTCCGCTGCCAGGAGGAATGGGCGGCAACAGCGTTTCTGCCGACCCGCGAAGCCGCGTTGTTATTGACGACTGCAAGATTTTCGACACTGAAAACCTTGACCGTTATCCGCCGAGTTTGGAAATTTTGGTCGAAGGCGTAAGAGTTCGGCAACGCGGAATAAACGCTCAAACAAATGGAGCGTTTAGTGATAAAAATGCTACCGAATTGAACGAAGAAAAAGAAATTTCAAAAGTTTATCTGCGCGAGCTTCCCGTTGACCCGATGACAGGCGAGGCAGTTTGGCAACTGCGCTCTTCTTATCAACCGGCAGATGCCGGCAGTTGGGATGAGATTAATGTTTTTGACGTGCGTTCTACATCGGAACAAGAAGCCTTAAACGGAGAAAAATACAGTGATTGGTAAAAGAAAGTGGTTAGCGAAAAACAAAAGACCAAAAAACGAAAACCGATCGCAAAAAGCAAATCGCAAAACGCAAATTGAAGCCGGTTTTACGCTTTTGGAATTAATGATAGCAATGTTTATTTTGATAATTTTGCTATCTGTTGCCTTACCGACTTATCAGAAAAGTGTGCAGCAAGCCCGCGAAGCCGTTCTGCAACAGAATCTCGATACAATGCGCCGCAGTATTGACCAGTATGGTGCCGATAAAGGTAAATTGCCGCAATCACTGGACGACTTAGTAACAGGTGGTTATCTGCGTGAGAAACCAATTGACCCGATTATCGAAAAAGCTGAATGGAAGGAAATTCAAGGTGAAGATACGAATTCTCCAGACGGCGAGCAAGGATTGAAAGATGTAAAAAGCACTGCCGAGGGCGAAGACAGTGACGGTAAAAAATACGAAGACTATTAAAAATGGAAAATGGAGAATGGAAAATCTTAAAACATTGTATTCATTTTCCATTTTCCATTTTCCATTTTCCATTTAAATGAAATGTTTGAAAATTTAACTCAACCAAATTATCCGAAAGCCGCGCTTGGTTTGGAAAAAGAAAGCGTTACGGCTCTTGCTCTGCAAAAAGAGAGAAGAGGTGTTTTTGGCGTCAAACAAGCTGCAACCAGCCTTTTACCCGAACATCTTCTTACACCGAGTTTTACCGAACAAAATATTTCTAGCCACGAGGAAATGTTGGTTTTGCTCGACGAAGTTATAACAACAGCCGGTCTCAGAAAGCAAAAACGCTGGTCGGTTTCTTTGCCCAGCAATACAGCGCGAACCGCGATTTTAACGCTGGAAAACGAACCTGTCTCAAAAGTAGAACTAAGCGAAGTTTTAGATTGGAAAGCCGAAAATACTTTTGGCGCGCCGTCAGGTGAGCTGCGAATCTCGCGCCAAAAAATCGCATCCGATGTTACGGGAAAATCGCGTTATTTTGCAACCGCAGTTAAACTTAGTGTTATAAACGAGTATGAAACTTTGTTTGAAAGCCTCGGTTGGCGAGCAGGTCTGATTTTGCCGCGTGCAGTAAGTGAAGCAAATTGGCTGATTGATAAGAAAAATGAAACCGACTCGCTTTTAATTAGCTCGCAACCCGACGGTTTTACAGCGCTGCTTCTTCGCGGTGCCGAGCCGACGGTCGTGCGCTCGGTAACCTGTACGGAAAACGAAACCGACGATGAAATTTATCGTCTTTTAATGTTTTACCGCGACCGTTTCGGCGATGATTCAAGCGAAAAGTTTCTGGAGAAACTGCTTGTCGTCGGAAAAAATTTCACCTCCGCCAGATTAAAAGAAATAGCCGCCGAAGCGCTTGGAAAAACCTTGAGTATCTTACGCCCCGAAGATGTTGGGTTAAATATGCCCGTCCAAACTTTAGATTTTGACGATATTGCCGCTCCAGCAGGTTTGGCAAGTTTAGGTTGGAAATAATTGGAGTAGTTTAAAGTTCAAAGCTAAAGATTTACTGCTCGGGTCTCAACATTTATCTCACTCCAAATTTAAGTTTTGAACTTTGAACTAATTTGAAACCTGGCTTCAAATTCTTTCGTATAAACTTTGCATCATGATAAGACAAGCCGCTGCCACGGAAAACATTCAAAATTTAACCGACGGCGAATTGATTGCGATATCAATTCGCGGACGAGAAGATTCGTTTGAAGAACTTGTCCGCCGTTATCAACGCCCAATTACCGGATACGTTTACCGGATATTAAATAATTATGATGCCTCGCTCGACGTAACTCAGGAAGTTTTTATCAAGGTTTACAATTCGCTTTCCCGTTACAGTTCCGATTATAAATTTTCGACTTGGCTTTACCGCATCGCGCACAACGCAGCAATTGATTACATCCGCCGAAATTCCGTTAATCAGCAAAGTCTCGAAACGGAAAATGCTGACGGCGCTTATCAATTACAGATTGAAAGCCCGCACCCGACGCCCGAACAAGAGCGCGAGAGAAGCGAGTGGAGAAACGAAATTGAAACTGTTGTGAAATGTCTTCCGGTAGTTTACAGAGAGTTGATTTTGCTTCGCCACGCGCAGGATTTAAGTTATGACGAAATTGCCGAAGTTACAAACTTGCCACTCGGAACGGTAAAAAATCGCTTATTCAGGGCGCGTGAAATGATGCGCGAAATGTTTGTCGAGCGCGGATTAACAGGAACCTAGGGAGAAAAAAGATGAATAACAATATGCAGTATCAGCCGCAAATGCATTTGCAAACGGTTGAACAAAAACAAACGGGTCTGTTTTTGCATTTATCTCAACTTTTAAATTTCGTAATTCCTTTTGGCGGCGTCGTTGCGCCGATTGTTATTTGGCAAGTCAAAAAGGACGAGATGCCCGCTCTTGACGCCCACGGCAAAATGGTCGCCAACTGGTTGATTTCCTGTTTGATTTATTTTGCCGTAAGTTTTGTTTTAGCTTTTGTTTTAATAGGGTTTTTGGGTTTTATCGCGCTTGCAATTATGGGCGTTGTTTTTCCAATTATAGGCGGTATCAAGGCTAATAACGGCGAGCTTTGGGAATATCCCTTGACGATTAAGTTTTTGAAATAACCGATTCAAAGAATGAATTTTCAAATTGCTACAACCGAAGAAGTTTGTCCGCGAAGCGACATTGCCGCCTATATTGACGGCGAACTTCGCGCGAGTGAGGAACTTGCTTTGGAAGTACATTTTGCGAATTGCGCGCCTTGTGCGGCGGAGCTTAACGAACAAAAGAAAATTCTTTGCGCTCTGGATTTTGCTTTAGAAAACGAAAAGGGAATTGAGCTTCCCGCAAATTTTACCAAAGTTGTCGTAACGAATGCCGAAAGCAAGGTAAACGGTCTGCGACACCCGAAAGAAAGGTTTAACGCTTCGTTCGTCTGCGCGACTTTATTTTTGCTGGTGCTTATTGGACTCGGCACTGAAATCGAAGTGGTCTTGAATACTTTTATAAAATTTACCGGACAGGTTTTTGCCGTCGCTGGTTTTGTGGGGCATTTGTCTTATGATATTGCCGTCGGGGCAGTCGTGATTTTGCGCTCTTTGAGTTATCAATTCGTATTTAGCTCATCCGTTTTATTCGCTTTTCTAATTGCATTATTTTTTGTTTCGCTGTTAGCGCTTTCTCAATTAATTTTTCGTTTTAATCGCACATAAATTAAAATTTCAACTCACAAAAAAGTGTTTTTTCAAAATGCATTAACAATCAATTTCACCGATTTTCAAATCCCTTTAAGACAAATGTTCTGGGGGATTATTTTTATTTTCTCAACTGCTTTCACAATTTATGCGCAAGCAGTTTCCATCAATCAACCCGATGATAAAACAATAATTATAAATGATGCTAAGGAAAGCGAGGTGTTTTCCTTTGGTAAAAATGTTGTCGTCAAACAGCACGCTAAAGGCGTTCTGGCATTTGGCGGAGATGTCATTGTTGAAGGGAAAATTGATGGCGACGTTGCGACTATCGGTGGTTCTGTAATTCAAAAGGAAGCCGCATTTATCGGCGGCGATGTAATAATTTTTGGCGGCAGTTATCGCCCTGAAAGCAGTAATCCGCTTCGTAATTCAGACAAAGAGACGGTTATGTATGCAGGTTATGAAGAAGAACTTCGTAACTTAACGCAAAACCCAACACAGCTTTTCTCGCCCGGCTTTTCTTGGGCTTTTTTAGCACAACGCCTTTTGTCCATTCTCTTTTGGTTTATAATTTCCTTAGCTTTCACTACCTTGGCTCCCGGTGCGGTCAGCCGTGCTATCTCGCGTTTTCGGCTCTCGACCTTAAAAGTAATTGCTATCGGGTTTTCAGCTTTTCTCGTAGCTACGCTCGGCGTTATAGCTTGCCTGAGTTTCTTGCCGAATTACGTAAGCGCGATTGTCAGTTTAATGGCTTTTGTTTTATTGATGTTAAGTTATGTTTTCGGGCGTGTCGCATTGCAATTAAGCATTGGCAAACAATTGCAAAAGCGCTTTTTAGCCGAAGATAAACAATCTGAAACACTAGCAATTTTAATTGGTGTCTTAGCGTGGACCATACTCCTTTCCATTCCATATCTCTGGACGCTTGCCTTGATAGCTTTATTGTCCGCAAGCTTGGGTCTTGTCTTAACCGCCCGCACAACGAACGGATGGCAAAAAGTATAAAAATAAATTTTATACTTTGACATTTTTTCGGAATTTACAATTCTTTACAAAATAAGTGTAACCTTTTACACACTACATACGTCTTATAAATTGTATCCGAAAAAGCAACTTTCCAGATGCGGTTGCGTATAATAATCAGAAAATTTTAGATTGGGAAAAGAGAAGTATGAAAATGCGTAAAATATCACTTTTATTATCTTTATTTGTGTTAGTGGCAAGCGCTTTTATCAGCGTTCGGGCGCAAGTTGCTGATTCCGGTATAAAACCGAATCTCGCCGCTGGTGAAGTTACATCCGTAACCGAAAACAAAATTGTTCTCCAGACAAGGGACGGGGCGATTGATGTGGTTTTATCAACCGCAACTCAGTATAAACGGGTTCCGGCTGACAATCCGAGCCTTAAAGCGGCTACTTCATCGAGTTTAACTGACATTGGTATTGGCGACAAACTTCTTGTTACAGGGCAGGTTTCGGCTGATAAAAAAACTTTTCCTGCAAAAGCCGTTTATCTAATGACCAAATCCGATATTACCCAAAGACAAACTAAAGAGCACGAAGAATGGAAAACACGCGGAATTTCGGGCAGAGTCGCTTCGGTTAATCCGCAAACAAGTGAGATTACGGTTTCAGTGCGCGGTATTACGGGTGAAAGAACTACTATTTTGAAATTAAAAGATAAAGCGAATTTTCGTCGTTACGCGGCTGATTCGGTGCAATACAGCGAAGCTAAGGACAGCACGTTTAGCGAAATAAAAACGGGTGATATGATTCGCGCTCTGGGTGATAAAAGCGAGGATGGCGCAACATTTACCGCCGAAAAAATCGTCACCGGCACTTTTAAGACTGTCGGCGGAACTATTAAAGCTATTGACATGGCTAAAAATGAAGTCGTCATTACCGATATTCAAACAAAAAAAGACGTTACGATTGCAATTGGAAAAAATACTACTTTGAAACAATTTCCGGCGGAAATGGCGCAAAGGATGGCGCAGTTTCAAATGATGCAGGCAGGTGGAATTCAGCCTGGAGGTCAAGGCGGAATGCGTCCACCGCGTCAACCGCAAGGCGGGCAGCCAAATCAACAAGGACAAATGCCTGAAAGAACCGGACAAGGCGGAGGAATGCGC
>JAIVJJ010000078.1 GCA_020200095.1 Acidobacteriota bacterium | reverse complement strand
TTTGCTACCCTGGCTTTCGCGCCTCAGCGTCAGTGTCGGCCTAGCAACCCGTCTTCACCTCAGGTGTTCCTCTTGATATCTACGCATTTCACCGCTACAC
This sequence comes from Acidobacteriota bacterium, assembly GCA_020200095.1. Lineage (GTDB taxonomy): Bacteria > Acidobacteriota > Blastocatellia > Pyrinomonadales > Pyrinomonadaceae. The sequence goes on along the minus strand of JAIVJJ010000078.1, from coordinate 5,490 downwards.
CAAGAATTCCGATTGCCCCTTCCGCACTCTAGCAAAGCAGTATCAGCTGACCGTTCCGAGTTAAGCCCGGAGATTTCACAGCTGACTTGAATTGCCGCCTACGCGCCCTTTACGCCCAGTAAATCCGAACAACGCTTGCTCCCTACGTATTACCGCGGCTGCTGGCACGTAGTTAGCCGGAGCTTATAAATAGTACCGTCATTTATTCTTCCTATTCTTTCGAAGTTTACACCCCGAGGGGCTTCATCCTTCACGCGGCGTTGCTGGGTCAGGCTTTCGCCCATTGCCCAAAATTCCCGACTGCTGCCTCCCGTAGGAGTCTGACCCGTTATTCAGTGTCAGTGTGTCCGACCGTCCTCTTAGACCGGATACAGATCGAAGCCTTGGTAAGCCATTACCTTACCAACTAGCTAATCTGCCGCAAGCTCCTCTTTAAGCGCGATTGCTCGCTTTAACAACTGTCATCTTGCGATGCCGCTGCATTATGCGGTATTAGCATCGGTTTCCCGATGTTATTCCCCACTCAAAGGTAGATTACTTACGTGTTACTCACCCGTGCGCCACTTTATATCTCACCCGAAGGCGAGTTTAATCGTTCGACTTGCATGTCTGAGGCACGCCGCCAGCGTTGATTCTGAGCCAGGATCAAACTCTCGTTAGTTTCCTAGTTCATTTTTTGTACGTTATGTACGAATTAACACATGGACTCGCATATCTAGTTTTCAAATATCAACCAATCGCTTCCTATCTCGAAGCGAAACTTCTGATTATACAGAAGCCAAATTCGTTGTCAACCTCAAAACGAAACACTTTTGAATCCTCTAATCTAATTCGCAAGTATTTCCACAGAGACAAATATGTAATTTATAGACTCGCGATTATATTGTCAAGCGTTAAGGCTTCGACTCCCCATGCACCTAAGCAGGGGTGGAATCCAGAATAAAATGCGCGATCAAATAACTAATTTCTATTTTTCCCGGGGCGTAAAAAAAGGCCCTCCCGGCTTACTGCCAAGAGACCGGCTTACCACCGTGGAATTTTTCCGCCCCTTTTTCGAGCGATAACTTATGATGTGAGCTTTCTAATAAAGGGTTGCATGGTTACATAATCATACGTCAAATATCACGCATCCTTGGGTGCACGCCTTTTCTTTGACGCCAAACCATCGCCTGCTGGAACGCGGACAAAAGTGGTCGTGCCTTTGCCGATTACCGATTCGATTTCGAATGTCCCGCCGACCAGGGCGGCGCGCTCGCTCATCCCTACTAGTCCCAAGCCTTTGTCATTTGCACCGGACACATTTTCGACATCGAAGCCTTTGCCGTCGTCCTCGACAATTAACGAAACTGTCTCGTCGCGATTATCGAGAACGACGCTCACATTTTTTGCATCGGCGTGCTTGGCGATGTTGTTCAGGGCTTCCTGTGCGATGCGGTAAAGAGAAGTTTCGACTTCGGGCGTGAGCCGTGCCCCGGTACCGAAGCCGTTCGTCATGATTTCGAGTTCGATGCCGAAAACCTTCGACCAACTCTGCGCGAAATTGGTTAAACCTGCTGCGAGGCCGAGGTCGTCGAGGGCTGTCGGGCGAAGTTCCCAAACCAAAAAATCGGTATCCTTGTCGAGGTTCTTGCCAATTGCCTCCAGGTCTTCGACTTGGCTGCATAATTCGGATTTGTCCCCGCAGTCGGCTTTAAGCAGAGCGATCTTCAAATTCAACGCGGTTAATTGCTGTCCGATGTGGTCGTGTAGATCTCGGGCGATACGTTTACGCTCGTCTTCCTGCGCCGCGACCATTCGCTGCAAATTCAGCTTTTGGCGCAGCAGGTTTTCGGCTTCGATTTTGGCTGTCATATCTCGTACGACTTTGACAAAACCCTGGCCGTCGGCAAGCCGCGCCATGACACCGGAAACCTGGATAAGCGATCCGTCCTTGCGAATTTGCTGGCGGTCGTCCTCGGCGCGCCCGGTTTCCAGGACCGTTTTCATTTCCTTTTCGGGAATGCCTTGTTTGCGGTCTTCGGGGGTGAAAATGATTGCCGCCGTTTGTCCGACAGCTTCGCTTTCCTTCCAGCCAAAGATAAATTCGGCGCCCCTGTTCCAACTCGTCACGCACCCTTCGGGGTTAACGCCGATAATCGCGAAATCCGACGCGCTTTCGATCAGCAGACGCAAGTGTTCTTCCGATTCGCGCAAAACTTTTTCCATAGCCTTACGCTCAGTAATGTCGAGTGTCACGGCGAGCAGAGATTTCGGTTTACCTGCCGCGTCGAGAATGGCCGTCACGGCATTCTGAACCCAAACAGTCGAACCGTCTTTGCGGATGTAACGCTTTTCGATGGTGAACGATTCCCCCGTCTCCACCGCCCGCTCAAAGAGTTCGACGTTGCCCGGCAAATCCTCTTTGTGCGTAATGTCGTGCATCCGCCTGCCGAGAAGTTCCTCGCACGAGTAGCCCAGATTTTCGCAATAACGCTTGTTGAGCAAAACAAATTTTCCCGTCAGATCGGTTTGAGCGATGCCGGTGATTGCCTGATTGACGATTGCCGAAAAGCGTGCTTCGGATTCTTCCACCAGCTCGGCGGCGCGTTTTAGCTCGGTGATGTCCTGAAACGAAAGAACCACGCCGTCGATTTTGTCGTCGAGCGTTCGATACGGCGCAAGGCGCACAAGATAACGACTGTCGTCTCCGCCGCCACGCACTTCGCGTTCCTCAATATGCAGCGTTTTCAAAACTTCGGCCGCATCGCGCGCCAAAAATTCGTAGTCGAGCTGATGAGTGACATGGTCGAGCGGTCTGCCGAGATCCGACGGAATGAGGTTGAACAGCTCTTCGATTCGCGGAGTGAAGCGTTTGATTCTTAAGTTGCGATCCAAGAAAATCGAGCCGATGTCGGTTGATTGAATCAGATTGTTCAGATCGGCGTTTGCGATTTGAACTTCACGCATTTTTTCGCGAAGCTCGTGGTTAACGGTCGTCAGTTCTTCGTTGAGCGATTGCAGTTCTTCCTTGCTAGTTTCCAATTCCTCGCTTGCCGAGCGCAGTTCTTCATTGACGGCCTGCAATTCCTCGTTCGATGCTTTCAGTTCCTCGCTCGACGTTTCATGCTGTTCGATCGTGCCGCGAAGCCGCGATTTGGTGCGCGAGAGTTCGGTTTCGAGATTATTTATCATCCCGTCCATGCCGTCGCGCCCGGCAATGGTCTGCGCCTTCTCGCCATCCCTTAACGGCACGGTGGGCGTGTTCGATTCGTCAAACGTAATCAGATAAAAACCGTCCGCCGTCTCCGGCCCTTCGATAAAATTGACCGTGATGTTGAGGAGAGTTTCATCACTCTTGTCAGAACCGGTCGACCTAGCGACCGGACTCTTGTCAATTCTGCCCTCGATAGCAGATGCGCTGGGGCGCCGCGAAGGAACCAGGTCGCTGTCGCGCGCGGTTCTGACAAAGCGGACGTTGCGTGATTTGCTTGCCTTGCGTTTTTGTTTGGCTTCTATTAGCGCGCTCTGCAAATCGAGTTTGAGGGAAGGGTGAATAGTCTTTAGCAAATCCCTGGTCGGCTCGCCCGCGGCGATGCGCAAAAATCGACCGGCGTTCTCGCTGACGTGAACAATCTCGTAATCCTCATTGGCCAGCACCGACGGCGGCGCGAATTGTTCGACCAGTCGCACGTGAATATCGCCATAAGACGGCGCCTTTTCGTGGGCGGGCGCGGCTTCATGTTCTGGAAGCGAAATGTTCCATCCGCCTTGCGTGGGCATCTTCGGCAGCGTTTTATGCACCGCGCGCGACGGACGATTTTTGAAGATCCTCTGCTTTTTATCGAGCGCGGTAAAAAGTGTAGGCACCGTTTCATGCGATTCCGACGCGCCCAAAAATAAAATTCCGTCTTGCTTCAGGGCAAAGTGAAAAATCTCCAAAACGCGTTTCTGCGTGTCGCGGTTAAAATAAATCAAAAGATTGCGGCAGATTATCAAATCGAGGCGGGAAAACGGCGGATCGCGCAAAACATCGTGCGGCGTAAACAAAACGCTCTCGCGGATTCGCTTTTCGATGCGGTAATAGGAACCCTCCTTGGAGAAAAATCGCTTGAGACGCTGGGGCGAAACGTCCGCCACAATCGCCTCGACGTACATGCATTCGCGTGCTCGTGCAATGGCTTCTTCGTTGATGTCGCTGGCGAAGATTTGGATTTTCGGCGCGTCCGCATGGATTTCGGCGTATTCGTGAAGTAGCATCGCTATCGAATAGGCCTCCTCCCCGGTCGCACAGCCGACCGCCCAGATGCGCAATTCGTCGCTCCTCGTCTTGCCCGCGAATAGACGTGGCACGATCTCCGCTTCGAGCGCAGCAAACGCCTCCTTGTCGCGAAAAAAATTCGTTACCGTTATGAGCAGATTGCTCAGGAGCGTTTGCACCTCGCCGGCATTCTCGCGCATAAAGCCGACGTATTCCCGCATCGTCGCCAATTCGTGGATCTGAAGGCGGCGGGCGATTCTCCGCAGCAGCGTCGGCCGTTTGTAGTTGGAAAAATCATGCCCGGTCCGGATTCGTAAAATCGTCAAAACCTCACGCAATGCATTTTCACTATTGTCACCGATCGCGTCTTGCGGCGGATGTCCGTCCTCGGGGGCCAGGTCATGTTTGTCGGCAAGCCGCCGGATTCCAATAATTTTCTCTGGTATCTCGGCGGCGGGCAGAATTACGTCAACAAGATTCGTGCCTATGGCACTGCGCGGCATCGAGTCGTATTCTGCATCGTCCGGCGACTGCGCGACCGTGACGCCGCCGCACTCCTTGACGCGCTTTAGTCCCAGAGTGCCGTCCGAACCACTGCCCGAAAGAATAACGCTGATCGCGTTTCTGCCGTAAGCATCGGCGAGCGACCGGAAAAACAAATCGATCGGCACGCGCTTGCCCCTCGCGCGCTCCGGCTCCGTCAGTTGAATCGTTCCGTCAACGATCTTCAGACCCTTGGCGGGCGGAATGACATAAACCTGATTCGGCTCGACCCTAACGGTTTTGGTTATCTGTCGTACGGGAATTTTCGCCGCCGACTGCAGGATCTCGGCAAGATGACTCTCGTGTTCCTGCGAGAGATGCAGTATGACGACGAACGCCATCCCAGAATCGGCCGGTGTTTCGGCAAAAAAATTCTTCAGGGCCTCGATGCCTCCGGCAGAAGCGCCGATGCCGACGACCGAAAAATCCTTCACCGATTTCGGTTTTTTTACATCGTTTTTCATCACCGTTTATATCTTGACAACTGAGAGTTTGACCGTATCCAAGACTCCAAGGAGAGCGCCGACCTGCGACTGCGTTTTTATAGTATAACGCTTAGGCTGGCTGCAACAACGTTGAAGGTCAGGGGAAAGTATTTTTGGTTGGTCAGGTCCTGGGTCATTCGAAACCGCGAAAACCTGGAGCGGGCGACGAGGCTCGAACTCGCAACTTTCAGCTTGGGAAGCTGACACTCTACCATTGAGTTACGC
>JAIVJJ010000326.1 GCA_020200095.1 Acidobacteriota bacterium | reverse complement strand
AAGGGCGTTATGCTTTGTTCAAAAAAATTCGTGGTAGTCGGTGCTTTGACCGACTAATTTTCGGGCGAATGCCCCGTCAGCTTGCTGCGGGGTAGTCCGAAAATAACGAATTTTAATTTACTTAAAATTTTATTTGCCAAAATTTTTGGATTTGATAAATTAGCTTAATAAAAGGACTAATTCAAAATCTAAAATCCAAAATCTCACTGGTGTTTGATAAAAACGGCTTCCTTCATATAAACCGTAAGCTCGCAGATGTCTTTCACGTAATCGCCAATTCTTTCCAAATTTTTTGCGACAAACAAAATTCTTGCCAGCCGGGTTGATTTTGCCGCGTCCTGCGACATAGTTTTCATTAGGTCATTAACCAAACGGTCGTAAATTTTATCAACTTCTTCGTCTTCAGTTATCAGCGTCCGCGCGCGTTCTGAATCATTTGTCGTAAAAGCGTCTAAAGCGGACTGGAGCATTTCCAAAGCGCGGTTGGACATTTCCGTTAGCCCACTGTAGATTTTCAACTCCGGCTCATCATTTAATTCCAAAGCGGCTCGCGCAATGCTCGTAGCGTGATCGGCGATGCGTTCCAAAATCGGCGTAATTTTGAAAATCGAAATAACCATCCGCAGCTCGCGGGCAACCGGGCGGCGCAAGGTCAGAACTTCCACGCAGAGCCGGTCAATTTCAAGTTCGAGCTGGTCAATCACGCGATCGTGTTCCAAAACCTGATTGGCAACTTCACTGTTTCTCTGCACGAGCGCGTGCATCGCTCGCTGCAAAGCTAATTCGACTTCGCCGCCCATCAGCAGCAAACGGTCGCGCAAGATGTCTAATTCGCGCTCCAGAAGTTTTCTCTGCTCCATGAAATAAAAATGTAGAACAAAAATTCCGATTATAAAAGCGCGAAATTGGGAACTAAATGTCAGATTAATGGGAAGATTTAACATTAATCTGAACAAAGTGTTAAATGAGTGTTAATTAAATTAAGGCTTTTAGGGATTTTTAGAACTTTTTACCGAAAGGAATAAATTTGTTTAATTCGCGTCAAAAGATTTCATTTCCTCTTTCGGGCGAAGCAAAATTCGCAAACTGCCGCTATTGGCAACCGCTTTATTCCATTCGTCAATCTTTAAATCAATAACTGCTAACGCCGCCGTCGGCATCGAATGAGTTTCGCCAGTTAGAAACTTTAATAAACCTTCAAAACCCGGATTATGACCGATCAGCATAACCGACTCGGCTTTGTCGTTAATTTCTGAAACGATTTTTAGAAGTCGTCGCGTGCTTGCTTCGTAAATTCTCTCATCAAATTCGATTTCGCTGTTTATTTGCCCTGCTTCTTTGACTAAAAGCGCTGTCTGTTTTGCTCTTTTCGCAGGTGAAGAAACGATTGAATTTATCTTGAACTGATTTTTACGAATTATCTCGCCCATAGATTGATTTTGACAAAGGTGTTTGCGGACATTGCTATACAACAAAGGAAATTGTGATTGTGCCGAATGTTGACGAATTTCCCGGACACATCGCTTGCAGTTCCGCATCAAAATCGGAAATTGTTTTGCCGGTTTTCGACAGAAACGGAAACGCAGCGATGGTTTTAGATGTTGACAGCGATAAGTTAAACGATTTTAACGAAATTGATGCTGAAGGTCTGCAGAAAATTGCTGCGATTGTTGAAAAATTAATATGAAAATAATCATCTTTATCATAACCGCTTTGATTCAACTTGCCGCCGCTACGTTTGGCTTTTTTGCGCTAATCCTCGGGCTAAACGGATTCAACGAAGAAGATGCTACGCCAAGTATTTATTTTTTTATTGCTCTAAGCATGATAAGCGCTTTGGGACTTGGCGCGACAAGCGCTTTTACGGCAAAACGTATTGCTGAAAAAAAATCACTTGGCAAGTTCGGCGCTTCAGCAATCTCCGTTGTTAGTTTTGCGGTTATCGGCGGGATAATTTTAATGGTCGGCTGGTTTGCCGCCCTTTTTCTGGCAGTAATTATGCACGAATGGAAATGAAAAACGGACGCATCGAAAATTATCAAGAGTTCTGGGATTTCTATGTTCAAGAACATAGCGAGCCGATGACGCGCTATCTGCATTTCATCGGCACAATGCTTGGATTTGTTCTGCTCGTTTGGATTATTCGGAGCGGCAATTGGTATTATTTTCCACTTTGTTTTGTCGTCGGTTACGCTTTCGCTTGGTTTTCGCATTTCTTTGTTGAACATAATAAGCCAGCAACTTTTAAATACCCGTTCTGGTCTTTTATCAGCGATTACAAAATGGTTTGGTTTATGCTGACGGGCAGAATGAATCGGGAAGTCGCGCGAGTTTCAAAGAAATAATTTAACAGGATTAACAGGGTGAGCAGGAAAAAAAATTCCTGTCTATCCTGTTTCATACTGTTTGAATAAACTTTATCTAATCAAAATTCTGTGAGATTAGTTCGAGAGAGTGATTATAACGATAACTGATTTGCATATGCCCGTCATCAAATTCTTCGTGAATGTGCGGAACATCAAACTCGCGCAATTTTTTACACAAAATTCTCGCGCCTAAATCAAGCGCGAACTCGTCGCGCGTTCCGGCGTCAATGTATAGAAGTTTTAGCGATTTCAAATTTTCCGCCGAGCTTTCTACAAGCCGCGCCGGGTCGTGCGTCAGCCATTTTTCCCAAACGTCTCGGCGAATTTCGCCCGTTTCCAAATCAAACGGCAAATCAAATTCGTTTCCGTTCGGCGAGTAACACGCGCTCATTCCGATAATGTTCAGCGCGGGAAAATCTTCTTTTCCTTTCTTTTCCTCGCGCCAGAATTTTTCCATAAACGCTTTTGGATTTCCTTTAATTGCGCGAAACGCTTTTGGAATGTCGGGCAAGTAGCAAAGCTCGAAATAAGTGTCGCCGCTAGTTGAGCAAACTAAACCAAAAATGTCCGCGTGGCGCATCGCCATAATCAAAGCGCCGTATCCGCCCGAAGATTTTCCCATTACGGCGCGTGAATTTTTATCGGCAATCGTGCGGACCGCCGTAATATGTAAAGCAATCCGGCATTACGACAATCATCGGTTTGATTCGATTTTCGGAAATTAATAAATTCATTCGCTCGGCTAAATTCGGCGTAAAAGCATTATCATTCAAAAGCATTTTTCCGCGTCCGGTAAATCCGGTCAAGCAATAAACGACGGGGAAATGTTTGTCGCTTTTTTCGTAATCGGGCGGCAGGTAAACGCACAAATCACGAATGTGTTTGTCGCCGAGCGGATTGTTGCGTAAAACCACGCTTTCGTGTTTACGGATTTCAGCAGTTCCTTGCTTTTCATTGTTTTCGGTCATAACATTAATTTTTGACGAGGAAACAATTAACGTCAAGTTTCAAATTGATTATGGCAAGCGATGTAATAAGCGTAAATCCGAATGCGCTGCAGATAACTATCGAATTTCTGACGGCGATGATTACGCCCGCGCTCTTGATCTCAGCGACGGGTTCGCTTGTGCTTTCGACTTCGACAAGGCTTGGGCGCGTGGTTGACCGTGTGCGCGATTTGGAGCAAAGACTTGCCGAATTAATTACGACTGAAGACAAAACAAGCATTCCGCTTTACGACAAACGCCTCGAAACGGTCGTCAATTTATTAGATAAGGTAACGAGCCGCTCGCGGATTTTGCAAAAGGCGATGGGCGCATTTTATTATGGTTTGTGTCTATTTGTTTTGACGAGCGTGTCAATCGGCGTTGTCGGCATTGTCGGCGTTTATCGCTTGCTTCCGATTCCAATTGGGATTGTCGGAATTTTTTGTCTGTTTTACGGCAGTGTTTTGATGCTGCGCGAAACCAGAATGGCGACGGCGACGGTCAATGCCGAAATGGATTTTACCTGGGAACTGGCGCGAAGGGTCGCACCGGAAAATATCATCAACAAATATCACCGCAATGCTTTTGGAAGAGGAAAAATTAAAGCCAAAATTCACGAAACTTTTTCGGGTGGGCGAACTAAAGACGAGAGTTGAAGCGCTGGAAAATTTTTTGGAAAGCTGCACGGTTTGCCCGAAAGATTGCGGAAACAATCGCTTAAAAGACGAAATCGCCGCGTGTTATTCGGGACGCCTGCCGATTGTTTCAAGCTACACGGCGCATTTCGGCGAAGAACCTTGCCTTTCGGGAACAAACGGCGCGGGAAATATCTTTTTCGGCAACTGCAATCTGCGCTGCGTTTATTGTCAGAATTATCAAATCTCGCAAACATGGAAACAGCAAAAACGCAACGAAGTTTCGCACGAAAGACTAGCGGAAATGATGCTCGAATTGCAGGCAAAAGGTTGTCATAATATCGGATTTGTCTCGCCGACGCATTTTGTTCCGCAAATGGCGCGGGCGATTTTGATTGGGGCGGAAAACGGATTAAATTTGCCGATTGTTTATAACACAAACGCTTATGATGCGGTTGAAGTTTTGAAATTGCTGGACGGAATTGTTGACGTTTACCTGCCTGATTTAAAGTATGCGGAAAATGATGCGGGTTTTCAGTATTCAAAAGTGCGCGGTTATACGGATTTCGCGCGAAAGGCAATCAAAGAAATGTTTCGGCAAACGGGCGATGAATTAGTATTTGATGAAAACGGATTGCTCAAAAAAGGTTTAGTTATTCGCCTTTTAGTTTTGCCGAATGATTTAGCAGGAATTGAGGAAAATTTGCGTTGGATGAAAGAAGAACTTTCGCCACGAGTCGCCGTTTCCTTGATGGCACAATACTACGCGACCAACAAAGCTGCCACCGACGAGCGTTATATTTTATTGTCGCGCCGAATTTCGGAAAGAGAATGGTTTCAAGCAGTTTCGCTTCTTGAAGAATTAGGTTTTGAAGAAGGTTTTATGCAGGAATACGAATCGGCTTCGCATTATTACCGACCGGATTTTACGGACGCAGAAAAACCTTTTAAGGATATTCGGGATTTTCAATGAAACAAAAAACAAAAATTTTTGCTCTATCAATGGTTTTCGTCTTTTTATTGGCGTGTGGAGTTGTTGTTAACAATGAGAAATTTGACTCGGCGAAGTGGAAAAATGGTGACGAGCGAGCCAGAGGTAATAATGGCTTATGACTTGCAAAACAGCAAAGTTTTAATAGGCAAAACGAAGCCAGAGGTTGCCGAAATGTTGTATGGACCTAAAAGAATGAAATATTTTGATGAAGATCTAACTAAAGATGCCTGGTATTTTGGTATTGACACTAATACGTTTTGGGATCTTTACTTCGCAGTTCATTTTGATGAGAAAACGCAAAAAGCTATCTCAACCGATATTAGCGATTGAAATAAGGGAACAAAAATCACGGAGAAGTTCTAAAGTAAAAAGAATGAAAATTGGCGAAAACGCACCTGATTTTACATTAAAGGATGGCGACGGAAATGATTGGAAGCTGTCCGAGCAAAAAGGCAAAACCGTCGTGCTGCTTTTTTATCCGGGCGATAACACACCGGTTTGCACGAAACAAATGTGTTCGGTGCGCGACAATTGGGCGGATTACGCGAAAACCGACGCGGAAGTTGTCGGCATTTCAACCGATTCAGCCGCGTCGCACAAAGATTTTGCCGCAGAACACGATTTACCTTTGACGCTTTTATCTGATGAAACAGGCGAAGTCTCCGCGCAATACGATGCTAAATCGTGGCTTCCGAATCGTTCGGCTCGCGCCGTCGTCGTAATTGATAAAACGGGCGTCGTGCGGCATCACCAGGTTCAATCTTTGAGTTTGTTTCGCCCGAAAGACGATGAAGTTTTAAAGGCGATTCGGAAAGCGGAAGAAATTAACAGTGATGAAAGGGATAAAAACGGATGAATACAAAATCATTTTTTAAATACCTCTTCATCACTGTTAATTTCTTTTCCCGAAACTAAATTTATAAATTTCACGAATACAGAAAGGAGAACGAAAATGGCTTTATTTTCAAATGATAAATTTAAGTGCGCTCGCTGCGGGCAGAAAAACGCACCGCTCGGCTACGCGCCGATTCCTACTGAGCTCGGACAAAAAGTGGGTGCGGAGATTTGTGCCGATTGCTGGAAGGAATGGCTGCAAAAGCAAAAGCAGCTTATCAATCATTTCGGCATTGATATTTCAAACCCGGATTCGCACGAATTTTTGTTTGACCAGATGAAGATTTTCTTTTACGACGAAGGCGTCGAGCTGAAACAGATTGATACTTCACAGGAAGGCAAAGTTAATTGGTAACAATTAAAAAAATTCAAACAGGATGGACAGGATTTACAGGATGAAAATCTTTATTAATACGGTTTCACGGCAAAATCGGTATCATAATCTTTCGGGCAAAAAAATCCTGTTTATCCTGTCTATCCTGTTAATTTTTATCGCCGCGGAATCGCGCCCGCATTTTTCACAAGAAATGAAATACCAAGCGAAAGTTCGCGCTCCCGAATTAAAAGGCGATAAAGGCTGGCTCAATACCGACAAACCATTGTCTTTAGCGGCTTTGAAAGGCAAAGTTGTTTTGCTTGATTTCTGAACTTACGGCTGCATAAACTGTATTCATATTATTCCCGACCTAAAAAAACTTGAGGCGAAATTCGATAAAGAGCTTGTTGTTATCGGCGTTCATTCGGCGAAATTTGACAACGAAAAAGACACGGAAAATATCCGTAAAATCATTTTGCGTTACGGCTTGGAACATCCGGTTGTTAACGATGCAGACTTTAAAATCTGGGACGCTTACGCTGTTCGCGCTTATCCGACACAGGTTTTAATTGATCCGAACGGTTATATTGTCGGCGATTTTATCGGCGAAGGTCATTCGGCGGAAATTGATAAAGCAATAGCGGAAACTGTTTCCGAGTTTCGCAAGAAAGGACAATTAAATGAACAGCCGCTTAAATTTGCTTTAGAAAAAGCGAAGGTCGGCAATTTGCCGCTTGCTTTTCCGGGAAAAGTTTTGGCTGACGAAAAATCGAAGCGACTTTTCGTTTCAGATTCAAATCACAATCGAATTGTCGTTACGGATTTTGCTGGAAGACTTATCGAAACAATTGGCAACGGGAAAGAAGCTTTGATTGACGGAAATTTTGAAACGGCGAGTTTCAACCGCCCACAAGGTTTGTTTTTAGACGGCGAAAATCTTTATGTCGCCGACACGGAAAATCACGCTGTTCGGCGCGTAAATTTACAAACAAAAACGGTCGAGACAATTTCCGGCAACGGCAAACAAGCGGCGTGGCGTTCGGTTGGCGGAAATGCGAAAACGTCGGAACTAAGTTCACCGTGGGATTTGGCGAAAGTCGGAAATGCGCTTTTTGTCGCAATGGTGGGAACGCATCAAGTTTGGAAATTGGATTTGGAGAAAAACACGGTTGCGCCCTATGCCGGAACAAGCGCGGAGGCGCGGCTCGACGGCGCAATTGATAAATCGGGTTTCGCGCAGCCTTCGGGAATCGTTTCCGACGGCAAAAGCCTTTTCATTGCCGACAGCGAATCAAATATTATCCGCAAGATTGATTTGCAAAAGGAAACGGTTGAAACGCTTGCCGGCGGAGATTTATACGAATTTGGCGACGCGGACGGTGAAGGCGACGATGTTCGTTTGCAGCATCCGTTAGGCGTTACGCTCTATGACGGAAAGGTTTTTATTGCCGACACTTACAATCACAAAATAAAAGTGTTGGACGCTTCAAACAAAATTGTTAAAACATTTCTAGGAACAGGAAAATCTGGACAAACGGACGGCGCGAACGCTGCATTTTATGAGCCGGGAGGAATCAGTATCGCAAGCGGAAAACTTTTTGTTGCTGATACGAATAATCACGCGATTCGCGTTGTGGATTTGAAAACTAAAGAAACTTCGACCCTGAAAATTGAAGGCTTAAAACCGCCGACTGAAATTCAAGACCACATCGAAAATGTTTCGACAAATACCGCAGAAACAAAACTTGAATCGAGGGAAGTTGCGGCAAACTCGAACGGTTCGCTGGCGTTCAATATAAAATTACCCGAAGGTTTCCATTTGAACCCGAGTGCGCCGCATCGTTATGAAATTTTGGTTGAAGACGGAAAATATAAAAATTATTAACCCGACGCAGAAATTTTCTAAACTGCCTTTGATTATTCCGATTCAAACATTGAAAACCAGCGCGACAACGCTTAAAGCAAATTTAACTTTTTATTACTGCCGCGAAGATAACACAGGTGTTTGTTTGTTGAAAAGACTGACGTGGCGAATTCCTGTCAATGTTGTAGCGGGAAAAAAAGCGTCTAACGGTTCAAGCGGCGTGATAAAGGAAAATGAAGCCGCGTAAGTAATAGCAACCGCAAATGTGCGCGGATTAAGACCGAGCGCGATGGCGGTTTTTACCGCAACAGGCAAAACAACCAGTGCAGCGGCTTGATTAGACATTGGTTGCGTCAACGCTACGGTCAGAAGGAAAAATCCTCCAAGGACGGCAATTTCGCCGTATTGCTGAAAATAAGTAATAATCAAATCAGCCAAAAATTTATCCGTGCCGGTTTTTTCCATCGCCACACCGAAACTCATCATACAGGCAATCATTACCAGAAGACGAAAATCAATCAGCGAATAAAGTTCCGAGTAGCGAACGGTTTTTGTGGCAAGCAACAGCAAAACGCCTAAAAGTACGGCTATCGATAAAGGAATTTCATAGCCTGTAACAAGTTTGGAAAGCGATAAAGCGAGGAAAAGTCCAAAAGCGGCAATTGCCCAACGGCGTTTTTCCGTGCGCATACTGCTAGTGGAAACGTCTTCCAAAAGAAGCATTTCGCCTTCAACGACAAACGGCTCGATGATTTTTCTCTTGCCTTGCACAAGCAGAACATCGCCGAATCGCAATTTAACGCTGCTGATTTTGTCCAGAAAAGTTTCACCGTGCCGGTTGATTGCCAGAACAGTCAAATCGTAACTTTGACGGAAATTCAGAGTTTTTAAGTTTTGTCCGATAAGGCGCGAATCGCGCATTACCATAACCTCAAAAAGCTCTACGTCGCCGCTTTCCAAATCACGATCGTTAAGCCTAAAGTCGGCTTTGATTTCGAGTCCGACTTCGGATTTTACATTTAAGATATTAGTGAGTTTTCCTTCGACAATAAGTAAATCGCCGCCTTCAATTCGTTCATCTGAGCCGGGCGCGATTCTCTGTTCATCTCCGCGAATGATACCGAGAACATTCAGGTCAAGCTCTAAGTTTATGTTGGCTTCACCTAAAGTTTTGCCAATCAAATGCGAGTCGGGTAAAACCAGAACTTCGGAAATATATTCGCGGATATGATATTGTTCGGTCAGAGATTCTTCACCGCCGCGATTGGGAAGAAGTTTTCTGCCGATAAAAAGCATATAAACAAGCCCGACGGCAACCGTAATAATGCCGACCGGAGTTAATTCAAACATCGAATACGGCTCCATTCCGTATCGCTGGATGGCGCCGCTGACGGCTAAATTTGTCGAAGTTCCGATAAGTGTGCAGCTTCCGCCTAAAATAGCGCCGAAGGCAAGCGGCATCAAAAGTCTTGACGGCGGAATCTTGGCGCGGTCTGCCAGACCGATAACGACGGGTAGAAACATTGCTGTTGTCGTCGTATTTTTCAGAACTGATGCGGAAATGGCGGCGGTGAACATTATTAAAGCCGTCAGCAAAAATTCGTTGCTTCCCGCGATGCGATATAATCTGCGTCCGATTAAATCAACCAGACCGGTTTTAACTAATCCGCCTGTCAAAACAAAAAGCCCGGCGATAGTGATAATTATGTTATCTCCAAAACCCGACAAGCCTTCTTGAACGGATAAAACGCCCGTTAATACGAGTCCAATGACAAGCAAAATACCGACAACATCAACGGGAATTTTTTCCGTCGCAAAAAGCGCAACGGCGACAAACAACAAAATTAACGTAATATAAATGGGCGACATTGTGCGTAAGAATACAGAAATTTTCTGTGTTTGAAAAGCTAAAAATTTGTCTTTTTTCTGTGACTTTAAATTAAGCTAACTTTAGATTGAAAAATTTAATATGGTATTATCGTTTAAGATTAAACAAAATATTTTCTGATGGGAAAAGCTTAAATTCATCGCCGGTATTTGCCTTTTCCGGTAGGAAAATTTTTGCTCAGTTTTTCATTTTATTTAATTGATCGTTTCTAAAAATATGGAACAAAGCGATTGTATTTTTTGCAGAATTATTGCCGGAGAAATCCCGTCCACATCGGTTTATCAGGATGATATATGTG
>JAIVJJ010000449.1 GCA_020200095.1 Acidobacteriota bacterium | reverse complement strand
ATATGGAAGCATTGATAAAGGCAATGAAGGGTAGATAGAAAAAAGATGTTGAGAAGAAATGTAAAAACCGTTCACCCAATTTACACAATATTTGTTGCCCTTTTATTTCTGTGTTCGAGCCGAACGGCTTTTGCTCAAGCCCCTAAAATTGACAATGTGAACGAATTTGAAACTTGGCTTGATAATTTTGTCACCCAAAATTTTCCGAATACACAGTCCAGCCAACTTGCTTTTGTTTTTGTAAAAGGCAACCAAATTTTCTTTCAAAAAGGCTACGGTTTTGAAGACGCAGAAAAGAAAATTCCTATTTCGCCTGAACAAACCGTTTTTCGCGCCGCTTCCGTATCAAAACTCGTAACTGCAACCGCCGTGATGAAATTAGTCGAGCAGGGAAAAATCAATCTTGACGCCGACATAAACGCATATCTCAAAGATTTTCCAATCAACCAAAACTTCCAAAAACCAATAACCGTCGCCGATTTGCTGACGCACACAAGCGGGCTTGAAGAGCGAATGTTTGGTAATGTCGCGCAAGGCGGAGTTTCGCCGTCGCTCAAAGAAGTGTTCTCCCGAAAAGTTCCGCGCGGGGTGCGTCCCGCCGGTGAAGAAATAGTTTATTCAAATTTAGGAATGGCTCTGGCAGGCTATTTGGTCGAGGCGGTTTCCGGTCAAAAGTTTGAAGATTTTGTCGAACAGAAAATCTTCCAGCCTTTGGAAATGAATCGTTCGAGTTTTCGGCAACCGTATTCGCCGGATTTGGCTGGTTCGGTTGTGCCATCAGGCGCAGATGATGTTGCGCTTTTGCATTATCCAGCCGGTTCAATGATTAATTCAGCGGCGGATATGGGGAAATTTTTACTGCTTCATCTGAACGGCGGAAAAGTTGGTGATATGCGCATTTTGAGCGAAGAAACAACACGAGAAATGCAGCACCGGCATTTCACGCAAAACCCGCAAATGCCGGGCGTGGCTTATGGTTTCTTTGAGATATTTTCCGGCGACAGAAAAAAGTCCACCAGCATTCGCAAACAATTACGCGCAAATCGAAGGCATTTATCGCCCGCATCTGCTTTCGCCTCTGACGATTGAAAAATTGGGAAATCTCGCGCTTGACACATCAGTCAAGGATAATGGCGACGGCTCAATAAGCATTGAGCTTCCGCCTTTTGGAGCGACGAAAAGACATTTGTCTGAAATTGCGCCGAATCTTTTTCGCTCGGACGAAGGAACTTACATCGCATTCAACGGCGAAAAAATGTTTATGAGCGGCGAGCTGAATGACCCTTTGCCTTTCGGCAAAATCCACTGGTATGAATCGGGAATTTTGCACATCGGATTATTCGCCGTCGGCGCAATCTTTTACAGTTTGATTTGTTTGCTTTCAATTTTCTTTTTACTCAAAAAGTTCTCGCAGAAATCAAGAAATTCAAACGGCGAAAAACGAATTTGGAAATTCGCGGCGTTGACGAGTTGGCTTTATGTTTTAAGTCCCATTACAACATTTGTTTATTATTTCGTCGGCGACGCCGAACAAAGACCTTTTAAGGTTGAAACGGCTTTGACCGTTGGCAACGGACTATTGCTTTTGGCGGTTTTGACAGGTGTTTTTGCTTCGTTTTTAATTTTCAGAAATTGGCGGCAAATGGTCAGGCGTGAACGGATTTGGCTTGCGCCGTTTGCTGCAATTTGTTTAGGTGCAATTCCTTTATTGTTCTATTGGAATTTGCTTGGATTTAATATCTGAAAAAGGAGAAATTATGGGGCTTTTAATGATGTTGTTAACGATTGGCGGATTAGTCGTGGCTTTAGCAACGAATATCTTTTCCGTCGCCAGCGTTAATACAAATTTGACAGACAACAATGTTGTCGGCTCATTGACGATCAGATGGAAAGACGGTCTGCCGAATCTCGGTGTAATTGTTTTAGCCTTCGGCTTGCTCGAAACAATCGTGCTGTATCTTTTTTTGGAGAATTTTCAGCCGCGTTAATCGAGTACAAATAATATGAAAAATTTTGATGTCATAATCGTTGGCGCGGGACTCGCTGGACTTCAATGCGCTAAGTTGCTCTCGCAGCGAGGCGCAAAAATTTTGCTCGTTGACCGGAAAATAGATTTAACCAAAGGCGTTCACACGACAGGAATTTTTGTGCGAAAAACTTTTGAAGATTTTGAATTTCCGGCAGGCGCTTTGGGAAAAGTGATTAGGAACGTCGCGCTTTATTCGCCGCGAATGAAACGACTCGCTTTGCGAAGCGCAAAGGACGAGTTTCGCGTCGGGAAAATG
>JAIVJJ010000448.1 GCA_020200095.1 Acidobacteriota bacterium | reverse complement strand
GTTGTAGTGCTCGATGCACGTTCCCATGCCACAGATTCCACTTTAGACTCTCCAAGCTCTTTTCCAACTCCTCCACCTTGAGCGGCTCATTATCCTCCTCGACCCCTTCCGCTAGTGCTTGAGCAATCTGTGCTTCAGCAGCTAATCCTTTCGGCAGCTGGCTCATCACTTGAAGCCGCATGCTCACATGAAACCAATCAAGCACGTGTTCGGCTTGTGGACTCAAATGAAAAGTGATTTGCTGGTTCATTTGCAGCCCCTGTGATCTGAGCATCTCGAACAACCGCCGTTTCGGCTTCTTATCCTAACGATGGACGAACCCACAGCACTTCGCCTAGCCCTCGGTCGGAATGCTCTTCCCGACAATGATCTCGAAGCAGTCTCCCCCGGACCCGCTCTTTTATTTTTCACCTGTGTTTCTTGGCATCACTCAAATTCAGTGAGGCAGTGAAAAGAATGGGTTCACAGTTCAAGAGCGCACACTATCCCAACCACGCTCTTCCAGTTTCTGAAAAAGCGCTGCTGCTCTTGCCGGATGCCGACCTGCTAAAGAATAATTGGACTACGGTTTGCATAGTTGATTGTGTTATTATTAATGCATTGGGGAACGTAATTAACGATGAAGAAAATCATTCCGATTACCGATTTACAACGTCAAGCCGGACAAGTCGTCGGTAGTCTGTCAGATTCTGATGAGCCGGTTGTCGTGACGCAACGCGGACGCGCCGCCGCTGTCATCGTCTCCGTTGAGCGTTACCAACAAATCGAAGCAGACCTTGAACGCTTGGATGAACTTGAATTGTCAGAGATGGTGGAGCGCGGGCGGGCGGCGAAAGCGGCAGGCGAGGTGCTGTCTCACGCGGAGGTGAAGCGGCGGCTCGGCGTGGCGGACGTGCGGGCAGACGCGCCGGCTCACAAATTAACAGCGAAACGTGGCGCGAAGCGGAGGCGTCAGGCTTGATGGTGGAGATCGTCTGGACATCTCCCGCCTTCGATTTACGTCTTTGCTGTCCAGCATTGCCGTCAGCGGCTACCATTGGGGCGCGACCTTAAGCGCCGTCAAGCTCCTGATGAAAGTTAAGAGCTATGCCGCGTAGCTGCCACCGCTAGCGACTCTCCTCGACAGTCATCTCGGAGAGTGGATTGTCGCCGACCTTTTCTCCTGAGAGAGTTCCAAGCCTCTCACTCTGAGGAACTCTTCGATGAGAGGTTTGAATCTTACCCCGTTTAGTGGAGAGATAGATAAGGCTGTCTCTTTGAGCCTCACGCTGCTTGTTTCACCGGCGCATAGTAGCGCGTTTCATACTCCGCCGGTGCAAAGTAGTCACTCGCCGAATGTATCCGGCTTCGATTGTAGAAGACCTCGATATAGTCGAAGAGGTGATCCGTCGCCGCTTGCCGCGTCGCAAAGCGTTCGTGCAATGTGGACGACCGCGCCCCGGTGCCGAGAATGGTTGCAGAGGTGTGGGGCAAATTCTTCGGTGACCGTGGTTACATCGCACAAGCCTTGACTGCGCTGTTGCAGGCGCAAGACTTGCAGCTTGTCACTAACATCAAACGCAACATGAAGAACCGCTGGCTCTCCATCGCCGATAAGCTAGTGTTGCGGAAGCGGTCTTTGGTCGAGACGGTCAACGCTCGGTTGAAGAACATCTCGCCAATTGAACATACACGTCACTGCAGCCTGTGGAACTTTCTCGGCAACGTGGCGGCAGGACTGCTTGCTTATTCATGGAGAGAAAAGAAGCCAGCGCTGAATATTCGTGTCAAAGAGCAATGGCAACTGCCAGCCGTCGTCTGCTGATTCTTATGTCGAACTGACGTTAAATTAGTTTACGCTGACGACGCCCAGCACGGTGAGCAGGGCGCGTTGGCTGCCGAGGTGGCTGTCAGTTGAGTCGAAGATTTCGTCGAGCGAATGTGTGCCGAACGAGCGTCCGCCGCCGTCGATGGTGATCGCCGGGATGCCGAGGCTGATGGGGACGTTCGAGTCAGAACTCGAAGCATCGAGTTCGGACTTGATGCCGAGCGCGCGGTCGGCGGCGAGCGCCGCTTGGACGATGGGCGCGTCGGCTGCTTGCGTGCCCGTCGGACGCTTGCCGATGGGTTTAACTTCAACCGTCAACTTGCTCTCGCTCGTCCAACGCGAGTTCTCTTCGCCGAGCGCAGTTTGTGCCGCCTCTTTGAATCGTGCGTCGAGTTTGGCGAGTTCGCCGGCGCTCGCCGAGCGCATGTCCATTTCCAAAGATGCCGTGCGTGCGATGGAGTTGACGGAAGTTCCGCCTTCGATGCGCCCGACATTGAAGGTCGTCTTCGGCTCGGCGGG
>JAIVJJ010000209.1 GCA_020200095.1 Acidobacteriota bacterium | reverse complement strand
AAAGTGTCGGATGTAAGAGCTTTGCTGCCCGTACCGTCCGCATTCATTATCCAAATGTTCCGGTTGTCGGTTGCCTTAGCCGTATAGACAATACGTTGTCCGTCAGCCGTCAGAGCCAGACCGAAATCCAGGATTTTCACATAACCATCAGAGCGAATCATGATGTTTTCCGGCTTTATGTCGCGGTGGATAATGTGCGCTTGGTGTGCAACCGACAATGCTGCGGCAATCTGTTCGGCGATTCTTACTGATTCATAAACACTCGAATCGTTTTTCTTAATTTTTTCGCGCAAAGTTTCGCCGTCAATAAATTCGGTGGCTATAAACAGACCGTCACCCGTTTCGCCAATTTCATGAATTGTAATGATATTTGGGTGATTAAGCGCAGATGCGGCAAACGCTTCCTGCTCAAAACGACGCAAGCGGTCTTTGTCTTGAGCAATATTTTCAGGCAAAACTTTAAGCGCGATTTTCCGCCGTAGACGCGAATCTTCAGCGAGAAAAACTTCACCCATTCCGCCCGCGCCAATTTGTTCGATAACTTTGTAATGACCTAAACTCTGACCGCTTGTCAATTTATCTTTCTGATTGACGATAACTTCGGCGACTTCTTTGACAGCGGGCTGTTCCATAAAACTTTTAATGTTTTCGGACGAGTTGAGAAGTTCTTCCACTTCTCGGCGTAGCTTCAGATCATTGCCGCAAGCATTATCAAGAAACTGTTGGCGTTTCCGTGCATCAAGTTTGAGCGCATCATCAAGCATGCCTTTTATTTTTTGCCAATGTTCTGCATTCATCTCTTAAACTAATTGCGGCAAACCGATTCGCCGCATAAAATCCTGAAAGCGCGTGTCGTCGCGCAAAGGGGTGATTTGCCGTCAACTTTGAGCAACTTTTCAGGAACTCGAGTTTCTTGTAAGATTTTT
Source organism: Acidobacteriota bacterium (assembly GCA_020200095.1). Classification (GTDB taxonomy): domain Bacteria; phylum Acidobacteriota; class Blastocatellia; order Pyrinomonadales; family Pyrinomonadaceae. The sequence continues at coordinate 410 of JAIVJJ010000209.1, read as the reverse complement.
AATCTTATCTAAAATCTTTAATCAGAACTATGTCATTATTGCCCGTAGATCGAGATATAACAAAGCGTTTTCCGTCGCTCGAAAGGTCAAAGTTGTCTATAAAATCCGAACTGAATTTGGTCAACTGTTTCGGCATGCCACCCGCAACAGGCTGGCTCCAGATGTTGTCAACGCCGTTGCGCCGGTCAACGTAGATAAACTCGCGCCCGTCGGGCGACCAAATAGGTCTGCGAGCAGTCGTCGGAAAATCAAGCACTTTAATAAGCCGTCCGTCTTCAAAAGAGATGAGCGCCGGGCGATAAAGCGGCGGTTTAGCGCTCTCGTCATAATACCAGCAGGAAATTAACTTTCCGTCCGGCGAGAAGATGGGATCATAAGCAATTTTATCGGAGATCTGCACCGCCTCGCCG
>JAIVJJ010000208.1 GCA_020200095.1 Acidobacteriota bacterium | reverse complement strand
TTAAGGCGATAAGCCACGAGCGATTCGTTTTTTCGTCCTTGATCCTCCTTTCTTCGTCCTTTGTTGATTGCTCATCTTTAATTCCGAAATCCGAAATCCGGAATCCCAAATCGTTTTGCCCGCCCGCTACCGCAGGCGGTTCTGACTCGTTCCCGTTCTGACTTGGAACTTGGAGCATGGAACTTAAAACTTCCGTCCCCGGGTCCCCGTATCCTCGTGTCTCTGCGTCTTTCTCCTCTTCTGCAACTTCACGGATTTCGGCAACAAATCTGTAACCGTGTCCGCGCACCGTTTCGATAAATTTCGCCTTGTCCGCTTTCTCGCCTAAAACCTTTCGCAAATACGAAATATTTTTGTCCAAGTTGTTTTCTTCGACAATCGCGCCCGCCCAAACCTCCATCATCAATTCATCTTTGCCAACGAGATGATTGCCGTGCTTGACCAGAGCGCACAGCGTCTCAAAAGCCTTTTCGGTAAGCGGTACACGCTCGCCTCGGCGCGACAAAAGGCGTTCAGTTACGTCCAGACGAAACTCGTCAAACTCGTATAACTCTTTGTTCGGCTGAGACATAAAAAGTTTCAGAAAAAGCCAGAAATCAATCAGGAAACTTTCAAGCAAACGGAAGGACGCGACAAAAGTATTAACTTAAAGTCAAACACGCCTCGGACGGCGCTGGCAACAGGTGGTTCAATCAACGCTTTTCTGAATCCGCTAACTGTAATGCTGCCGCCGATGCAAAACAAGATTTTCAACCAATGAAGGAGAAAAAAATGAATCTGACAAAACAAACATTAGTCATCGTGTTGGCGGTGATTACGGCTTTGACCATGACATCTTCTATGGTTTCCGGTCAAAACATTCAAGATAAACAATCGTCGGAGTCGTCACAGGCCAGCGAAAGAACCATCGACGGCGTGTGGCGAACGGTAGTAACGCCGCGTAACTGTCAAACGGGCGATCCGGTCGCTCCTCCTCTTCGGGGTCTGTTCACTTTTAACAAAGGCGGCACCATGTCGGAATACGGTATTGGTCCCGGTTCCAGTCCGGCTCTGCGTAGTCCCGGTCACGGAGTTTGGCAGCGCGAACACGGCTTGCAAGATTACTCGTTCGCTTTCACGTTCTACCGCTATAACGCGAGCGGGGTTTTCATCGGATCGCAGAAAGTTACGGCTGCCTTGGAACTCGGAGCCAGCGGCGATGAGTTTACAACGAGCTCTGCAATCGAAGTTTTCGATGCCAACGACCACCTCATCGGCACCGGCTGCGCCACCGCCGCCGGGACGCGGTTTGAATAAAACCTGAAAGGAAAGCGTGGATTTGAAAAACATCTTTCAAG
>JAIVJJ010000077.1 GCA_020200095.1 Acidobacteriota bacterium | reverse complement strand
GGATGTGATCACGCTTATCGGCGAGGGACTAAAGAACGAACAGATCGCCGGACGCCTCTTCATCAGCGAAAAGACCGTCCGCAACCACCTCACCGCCATCTACGACAAACTCGGCGTCCCGAGCCGCCTCGAACTCATGATCTACGCCTACCGCTACGGCCTCGCCAAGCTGCCCCGCTAAATAACCCGTGAAAAGCTAAACGCCTTTTTCTTCGCGGTTTTCCTTTGCGCCTTTGCGCCTTTGCGTGAACTCTCTTCTCTAAGCCACTGCCAAAAAAAACTCCACCCCGCAGGACATTTGTCCCGCCTTCGCCCGCCGAAAAAAGTGACATTTGTCCCAACCAAAAGAGTAGTTATGTCTCATGCGCCGCGCGCCCGCTTGCGGTATCTTCCGTGCGCTCAAGCTACAACCAGAACCGGGAGGCTGATTATCATCTCGATGCAGGAGCTATTAGCGAACACGACTTTCAACCCCGCCGCGCACGCGGGAGAGCGTCGCCAGCATCCGCGCATCGACGAAGCCCTGCCCGTTAAGGTTAGCGGCATCGATGAAGACGGGCAGACGTTCGAGGCCGCCACCATCATCGACAACATCAGCGCCGGCGGCCTCCACATGCGCTTGGCGCGCTGCCTTGCGCCCGGCACACAGCTTTTTGTGGCAGTCCGCTTCACCGCCAACCCCAGCAGCGAAGCGCCGCCCCTCCGTCTCTTTGCCACCGGCGAGATACTCCGTGCCGCCATGCTGCCCGACGGCACATGCGGCGTGGCTCTCGCGTTTACAGAACATTTATTTGAGGAATAAACGTCCACCCGAATAACCAAAGAGGATTTCACCCGACACCATCCTCACCAACACCCAGAAGGAGTTCGCCCCGTGAAAAAGATCAGCTTGTCCCGCACCCTTACCACTGTCGCTACGTCTCTGTCTCTGCTCCGCACGCGCAACCGCCTAGCCGTGCTGCTCATCATCATCGCCGCCAGCAGCGCAGCGGCAGTCACTGCGACTTCCGCCGCCAACTCAATCGGCGCATCGGTCGGCACACTGCTGTTCGGTATTTCGGCTAAAAACTCGACACCACTGAGCGGCAGTCAGGACAAGGCCGGGACAACGACCCTGAATTATCTGAACACTGCCAGTCCGGTTGAGACTGCTGCGAATGCTACGCTCAACGCGGGGCGGCAGGGCCACACGGCGACGCTCTTAGCCGATGGCCGCGTTCTCATTGCGGGCGGCGACATCGGCGGCACGGCAGAGATTTTCAATCCCGCGCAAGGGACCACTGCCTCAACGGGCAGCATGACCGCCTCGCGCTCCGACCACACGGCGACACGGCTAGGGGATCGCGTTCTCATCAGCGGCGGCCACGACGTCAACGGTGTGCCTCTCGCCTCCACAGAAATCTACGATCCGACGAGCGGCAGATTCTCCGCCGGCCCGTTTATGGGCGCGGCCCGCGCCGGACAGACGGCGACCCCGTTAGCCGACGGCAAAATCCTGATCGCAGGCGGCGACGCCACAGGCAGCGCGGAGATTTACAATCCGGCAACGAACACTTTTAATCCAGTCGCGGCGACGATGAGCGTCGCGCGCTTCAAACACTCGGCGACGTTGATGCAGGACGGACGGGTTTTGCTCGTTGGCGGCCAAGACGCGGGCGGCAGCGAGCTTCGTTCGGGTGAAACCTTCGACGGCCAAAACTTCTCGCCGGTCGGCAACCAATTGGTGGACGCGCATGTGCGCGCGGTCTTGCGCGTGCTGCCGGACGGAAAAGTCCAGATCATCGGCGGCGGCGACTCCGCTCACCACGTCATCGAAATCTACGACCCGGTGGCGGGCATCTTCGGCGCGCACGCTCACAACATCACTCCGGCGGGCGACGATCACGCCGAACTGATCGCCGAGATTATGAGTTCGCCCTCGCGCGCCGCGCTCCTGAGCGGCGGGCAGACCATTACCGAACTTCCTAGTCTGAACAAAGCTTTGGTCGCCGGCGGCGTTGACAGCAACGGCAATCCGAGCAACGCGGCGACGCTCTATAACAGTTCGTCGGCGAGTGTCACGACGGACTTGCTTGATTACGCGCCCGGCACGCCGGTCGTCATGACAGGCCGAGGCTGGCAAGCGTTCGAGATGGTCATTCTCACGCTCCACGAAGACCCGCACACCCACACGGAAAACGTCTTCAGCGTTCAAGCCGACGCGAACGGCAACTTCACCTTCAATCAGTATGCCCCGGAAGCGCATGACAACGGCGTTGCATATATCTTGGGCGCAAAAGGTCAATCTTCAGGATGGACGGCGCAAACCACTTTCACAGACGCGAGCGGTGATATTGCGAAGATCGGGTTTAATACTATCGATCAGGTTAGTAGCTTCACTGTGGGAGTTTCAAATACCGGTGGAAGTAACAGCCGCTTGAGAGTGCAGTCTCAAAAGAGCAACGGAGCTGCGGCAGATGTTTCGTGTGGCGACAGCATCACAGTGCGAATCACATCAAGCTCTTCAGCCGGCCGGTTTGACTCATCTAACTCTGGCTCTTTCACCTCTACATCTATTGATCTAACCATAGCTTCGGGTAGCCAAAATACTCCTGACTTCTTCTATCGGGATACAACCGCGACAGCACCCGGTTCTGTTACTCTGACTGCAACGGTGTTGAATGTGTCTGTTGCAACACGACCAACTACTGGCTCTTGCAAGAGCGAGCCTGCGCCTACTATAGCGGTTGGCGCAACCGCTACGATCAGCAAAGTTGTCAACAAGGCTAACTCAACAACGGCACTCACTTCGAGTCTCAATCCTTCAATTAGCGGGGACTCCGTGACCTTTACCGCAACGGTAGCTCATGCTACCGCGGGAGGTGTAGGAGCGCCCACCGGGACAGTTACATTTAAGGACGGGGCAACGACACTAGGAACAGGGAATCTCAGTCTAGTTTCAGGTCAATATCAAGCCACATTCTCAACTTCATCGCTGTCAATCGGCGGTCATTCGATCACAGCCGTTTATGGCGGTGATAGCAACTTCAACACCAGCACATCGGCTGCCGTTACTCAGACAGTAAACAAATACCCGACTACAACCACCCTGTCTGGTTCTCCCAACCCTTCAACCGTCGGGCAGTCAGTCACCTTTACAATCATGGTCACCGACACCGCGCCTAACGGCACGACGGATAAGACTGGGACTGTCACGCTCAGGGACGGCGGCACAGATTGCTCTAGCGGCACTGTGTTAGGCACTGACACGCTCAATGCCTCGAACAAGATCGCGCACGTCAGCACCTCCGTCTTAACCGCAGGCTCCCATACCATCCGCGCCTGCTACGCCGGTGATGCCAACTATGCCTCTAGCAGCGGCACGACAACTCAAACAGTCAATGCCACGGCCCCGACTACTCTGACGGTTTCTGCCGCGAGTGGCACTTATGGCGGCAATGCCACGCTCACGGCGACACTGACAAAAACTTCCGATAACTCGCCCGTGAGCGGCAAAACGATTAGTTTCAAACTCAACGGCGTGAGCGTCGCTACGACGGCAACGACGAACGCCAGTGGTCAGGCCAGCCTCTCCGCCAGCCTGTCCGGCATCAACGCCGGAACTTACAACGCTGGAGTTAATAGCGGTGTGACGGCCAACTTCGCGGGCGATTCCGGCTTCGACGCCAGCACCGGCAGCAACACGCTAACGGTGAATCAAAAGACGCTGACCGCCAACATCACCGCCGATAACAAAGTCTATGATGCGACGACCGCCGCGACGATTCTGACCCGCACGTTGAGCGGCGGCGTGATCGGCGGCGATGATGTCAGTCTAACCGGCGGCACGGCGACGTTCGGTAATAAGAATGTCGGCAACGGCAAGACCGTCACGGCAACGGGCTTGAGCTTGTCGGGTACGACGGCGGGCAACTACATGCTCTCGTCAACAACCGCAACCACAACAGCCAACATCACTGCCCGAACGCTTAACGTGACGGCCACGGGCGTGAATAAGACTTACGACGGCGCGATGGCGGCGACGGTGACGCTTTCTGACGACCGCATCACGGGTGATATTTTCACGACGAGTTACACGACGGCAAGCTTTGCCGATAAGAACGTCGGGAACGGAAAAACGGTGTCGGTCAGCGGCATCTCAATTTCCGGCGATGATGCCGGCAATTACGCCGCCAACGCGACGACAACAACCACAGCCAACATCACGCCGAGAACGCTGACAGTCACCGCAACCGGCGTGAACAAAGTCTATGACGGCACGACGGCAGCGACGGTAACTTTGAGCGGGAATGTCGTCGCCGGCGATAACGTGGTCTTAAATTATTCGGCCAGCTTCGCGGATAAAACGGTCGGCACGGGCAAGCCCGTCAGCGTGAGCGGCATTGTCATCACGAGCGGCGCGGATGCCGCAAACTACATCCTCGGCAACACGACGGCTGCGGCAACCGCCAACATCACCGCCAAATCTTTGACCGTCACCGCAACCGGACAAGACAAAGAATATGACGGGACGGCGGCGGCTTCGGTCATGCTTTCCGACAACCGTATTTTCGGCGATTCGTTGACGGCGGCTTACACCTCGGCAGCCTTCGACAACAAGAATGTCGGCATGAACAAACCCGTGAGCGTGACCGGAATTTCGATTTCGGGCATGGACGCGGGCAACTACTTGCTCGCCAACACGACCGCAGCGACCACCGCAAACATCACCGCCAAAGCGTTGACGATCAGCGCGACCGGCATCAACAGAGTCTATGACGGCACGGCGGCGGCGACCGTGACGCTTTCAATTGCAGGCAAAATCAGCGGCGATACCGTCAATGCCAATTACGGCAGCGCCTCGTTCGCCGATAAAAACGTCGGCACAGGTAAAACCGTCACCGTGAGCGGCATCACGATTGGCGGCGCGGACGCGGGTAACTACAGCGCCAACACTTCGACGACCGCAACGGCGGATATTACGGCGTTGGCGATTACCGGCAGCATTACCGCTCAAAACAAAACCTACGACGGCACGACAGCGGCGACGATAGCCTCGCGCACACTGATGGGCGTCTTCGGCGGCGATGCCGTTACCTACACAGGCGGCGTGGCAACGTTCAACAATAAGAATGTCGGTATGAACAAGCCAGTCATGGCAACGGGTTTGAGTCTGTCGGGCACGGATGCCGGAAACTACACGGTCAATTCGACGGCGACAACCAACGCCGACATCACTCCGCGAGCATTGACCGTGTCGGCAACCGGCGTGAACAAAACCTATAACGGCACGACCGATGCGACCGTTACTTTGTCGGATGATCGCGTCATGGACGATATGCTCTCGACGAGTTACGCGAGCGCGATGTTCACCGATAACAAAAATGTTGGAACGGGCAAACCTGTCAGTGTGTCCGGCATTTCCATCTCCGGCGCGGACATGGGCAACTACACCTTCAACACAACGGCGACGACGGCGGCGGATATTACCGCCAGAGCATTGACCGTCTCGGCTGCGGGAGTGAACAAAGTCTATGACGGAAACACAAACGCAACGGTGAATCTGTCCGACGACCGCGTGTCCGGCGATGTGCTCACGACGAGCTACATGAGCGCTTCGTTCAATAATAAGAACGTCGGCACGAACAAGCCGGTTACCTTCAACACAACCGCCACGACGACCGCCGACATTACGCAGCGGACTTTAACCATCACGGCGGTTGCCAACACCAAAGTCTATGACGCCACGGCGAGCGCCGCCGCGACCCCGACGTTCAGCGGGCTGCAAAGCGACGATACCGTCACCGGCTTGTCAGAAACCTACAACGATAAGCACGCCGGCAACGGCAAGACGCTTTCGGTGGCTGGTTACACCGTTAACGACGGCAACGGCGGCAACAACTACATGGTCAACACTGTGACCAACACGAACGGCGTCATTACCAAGGCTCCGCTGACCATTACCGCCGTGACCAACACCAAAGTCTTCGACGGGACGATCAGCGCCGCCGCCGTTCCGACAGTGAGCGGTTTGCAAGGCATGAGCGATAGCGTTACGGGACTGAGCGAAACCTACGACAACCAGAACGTCGGAATGAACAAGACGCTTTCGGTGGCTACTTACACGGTCGACGACGGCAACGGCGGCAACAACTACATGGTCGGCACTGTAGTCAATACAACCGGTGCTATTACGGCGGCGGGGACTGCCGTAACGGTTTCGCCCAATCCTGCTGCTACGCAGTACAGCGATCCCGTGACGCTGACCGCAACCATCACCGGTGCTAATGCAGCGGTGCAAACCCAAATCAATCTGGGCGGAACCGTGACATTCAAGATCGGTACGACGACCTTGACGCCAACCTCGCCGATTGCTTATGCCGTCTCCGGCGGCGCGCTGACGGCCACAGGCACTTTCATCATCACGAACGCTCCCGGAGGCTACACCGTGACAGCCGCTTTCGCGCCGGTGTCAACGAATATCAGCGGCTCCATGGGCTCCGGGGCGCTGAACGTCACGCGCGAAGACGCCCGTATTTTCTATACGGGAATGCTGTTCGTGAACACGACTTGCGCGACTTGTGGCACGGCGACCGTGCAGCTTTCGGCAACCGTTAAAGACATTACGGCAGTCGATCCGTTGTCTGACGGCAATGCGGGCGACATCAGTAAGGCGACGTTGACGTTTGTCAACGCCGACACTAACACCGATATTGCGACTGTGCCGATTTCACTCGTCTCGGCGGGCGATACGAAAGTCGGAACTGCCGTTTATAGTTGGAACGTCAACATCGGTTCAGCCGATTCGCTCGATTACACCATCGGCTTCCGCGTCAACGGTTATTACACTCGCGATGCTTCGACCGATGTTGAAGTCGTGACGGTTTCCAAACCGCTCGGCACAAACTTCATCACGGGTGGGGGTTATCTCGTGATGACGAATCCGACGAGTTCCGCCGGACAATACGCGGGCGCGGCGGGCTTAAAGACCAACTTCGGTTTCAACGTCAAGTACAACAATAGCGGCAAGAGTCTGCAAGGCAGAGTCAACGTGATTGTTCGTGGGGCGGGCGGGCGCGTCTATCAAATCAAGGGCAACCAGATGGACACGCTAACGGTCAATAATGCCAATCCTTCCGCAAGGACGGCAATTTACACCGGCAAAGCGAACATCACGGACATTACCGACACACTTGATCCGATTTCGCTCGGCGGCGGTCATTCATTCCAAATGAAACTGACCGACAAGGGCGAGCCGGGCAGCATAGACACCATCGGGATTACCGTGTACGGCAACAATACCGGCGCGTTGTTGTTCTCCAGCAATTGGAATGGAACGAATACCATCGAGCAATTGTTGGGCGGCGGTAATTTGGTCATTCGTTAAGCTCATCACTAAAACGAAGCTAAGGATTGTATCCTCGTCGTGTCCTCACCGATGAGCGTGTTCGGCGGTTCGCGCGGTTTGCCGTTGGTATATAAAATGATGAGGTGGTAGCTCTCCCTTGATGTGGCAAGTCCCCGAAAATTATTTCATGAGTGAGGATGAGTGATGGGCGGACAAGATTCGGCGCGGCGCACGGTGTTGGTGGTCGAGGATGAGGAAGACGTGCGGGAGATGCTCAGGACTTTTCTGGAGCAGCAGGGCTATCGGGTGTTGGAGGCGGGCGATGGCGAGGCAGCGGTCGAAGTGGCGGGGCGCGAGCGGCCTGATTTGATTGTGTTGGATTTGCAACTCCCGAAGCTCGACGGGGTGACGGCGGCGCAGCGCATTCGCCAACTGCCCGGGCTTGAGCGAGTGCCGATTCTGACCAATTCCGCTTACGGCACGCGCGGCATTGATCTCTTCTTACGGATCGACACGCTCGGCGCGGGGCAGACGGATTACCTGACCAAGCCGCTCAATCTTGAGGAACTTGACGAGATGATCCAGCGCCTTTTAGCTGCCGAATGAGCCGGCGCGCATCGCAGCACAGGTGGAGAAGACGGCGGCGCAAGTTTAGTGTCAAGTAAGTGTTGGAAAGTTCGGAGACTTCTCCTGCCGGGGAGGTTCACGCCAAGGCGCAAAGGCGCAAAGCTAAACCGCGAAGAAAAATGCCCGAACTTTTCACGGGTTACTCAGAGACACACTCGGACATGTCACAGCTCAGAGCCTTGATTTGGTTGAAGTGGCGTTTGTTTCGCAACGCTTTCAGGCGAAAGGCACGTGGCGGGACGGCGAATCGCGTGGCTTCGTTGTTGACGATGCTGGTGGGATTGATGATTGCCCTGCTGGTGGCGGGCGGGATGGGTGTGGCGGCTTACGCGCTCGTCGGTCGGTCGGTCGGCGGGAACGCCGCGTTGACGGGGCCGGGCGGAGCGGAGTTGCGAGGCGCGTTGGTTCTCTTCATTCTGCTCGCGACGATTTATCTGACGTGGGCTACCATGCCACTGAGTTTGGGCGGGGGCGGGCAGTTCACACCCGGGCGAATGCTGCTCTACCCCGTCAGTCTCCGCAAACTCTTCGCGCTTGATCTGTTGAGCGAGTTGACGAGTCTCGCGGCGATCTTCGCCATGCCCGCCGTCTGCGCTA
>JAIVJJ010000325.1 GCA_020200095.1 Acidobacteriota bacterium | reverse complement strand
AATCACAGCAAGTTTGGTAAAATCCTTGCGCGAAAAGACCGGCGCGGGAATGGTAGATTGTAAAAATGCTTTAGTCGAAGCAGACGGAAATGAAGAACGAGCGATTGAAAACCTTCGTAAGAAAGGTATGGCAACGGCTGGCAAAAAAGCCGGTCGCGTGACGGCGGAAGGTGTTGTCGGCTCGTATATTCATATGGGCGGAAAGGTCGGAGTGTTGGTTGAAATCAACTGCGAATCGGATTTCGTCGCGCGTGGCGAAGAATTTCAGCAGCTTGTTAAAGACGTAGCGATGCACATTGCAGCGTCTGATCCGAAATACTTAAATCGCGAAGCCGTTCCCGCTGACACTCTTGATAAAGAGCGTGAAATTGCCTTCGGACGAATCAAAAACGATGAGAAAAACGCGAATAAACCGCAAAACGTAATTGAAAAAATCGTCGAAGGAAGTTTGAATAAATACTACGAAGAAAATGTTTTGCTTGAACAGCCGTTTGTTAAAGACCCGAGTAAAACCATCGGTGAACTGGTCACGGAAAAAATTGCTTCGATTAAAGAGAACATTTCCGTCAGACGCTTTACGCGCTACAAAATGGGCGAAGGCATCGAAAAAGGAAACGATGATTTTGCGGCGGAAGTCGCATCAATGGTCGGTTAGATAAGTAGCCAGAAGACAGGAAGTCAGAATCCAGCTTAATCGGATTTTCTACTGACTACTGACTACTGACTACTGACTACTACAAAATGAAGCCTGCATACAAACGAATTTTGTTAAAACTTTCCGGTGAAGCCTTAATGGGCGAGCGTAATTATGGCATTGATACAAATGTTGCGAAAGCCGTCGCTAGTGAAATTAAAGCCGTTTATGCGCTCGGTGTTGAAATTGCCATTGTTGTTGGCGGCGGCAATATCTTTCGGGGAGTTTCCAAATCGGCTGGAAATATGGACAGGTCGAGCGCCGATTATATCGGAATGCTCGCAACTGTAATGAACGCCGTCGTTTTGCAGGACGCGTTGGAGAAGTTGGATGTTTACACCCGCGTAATGTCGGCAGTTGACATTCCGCAGCTCGCCGAGCCGTTTATTCGCCGCCGTGCTATGCGACATCTGGAAAAGAAAAGGGTCGTGATTTTCGCTGCGGGAACGGGAAATCCGTTTTTCACAACTGATTCCGCCGCCGCGCTGCGGGCATTGGAAATCAAAGCGAATATAATCTTAAAGGGCACAAAAGTTGACGGCATTTATTCTGCCGACCCGATGGAAAATCCCGAAGCTACGCGCTTTAAGAAAATTTCTTATCAGGAAGTTTTGGAAAAGCAGTTAAAGGTAATGGATGCTTCGTCAATTTCGCTTTGTATGGAGCATAATTTACCGATTATGGTTTTTAATATGACCGAGTCGGGCAATATAATAAAAGCGGTTAACGGCGATTTGACGATTGGAACGATTGTATCGCTTAATGGAAAAATACAAACGGCTGGCTAAATTTTAAGTTTGCGGTTCTGGACGGAAATTCACTAACATTAAAATATGAATCTTCAACTCAAAACCGAATCGGTTACAGTTCCGCCATCCCGTTAAAGTGAATTTTTTATCACGAATCAGACCGAAATCCTATAGGAGAATCCGGCGAAGTAAACAGGCGATTGATAACCGGAATTTAATAATTAAACACTTTTGGAAATAAAGACCTTGGGAAATTATGAGCGTAGATATAGTAATAAAAGAAACAAAGCCGAGTATGGAAGCGGTGATTGAGGACTTTAAACGCAGACTTGCCAACATTCGCACGGGTCGAGCCGCGGTCGGATTACTTGATAACATAATGGTTGATTATTACGGCGTTCCGACGCCGCTTAGTCAAATGGCTTCGGTCAACGCGCCCGAAGCGCAAATGCTGACGGTTCAGCCCTGGGACTCTTCACAGCTCGGCGCAATTGAAAAAGCGATAAACTCGGCAAACCTAGGGTTTAATCCGTCAAACGACGGTAAACTTATTCGCCTGCCAATTCCGCCTTTAACCGAAGAACGCCGCAAACAACTCGCTAAACAAGTTCAGGAAATTGCTGAAGAACACAGAATTGCAATTCGAGCGGTTCGCCATACATCAAATGATATGCTGAAATCAATGCTCAAGGATAAAGAAATTTCCGAAGATGATGAGCGCGGCGGACTTGAGGAAGTTCAAAAGATTACCAATTCTTTCACGAGCAAAATTGATGAGCTTGCCAAAAACAAACAGCATGAGATTATGAGTGTTTAACAGATGGAAAACGGAAAAATATATTTAATTCTATTTTCTGTTCTCCAATTTCATTTTTCAGTTTATTTATTTTGATATTGAAAAAACATCGTCCGCCACAGAGGAATTGACTATAATTTCTTTCGCTTTGAAATCCGAGTAAACCGTAAATTGTCCCATATCAAATCGTTGGGCAAATCTTTCCGGCACTTTAACGCCTTCGACTTCTCGCAGTTTGTCTATCTGGACGGAAGTCGTAACGGTTCTGCCGCGAATTTCGTAACTCGATTCGTAACTTTTTACCAATCCGGTTTTCTCATCAACAAAAAAATCTGTGTAAAAACCATCTGGCGAAGTTATCCGAAAGCCGGATTTCTTCTTGCTTTCCGGCAATTCCGAAACGACGAAATCTTTTTCTTCAATTTTCTGCAAAAGCGGAAAGCCGAGTCGGTTTATCGGCGGAAGACTGACATTATTGATGGAAGACAAGGTTTGTTGTCCGTCATAAACCTGCTTAAAAGGCTGAATCGGATTAGTTACTTCCAGACGATATTTATCGCCCGCGTAAATCATTGCGAACGTCGCCGGAAAAGTCATTGTCGGTGAGCCGGAAATGTCAGCTGTACCACGAATAACCAGGGTTTTCATATTTTTGAATTTCTCACCCCCATAAAGCTTTAAGGTCGCTTTGGCAAGTTCGAGCGGCGTTTTAGTTTCGGAAACTTCGACGGCGTTTGGGCTTTTGCCTTTCGTATTCTGCTTTGATTTTTGTCCGTTTTGCGCCGATAAGTTGACGGCAAAAACAAACATCAGCAAAAGAATCGGATATTTTTTCATATTTCTCCCGAATGATTTTTTTGGAAAGTAAAATGCGTTTTAAGATACGAAAAAAGAAGGACAAAAGTTTAACTTTCGTCCTTCTTTTTATTATTGAAATGCAATTTAGAAGCTAAAACGCATCGTTAATTCAACCCGGCGATTAGCCGCGCCGCCGCCACCGAAACCGCCGCCACCGCCGAAACCGCCAAAGCCGCCGCTAACAATCGAAGTGTATTGACCGAAGCGGATTGAATTCAAGTTGCCGACCGGCGGCGCGAAATTTGCGCGATTAAACAGATTGTTAATTTGCAGTCCGAAAGTTAAGTTATAAGGTTTATCGCTTCCGCCTCCGCCGAAGCCGCCGCCACCGGGACCGCCGGGACCACCAAAGCCTCCGAAACCGCCGCCACGTCCGCCGCCGCCGCCGCCGCCACCGCGTCCACCACGGCGATTACCGCCGGCATTCGCGCCGTCAGCGTTTGCCGGACGATTTGCGCCTTCGCCCGCGGCGCTCGGCGCTTGCCCGTTAGTTTCCTGCGCAATCCGTCTCGAACCGCCAAAGCCGATTGTCTTGGTAAAGTTCAGATTAACCGAAAAGAAATTCGGTCCGCGTCCGTAATTGCGCGGAACAATTGCCGAAGGGTCTGAAACATCGCCGATGTCGCAGAACGAAAACGACAGTTCGCGCTGAACGCAGGCGGCGCTCAGTTGCGCGTAAGTCGGACGTTCGTTGAAAATCGAATCACGGTTCGTATCTTGTCCGGTAACGATATTAAATGGAACGCCGGTGCGAGCGATAATAATCGGACTCATGCGAATATTCCAAGGCAATTGAAAAGAACCGAACATCGAAAAGAAATGTCTGATGTCTTGCTGCGAATTGCCGTATTCGCCGCTCAAGTCATAGGTGTAAGCCGGAAAACTTCCCGCGCCGTCAGTATCGCTTTTGGCAAATCCCAAGCGGTAATTCGCGTTGAAAGAAATTCTTGAACTAAGTTGCGAACTGACATTAAAAATCAACTGCTGCTGGTTTGAAACGCCGCTCGCTTCGTATTCGTAAATGTTGCCCTGCGTCGAGTCGGGGCGCAGCGATTGTATTTGCTGGGTGCTTGTCGGACAAGCGGTTGTGAATCCGCAAACCGGCGCGTTTATATTGCGCGTGCGAAGCTGGTGAATTGTCCGACTTCCGACAAAATAAATTGAGCCTCTCGTTCTGAAAGGCAATTGCCTTTCAACCGAAAGCGCGTATTGATACGTCGTCGGTGACCGCAATCCTTCATCTATGCGGCGAACAGTAAATGTTCCCGGCGCAATGGCAGCAATTTGCGTGACGGTCGGCACGCTGGTCACACCGTTTAATGTAAATACGGGTTGACTTAAAAGAGCCGGATTGTTGCTGACGATATATTGAGCTTGATTCGTTCCGTTGAACCGCTCCGACTGCAAAGTAAAATTCTCGCTGAAACGGTCGAAGAAAACGCCCGCGCCGCCACGAAAAACCGTTTTCGGCTGTCGCGCGCCACCTGCGCCGGGCGAATACGCGAAACTGAAGCGCGGCGCGAAATTCATATTGTCGTTGATATTCGTTTGATTTTCGTAGCGCAAGCCGAAACTTAAAGTCAAATCCGGTCGCAGCTTCCAATCGTCCGTAACAAATAACCCGACATCGTATTGCGAAACGTCGGCAAGCGGATTTCCTGACACGATGCTGAATTGGTTCGGGTTGAAAATCGGATCAGGATTGCCTAAAAGTTTCTGGCGGTATTGTTCGATTGACGTAATGGCAGGTCTGATGATGCAGCCCGGATCTTCTCTATTACAAGTTGAATTTGCGCGAAGTTCGGGAACGCCTGTAAAAGTGAACGTGCCGCCGAAATTCGATTCGGATTGGTCTTTAATAGTTACGCCGCGCAGCCGTCCGCCGAATTTTACGGAGTGTTGGCTGTTTGCGCCGAATGAAGTCGTCGTGTAATTTTGCAATTCAAAATTATTATTATTGTTAAAATTCGTGCCGATTTGAGCGCCTCCGCCGACGAACGCGCCGGACACATTTATTGTCGGAATAGAATTATCACCAATTTGAGTACGACGATTGATTTCGTATTCAAAGCGAGTTTCGTTAACCGTCTTCGGATTCAAAATTGCCGTTTCGGTCAATCGGAATTCGTGTTCGGTGTTGGAACTTTCCGACATAAGACTCGGAAGTGAAAATCCGCCGTTAAAATTATCGGCTTTGACGCGCGTAAAATTGTAACGTGCAACCAGCGTATTGCTCGCGTTTATTTGATAATCAAAGCGCGGAGCAATAGAAAACCTGCTGGTCGGCACTGTAACGTCCTGCTGAAACGGAACAATGTTAAAAGACGGGTCAAGAATAGTAGCGTTAACTACTCTGTTGTCATCAATGCTCCGATTGTTAATGTCTATAAAAAACGAGGATTTTCCTTTTTGCACCGGACCTGAAAGATTGCCGCCGAAAAAGCGTGTCTGACTCGGCGCGCGATTAAGGGCAAACGGATTGCGCGAGTTCAAACTTTCGTCGTTGAAATTAAAAAATGCTGAGCCGCGCAGTTTGTCCGTGCCGGGCTTGGTCAAAACTTCGATGCGACCGAAACCGAGCCG
>JAIVJJ010000242.1 GCA_020200095.1 Acidobacteriota bacterium | reverse complement strand
AGCTTGCTCAACTCAAAACGCTGAAACAAATGATTCATTTCCTTTTAATATTGAAAAGAGCGTTCATCCAACTAAAGCTGAAATAATCGAAACTTCCCCAACACGAAATATAGATGAAGATATAGAAAAGAAAATTTGGAACGGTGAAAGCGACGGTTTCAAAATTCGCTGGACGACAAAAGATATATACGTTGAATCAGATAAGGGTGTTGAAAAAGTTTTTTCGTATTACACCGAAAGGTTATTTGAGAAAAATTACAAATATGAGCGCGAATATTCTGAAAAGCTAGGAAAGTATATTCAAACAAAGAAAATACTTGAAATGGAAAATTGTTCAGTCTGGTTTGACGGTGAAATAGCCTCTCTTGTTGGTTCGACAATGACAATAGAAACGGAAGTGTTTCTTGCTTGCGGAATTATGCAGTATTACAAACACTTAGTCGTTCTTAATTTAAATAAACCGAAAAGTTTTAAGTTAATTTCTGATACGAAAGAAGATGAGGAATTCGTTGGCAGTTCGGTTAAACTAACAGAATTTTTTTCTGACGAACAAATTTTGGAAGCACTTTTGAAAAACAATAAAGTCAGAGCAGCGATTGAGAAAATTGATAAAGAGTTCAAGCCAAAAAATACGAGCGAATTAATTGAATGGTTTGAGAAAAAAGATAAAGAACTTTATGAACTGGATAACGATAAAAGAGATTGGGGAATGGAAGATGTTAGTTTCGGTGAAGATTATAACGGAAGATTAACCCGGAGATTACATTCTGGATTTGCGTTCGACCGTTTAGAGAACGGAAAAGTCATTGTTAAAGTCGGATTGAACAATACGCACAAAAGTCATATGTTGCCAAGCCTTGAATTAGAATTCAATGTTCCCGAAAAGTTGAGAAAAGAACTCGAATTAGCAAACTCAAAACAGCAAGGTTTTCTTTATAAAGATAGAGTTGAAGACTTTTCAAGTCAAGAATTTAATACGGCGCAGGAAAAAAGTCCGAAGAAATAAAATAAAGTTTTAGACAAACTAGAAAACTTGTTATACTTAAACTATATTTTGCAACTTTGGCGAAAATGAAATCGTAAAGTTTGTGATTTATGTTGTTGGACACGCAAATTTCTTCGAGGAGCGAGATAAGAAAATGGGATTGTGGATGAGAATAAAACGCTTATTTTTTGCCGGAACCGGCGCGGCGCTCGACAAGGTTGAAAATCCGGAAATGGTTTTGCAGCAAACTATCCGCGATATGCGCGACCGCGTGCCGGATTTGAATAATTCGGTGGCGCAGGTGATGGCGACCGAACGAATGCTGGCAAAAAATAAAGAACGTCTTTCCGAACAGGTTGTTGACCTCGATTCAAAAATTAAGGCATCCGTGAAATTGGGACGCGACGATATAGCGACGGCTTACATCGGTCAATTACAGCAGGCGCAGCTCGATTTGGGAAAAACTTCTGCCCAGCTTGAACACGCCGCAAATGCTTCGCAACAAGCCTTAAAAGCACGTGATAATTACGTTTTGCAGATGCAGAAACGCTCTGCCGAAGCGATGCAGCTAATCAGCGCGTCGAAACAAGCGAAACTTCAAGAGCAGCTTGCGCAAACGATGGAAACTTTTAACATCGGCGACGACGCTTCGACATTTAACGAAATGCGCGAGAAAATTGATCGCCGCGTTGCCGCTGCCGAAGCAAAGCTACAACTCGGCACGTCTTCGGTTGATCAAAAAATGCAGGACATCGAACGCGAAGCGATGGATATTCAACTGCAAGACAAACTTCTCGAATACAAACAACAAATGGGCTTGCTCGAAAGCGGTTCAAACTCGAGCGGAAAACAGATTGCCGCTAATTCGGAAGCAAGTGACGAAGTAACGCTCGACCGCGTTTCGCTGAACGAAGAAAAAGAAAGTTGATTTCGGAAAATAATCGGCAAAACGCAACCGCCAAAATTAGCATCTAGTAATAGTTATGGCAGATTTAGCAAAGTATCAACAACAAATTACAAAGTTTAATTCCTCTTACGCCAAAGAAGCTATCAAAGAGCCGGTCAATTTTTGGGGTTTAGCCGGTTTTGCGGTTGCCGCGGCTTATACGCAAAGCGTTATTCCTCTTATCATCGCAATCATTTTCGAGATTGCTTATATGTTTATCGTTCCGAATCTGCCTGCTTACCGCCAGCTTGTTAATCGGCGTGAAAAGGAACGCTTGCGTGATTTAGCTAAAGCCAATCGCAAAAAATTGATTAACTCTTTCACGCCGCGCGAGCGCGAAGCCGTTCTTTACCTTGAAAAGCAAAAAGATAAAATTCAGGAAAATTATCATAAATTTACCGGCGCGAAAGAATTGCCGACAAATTTGACTTCGCTTGACCAGCGTTGGGAAGATTTTGTTGACCTTTTAGACGTTTATCGCCGCCGCAAGCAGCATTTGAACATAATCGACAGATGGGAAACTACGAGCTTTTGCCGAATTCAAATTCTTAAAATAATGCAAAATGCCGATTTAATCGAAAAAATCCAAAAACTTTCGCCCGAAACTGTTGTCGAAGTTGAAAATTTTGTTGATTTTTTGACGGAAAAACAAAAAGCAAAACAACACTCTGAAACTGATGCCAAGTTTGTCGCCCGTAGTCGTAACGGCGGTGAAAAGACGGGAAGTGTAAATCTGCGCGAACGCGGTATCAACGCGGAAGAAGCCGCCGCGCAACGCGCCGCGCTTGTCTCTTTTGCAGAAGATTGGGAACGTCCCGAAATGGAAGTTTATGACAAGCTATAAACGCGGCGATGTTGTTTTGGTTTTGTTTCCCGATTCAAATTTACAAACGGCAAAGAAACGTCCCGCGCTCGTTGTTCAAGCCGACAATTTACAAACCAATTTACCGCAAGTCATTGTTGCAATGATAACCAGCAGTATGATGCGGGCAAATCATAAAAGTCGCGTAACTGTTTTGCAAAATTCGCCTGAGGGAAGGCAAAGCGGTTTGCAATTTGATTCGGTTATCGTAACAGATAACCTCGTTACTGTTAAAGAGAAATTTATAGATAAAACTCTCGGAAACTTATCGACAATGAATGCTGTTGAGTTTGCTTTGGCTCATACTTTCGGTTTGAAGTTAGCTTGATTTGATTTTTCCAAAACTACAGCTGATTGATGAACTTTTTCAATCCCAAAGCCGTCGCCGAAAGATACGCCGATGGTCGTCCTTTTTTTCATCCGCTAATAATTCAACGTGCTAAAGAGTTTCTTTCTCTAAAGAAACTTTTACCTTCCGCGCTCGATATCGGTTGCGGAACGGGACTTTCTACTGTTGCTTTGAAAACAATTGCAGAAACTGTTGTCGGAATTGACGCTTCACGCGAGATGATAGCCTTGGCTCGGAAAGACGCGGATATTAAATATTTTGTTTCGACTGCGGAAAATCTGCCGTTCGGTGCAAACGAGTTTGACTTAATCACGATGAGTCAAGTCGTTCATTGGCTCGAGCGCGAGAAATTTTTCTCCGAAGCGCGGCGAGTTCTCAAAGAAAAGGGTTGGATAATCATCTATGACAACTATTTTTCGGGTCAGATGCCGACAAATCCCGAATTTCACATCTTGTATAAAGAAACATACCTCAAAAAATATCCGACTCCGCCTCGAGCGTGGGCTTCATTCACCGCCGAAGAAACTGAAAGAGAAGGTTTTCGCTTGCTCAAACACGAATGGATTGAAAATACAATAATTTTTTCGCTCGCAGAACTTACAAGTTTTTTATTGACGCTTACCAATGTTATCGCGGCAGTAAAAGGCGGAAAGGAAAATATAGAAAATGTAAAACTTTGGCTAGCGGAAAATTTCAAACCTTTATTTCAAGATTCTACGGAACACAAATTTTTATTTAACGCGCCCGTTTGGTTTTTGCAGCGAGTAAATTAATTTTGTGTTATAAACCTACTTTCGTCTGCTTGTCACTCGCTCAATTCTAAATTAAACTTAACAATTTCGGATTTTCCCGAAAACGCAGGCAATTATTTAAAATCAATTTTTAGAAGAGGAATTTAATAAAATTATGAAAAAAGTCGGAATTTTAACAGGACGTGAAGTTACGTTTCCCGAATCAATTATTACAAGCATCAACGAAAAAGGCGGCGGTGAAGTAATCGCCGAAATGGTCAAAGTCGGCGGTATTCGTCTCGACGAAACAAAAAAATACGATGTGATTATTGACCGCATCTCGCACGAAGTTCCCTATTATCGCGCAACTTTAAAGCGCATGGCACTGGAAGGAACTTACATTATCAACAACCCGTTTTGGTGGTCGGCGGACGATAAATTTTTCAATTTCAGTTTAGCCGCAAAACTCGACGTAGCGATTCCAAAAACGGTTCTCTTGCCGCAGCAAGATTATATTCCTGACATCACGAGCGAGTCTTTGCAAAACCTTGAATTTCCGCTTGATTGGGAAGGCATTGTGAATTATGTCGGTTTTCCCGCATTTTTAAAACCGTTTGACGGCGGCGGTTGGAAAAACGTCTCGAAAATTCATTCGCTTGAACAACTCTGGTATGAATACAATCAATCGGGCAAACTTTGTATGACTTTGCAGGAAGGCATCGAGTTTGACCAATTCGTGCGCTGCTACTGCGTCGGGCAGGAAAAAGTTTTGATTATGCCGTATGACCCGACGAAGCCGTATTTGTCGGGAATGCAATACGTTAATGTCGAAGATTACCTTTCGCCCGAACTCCACGCGCGAGTCGAGAAAGATGTAATTACGATTTGTAAAGCGTTGGGTTACGATTTGAACACGGTCGAGTTTGCGATTAAAGACGGCGTTCCCTACGCGATTGATTTTATGAATCCTGCGCCGGACGCCGAACTCGCTTCAGTCGGTGAATATAATCACAATTGGATTGTGAACGCGATGACCGAATTTATCTTCAAAAAACTGGAAACAGGTTTTGAAACACCCGAATATCGCTGGAGCGCACTTTTGAGTCCGGCAGAAAAAACGCGAGAAAAAACCAAACAAAAAACTGCACCAAAAACAAAAGTGCCGAAGCCGATTAAAACAGTTTCCAAAGTTGCTAAAAAAACAGCCGAAAAGAAACCGCGAGCGAAAAACGCCGGCGCAGAATAAAAAGGAATTGTAAAATCCGTAAAAAACTGTAAAGGCAGAAATAATCTTTTAATAACTTTTAGCCGAAACGGTTGATTGCTAATAGATATTGTTATTAATTAACACATATCTACGAACTTCAATCGTTTCGGTTTTTTAAATTCTATTTTTCCGAACATTTTTGTTATTTCTATGCTCTTAATAAACGGATGGCGGAAGTAAAAAACACAAAACAAGAAAGTTTTTGGGTTTTGTTGGCGCAGTCGGGTGACAAGGAAGCGTTCAATAAACTTCTCAAAGCAATCGAAAAACCGCTTTACCGATACGTTTATCGTCTTGCCGGTGAGCACGCTTTAGCGGAAGACATTTTGCAGGAAGTTTTTATTCTCATCTACCGAAAACTCGGCTGGCTGCAAGAGCCAAAACTTTTTCGCGCGTGGACTTATCGAATAGCTTCAAGAGAAGCATTCAAGCGTTTGAAAAATGAAAAACACTGGTCGGAGCAAATCAGAGACAACGAAGTTTTAGAGACAATTCCGTCGCAGTCGACCGATTCAATTGATAAACGCGAATTGCTCGAAAGGCTTTCAACTTTAATTTTCAAACTTTCGCCGGCGAGCCGCGCAGTCTTAATTTTGCATTATCAAAACGATTTGCCTTTAACTGAAATCGCGGAAATTTTGGGAATTGCCGTCGGAACCGTGAAATCTAGATTGGCTTACGGATTGGAAAAATTACGGCAGGAAATAAAAAAGGAGTAAGAAAAATATGTCAGAGAAAAAACCAACACTTAACAAAACAATCATCGTTTTTGCGATAGTCGAAGCGCTCGTGCTGATTCCGGCAATCGTTTACGTCATTTTTTACAAACAATAGGAGGAAATATGTCAGAAAAAAACAATATTGATAAAGTTCGTACAAATACGCTGGAACAGATTGAAAAAACCGAACGCAATTACACTTGGGTTTTTATCGGCGTCGCAATTATTGAACTCGCTTTCTTTGCCTGTTTTCTGCTTTTGGCGGACTTTTCCAACCGCGTACATTTGCTTTTGTTCATCGCGTCGATTTCGATTTATACAATCTTAGCTTCTGGGCTGATTGCGCTCGGAATTTTCGTCAATCGAAATACGCTGCGAGTTTTACGCGCCATTGAATTGCTGGCGCATAGTGACGGCGAAGAAATGTAAAACAATAAAACCTTTTTGGATTTATCTCGTAAAACTAAAAGCATTTCTACAAAACAGATTTTCGGAGATTAAAGATGTCTAAAATTTATTTGCGATTCGCTCCTTCGTTCGGTTTAATATTTTCGCTTTTCGCCGTTTCTCTTCCGAGCGTCGGTTACGCCCAAACAGCAACGCAAGCGGCGGTTTCGAGCGATTTACAAAAGAGCTTGGCGACAATCGAAGAGAAACTCGAAACCAGACGCAAAGAACTCGGCATTCCGGGTTTATCTTTAGCAATTGTCAAAGACGGCGAAGTCGTTTTGATGAAAGGTTACGGTTACAAAGATTTTGAAAAACAAGTTCCCGTTACGCCCGATACGCAATTTGCCATCGGTTCGTCGTCAAAAGCGTTCACTGCGCTTTCGGTCGTGATGTCGCAGGACGAAGGAAAACTAAATCTCGACGACAACCCGAAAAAACACCTGCCGTATTTCAAAATAAACGACACCGAGATTGACCAGAAAATTACAGTTCGAGATTTACTGTCGCATTCGTCAGGTTTAAACCGCACGGATTTGGCGTGGTATGCCGGAAAACTCAGCCGCGAAGAAGTTATCCGCGTTGCCGGAGAAGCTAAACCTATTGCCAAGCTGCGCGAAAAATTCCTCTATCAAAACGTAATGTTTGCGGCGGCGGGCGAGATTGTCGCGCAGGTGCAGAAGCAGCCTTGGGAACGTTTTGTCGCCCAGCGAATTTTTAAACCGCTCGGTATGATGAACTCGAATCTTTCGATTAAAGAAATGGAGCAGGCAAAAGATTATTCGTTTGGCTACGAATACAATCCCGACACAAAAGAAACTAAAAGGCAGCCGTTCAAACAATTTCCGAACGTCGCTCCGGCAGGCGCGATAAATTCGAGCGCAAAAGATATGGCGCAGTGGCTCAAATTTATGCTTGGAGGCGGCTCGGTGAATGGCAAACGTCTTGTTTCCGAAGAGAGTTTTGCCGAACTCGTCAAACCACAGATGAAAGTCGCCGGAAAAACTTCCTACGGACTCGGATGGATGCTCGAAGATTGGAACGGAATGAAAGTCGTCCATCACGGCGGCTCGATTGACGGTTTTAACGCGATGGTGGCGATGATTCCCGAAAAGAAATTAGGCTTTGTGATGCTGACAAACGTTTCGCGCTCGCCGCTCACGGACGAAATGCGCGGGATTGTTTGGAACACATTTTTCGGCAAACCGCAAACGTCAAACACAATAGCTGCGGCAACGGGGAAACCGGAAAACGAAATTGGCAAATATCATTTTGAAGCCGCCGGAATGGATGTTGAAATCGTTTTCAAAGACGGAAAACTCGTCGCTCTTGTTCCCGGTCAACCGAATTACGTTTTGGAAAATGTCGGCGCGCGCAAATATAAATTGACGGGAGCGCCCGACGGATTTTTTGTAACTTTCAAAGACGGCGAGCTTTATCTCGAACAACCGCAGGGCAATTACACTCTGCCGCGCATCAAAGCAGACGGAAAAACCGAAGCGAAACGCGCAGGCACGGCGAAAGAGTTAATCGGCAAATACGAATCTGAACAGGCGAAAGGTAGATTTGTCGAAGTTAGAGAAGCAGACGGAAAAATTGTGCTTAACGTCGAAGGTCAACAACCTTACGCTCTGGCTGAAAAAGAAAAGGATTTGTTCAGCATGTCGCCTTTACCCGATTCTTACAGCTTGAAAACAAAGCGCGACGCGAGCGGCAAAATCACGGGCATTGCAATCGCGCAGCCAGAAGGCGAATTTGCGTTCCGGCGTGTCGAAGCGGATGCGGCAAACGCGCCGAAAATTTCAATTGACGAAGTAATGTCGAAAACCCTTAACGCGCTCGGCGGCGAAGCAATGATGCGAAAACTCTCGTCGCGCGTAATGACCTTCGACCTTGATTTTGAAAGTCAGGGCATCAAAGGCTTCGGCACGACTTACGAAAAGGCGCCCGGCATGACTGTTACCGAAACAACGATGACCGCGCTCGGCAAACCGATGGCGACTGCCAGAGAATATTTTGATGGCACGCAAGGCGGCGAGGAAACCAGCTTTTCGCCCGCCGAAACGTACACCGGCAAACGGCTCGAAGACGTGCGCGTCGAAAGCGATTTTCACGGTTTTTTGAATTGGAAAAACGGACTCAAATCGGCGGAAGTACGCGGCGTCGAAAAAGTGGACAGCGAAGACGCTTACGTTGTTGTGATTCAACCGGAAAAGGCGAGCGAACTCAAGTATTTCATCTCAACCAAAACGTTTCTGCCGCTAAAGAAAACAAGTTTGGTTGTTTCCAGTACGTCGCAAACTTCCCTCCCGGTCAGCGAATTTTACGCGGATTACCGGACGGTTGACGGCGTGATGATTCCTTTCAAAATTAAATTGGCGAATCTCGGAATGGGCAATGTTATCTTGCGCATCAAAGAGGTCAAACATAACCAGGCGATTGACGATAAAATGTTCAAGCCGAAAAGCGAAACTAAAGCAGTCGGCAAAAATTAATTGCCGAGAACGGCTAAAGTTTTATTTTCGGCAAATTCCGCATCGGAATGGTCAAAAACGGCGTCGAGTTCTTTTTCGACGCTGCCGTGTCCGAGCGGAATTTTTTTCAGCAGCGGCGCAAAGTTTTCAAAATCGTAAAGCTCGTTATCAAGCAGATGTGAACCTGTAACATTTGTTAAAGCCGTCATAATTGATGAACGAACATTCGGTATTTCCTTGGCGAGTTCATTAATCAATTTTTTAACGCAGGCGCGTTTCAAGTTCGGCTGCGAGCCGCATAGATTGCACGGAATTATAGGAAACTGTTTTTCTTCGGCAAATTTTGCGATGTCTTTTTCCTGACAATAAATAAGCGGGCGAATAACCGTATTGCGTCCGTCGTCGGAACGCAAAATCGGCGGCATCGCTTTTAATTGTCCGACATAAAAAAGATTTAATAAAAACGTAGCAATAACGTCGTCGGCGTGATGACCAAGCGCGATTTTCGTGCATTTTTCCGCAACGGCGGTCGTGTAAAGAATACCGCGCCGCAGACGCGAGCAAACTGAGCAGAAAGTTTTGCCTTCGGGAACTAAGCGGGTAACAACCGAATAAGTATCTTCTTCGACAATGCGAAATGGAACCCCGATGCTTTCTAAATAGTTCGGCAAAACTTCTTCTGGAAATCCGGGTTGTTTTTGGTCGAGATTGACGGCGAGAATTTCAAACTCTACGGGTGCGCGCTTTTGCACGTCGAGCAATAAATCGAGCATTGTGTAGCTGTCCTTTCCGCCTGAAAGACACACCATTACACGGTCGCCGTTTTCAATCATCGAAAAATCGCCGATTGCCTCGCCCATTTTTTTGAGCAGTTTTGTTTTTGTCTTGCTTTCTACAAACAACTTTTTTCGCTAGCCTCCAAACTTAAAAGTTTGACACGCGCCACAAAAAATAACAACTATCGGAGAATTACTAGACAGTCTGTTAAAAAGTCATCTATTATACATCTAACTGGAAATTTCATTCAGATATTCTTTTCTGAAATAAGCACGAACCAAGATAAATTTTCAGGTTTGCGCTTGAATTAGAGCTTTCCCGAATAATATTTCAGGCGAATGACAATTTTAAAAAAAGCGGAGGTTTACAAAAATTATGATTAGAATGGGCAGAAGTTCTAGAACGGAACAGTCAGGCGACGCGAACAACTCGCAAATACAATCTTCGAATTCAAAGTCTCTATATCCGGGTTCGGGCAATAATCAATCATCTTCTCGCATCGTCTCCGAGAGCGAATCTATGGCGCGTGACATTAAAGAAGGTCGCTTAAGCGGTTTTGTCGGCAGCGGAACAATTTTGACGGGTGAAACCACTTTTCACGCGGTGCTTCGTGTTGACGGACATTTAACCGGACGTGTATCAAGCGAAGGCGGAACTTTGATTATCGGTCCGACGGGACGAGTTGATGCGAATATTTTAGTTGCCGCGGCAATTATCAACGGGATGGTTAACGGCGATATTGTGGCGACGGAAAAACTACAGCTCGGAAGCACGGCGCAAATTTTAGGTAATATTCAAGCGCCGCGCCTGATTATCGAAGACGGCGCGCTGCTCGAAGGAAGCTGCAGTATGATTAAACCGAGAGAGGCGCTCGAACAGCGCAATATCGAAGCTAACTCTCAAACCGAAGCAGATGAGGTCTCGCCTTACGAAACAAGCGAAACGGAAGAATCCAACAGTTATTTTGAACCCGTAGAAGAAGAGAATGAAGAGACAGAGGCTCGTTAATACAAAAGGTGAATGGCAAACTGATTTTCCGCTTGTTATTCACCGTTTTTATTTTTCCTGCAACACTGCGAACAAAGCCTGACTTCGACCCGAATCTTTGGTCGACGCTTGAGCGGCGCCATCAATTTGCCGCGCGGCACAGATTTCCACCCACGGATTAGATTCGTATATCTCTTCTCTGCGCGTTTGATTTTGTCGTAAATTTTTCGCACCCGATGCTTGAAGATAATTTTTTCTACATAGATAAATTTTCTTTCATCAATGAAGAATTTTACGCTTCAAAAGTCTCGCCGCAACGAATGGACGCTCTTTGGGAAAATGGCTGGAGGCATTTCGGCACGCAATTTTTTCGATACAATCTCGCACTGCAAGAAGGAAAAATCTGCCGCGTTTTACCTCTCAGAATTCGTCTCTCCGATTTTTCTTTTTCAAAAAGCCAGCGCCGAATTTTTAAGAAAAATCAAGATTTGCAAACAGTTGTTCGTCCGATAGAAATAACCGATGAAAAAGAAAACTTATTTGAAAGGCACAAACGCCGTTTTAAAAGCAGCGTTCCTGCTTCGCTTTACGATTTTCTTTCTTTCGATGCGGCAAAAACGCCTTGCGAAGCATTGGAAATTTGCGCTTATAAAAATGAAAAATTGCTTGCCGCTAGTTTTTTCGATGTCGCCGCGAGGGCAACTTCCGGTATTTACGCAGTGTTTGAGCCGGAAGAAACTTCGCGCAGCTTAGGAATTTTCACAATGCTTTTGGAAATTGATTTTGCTCTCGCCAAAGGAAAAAGTTTTTATTATCAAGGCTACGCTTACGAGGGAAATTCCTTTTACGATTATAAAAAGCGTTTTCACGCGCTCGAAAAATTTGATTGGAACAAGCATTGGGAAAATTTCGCGGATTGATTCAGCGCTGTTTTTTGTTGCTGCCGCTTTTTGTGTATATTTGAATTTGTAAATCAAGGAGAAAAATTATGGCAACTAAAAACACGCAACCGAACGAAAGCAATAATCAATCTCGATTTAACGAAAGTTCGGCTCGATGTGGTTCACGCTCTGGACGCGGCAATCGGAATCGAAACCACTTCCTCTATTGCGACGCGGCACGGCGGAATTGCCGCAATAAATGTCGGATTTTTTAAAATGACGGGACTTCATCAAGGCGACGCGACAAGCGTTTTGAAAATTGACGGTAAACTTTTAAGCGAAAGTTACAGCGAACGGGTTGCGCTCGGTATTTTGAACAAATCGAATCTAACAGAAATTGTCATCGGCAGATTGAATATGAATGTCGAAGCTCGCTTTAAGAACCAAACTCGCAAGGTTTCGGGAATCAACCGTGAGCGCCGCGACGATGAGTTGATTCTTTTCACGCCCGAATTTCACCGCACGACTTTGACCGATTCAAACGGATTGGAAATCCTCGTTCGCAAAGAAAAAATTGTTGAAATACGCGACGCAAAAGGAAGCAGTTTAATACCTTCCGACGGATTCGTTCTATCTGCCAGCGGCAAACAACGACTGCAGCTTCTTGACACTGTTAAAGTCGGTATGAAAGTTAATTTCAACGGAAAACTCGAAACCGGCAATTCAGCCGATTTGAAATACGAAAAACAGCAAAACCTTTTTTCAGAATCCGAAGATATTGTTGACGGCGTTCCGTTTTTGATTGAAAACGGCAAAATTGAAATCACTTGGGAACGAGAAAAAATCGGTAAAGAGTTTGCCACGACACGCCATCCGCGCACGGCTGTCGCGCGCCTTAAAGACGGAAAAATTTTAATGGCTACGGTTGACGGCAGGCAGCCAAACATAAGCGTCGGAATGAATTTGCAGGAACTTGCCGAAATGCTTCTCGAACTAGGCGCGGTTGAAGCGATGAATTTAGACGGCGGCGGTTCGACGACGATGTTTCTGAACGGCAAAGTCGTCAATCAACCTTCCGACAAAGAAGGCGAAAGAAAAGTAGCTGCCGCGATTTTAGTTTTCCCGCGCAAGTAATTTAGAGTTTAAATGACGGAAAATCAAGCGGAAATTATCGATCAATTTGGCAAGCGGGTGCAACGCTGTTACGGTTGTTTAATTGCGTTTTATATGAAAGATATGTGGCTCGGCGAAGACATCACGTATTATTGTGAAAATTGTAAAGACGAGACTATGTTTCACTTTGACGAATATACGAAAATAATTGAGGTTGCGAAACTTCGTGAAGCTGAAGAGAACAAACATCATCATTGAATTTTTAATGGTGAGCTGTGAATGGTGAATGATAAGTTAAGATACAAGCTTAGATTGAGTTTGCTTTTCACTCATTATTCACCACTCATATTTCAGCACTACTATATTATCTTAAAACCATCAAAATTTTTCTTTCTCTCGCGCCGTCAAACTCGCACAGATAAATTCCCTGCCATCTGCCTAAAAGCAATCTGCCGTTTTCAAACGGAACTGTTACGCTCGAACCTACCAAAGTAGATTTTATGTGCGCATCCGAATTGTGTTCAAAATGGCGAAAATCGGCAAAGTCTTGCGGGATAAGTTTTCGCAAAAAGCCGAGCATATCGCTTTTCACGTCCGGGTCTGCGTTTTCGTTTATCGTCAAACCGCACGTCGTGTGCTGCGTGAAAAGAACGCACACGCCTTCCCCGTTTTGTTTGCCGACGACGTATTCGACCTCGCGCGTAATGTCAATCATTTCCTCGCGCTGAACCGAATTGACAGTGATAATTTGCATAAAACCTAGAAAGAAATAGGACGCCGACAATTTACCTAAAGGGTATTTTTTAATGAACAGTTACATAATTTCTTTTACAGTCTCTTTTCAGTAGGAACTTTAACTGTTTGTACTACTTCAACTTTTGGAGCTATCTCTGCGTGAGGAGTAGTTTTATTTACATTGGCATTAATATGTGGAGCAATAATCAAGGCTACGATACTCATAAGTTTAATAAGAATATTCATAGAAGGTCCTGATGTATCTTTGAACGGGTCGCCGACAGTATCACCTGTCACACTCGCTTTATGAGCTTCACTTCCTTTATACTGCATTACCCCATTAATCATTACGCCGGTTTCAAATGATTTTTTAGCATTATCCCAGGCTCCGCCGGCATTGTTTTGGAACATTCCCATCAGTACACCAGTAACAGTAACGCCTGCCAATAAACCGCCGAGAACTTCCGGTCCGAAAACGAATCCGACGACAACCGGAGTAGTTAAAGCAATCGCACCCGGAAGCATCATTTCTCTGAGAGACGCTTTAGTAGAGATAGCAACGCATTTCTCATATTCGGGTCTTGCTTTATACTCCATAATTCCCGGAATTTCCAGAAACTGCCGTCTGACTTCTTTCACCATCGCCATTGCCGCTCTACCGACGGCTGCAATACAAAGAGAAGAAAAGATAAAAGGAATCATTCCGCCAACAAACAAACCTGCAAGAACATCGGCTTTATAAATATCAATTGAATTAATTCCGGCAAGACCGACGTAGGCTGCAAATAATGCGAGAGCCGTCAGAGCGGCTGAAGCAATTGCAAAACCTTTTCCTGTTGCCGCTGTAGTATTTCCAACTGCGTCTAAAATATCTGTTCTTGCTCTAACTTCTTTCGGAAGTCTGCTCATCTCGGCAATACCACCGGCGTTATCGGCAATCGGTCCGAAAGCATCGATTGCCAATTGCATAGCCGTTGTCGCCATCATTCCTGCGGCTGCAATCGCAACCCCGTATAAACCGGCAAAGTAGTAAGACAAATAAATACCGGCTGCCAGAATAAGAGTTGGAACTAAAGTAGATTCCATACCGACAGCAAGACCGCCGATAATATTTGTCGCAGCGCCCGTATCAGATTGTTGAACGATTGATTTAACCGGACGGCTTCCCATAGATGTGTAGAATTCAGTCACAATGCTCATCAGAGC
The DNA here is from genome assembly GCA_020200095.1 of Acidobacteriota bacterium. Lineage (GTDB taxonomy): Bacteria > Acidobacteriota > Blastocatellia > Pyrinomonadales > Pyrinomonadaceae. The sequence continues at coordinate 18,222 of JAIVJJ010000242.1, read as the reverse complement.
GCCGACAATCGAGCCGACTAAGATTGCATAGAAAACTCCCATATTTGTAAAGCTATAACCTCTGAGAGTCATATTGGCGGGAAGCATCCACATCACAATAAAGAAACAGGCAATGGTCGTAATAATAATTGAAGTGTAGTTCCCGATATTTAATGCTCTTTGAACATTACCTTTATCATCGGAAATTCTGACAAGCGAAAAACTGACGATAGAAAATATAATTCCAACTCCGGCAATAACCATCGGAAGAAGCATCGGAGAAAGACCGTTAAATTGATCGTTAACCACAATCTCGCGTCCGAGAACCATCGTCGCCAGAGTCGTCGCCACATAAGACCCGAAAAGATCGGCTCCCATTCCAGCAACGTCGCCGACGTTATCGCCGACATTATCCGCAATAGTCGCCGGGTTTCTCACATCGTCTTCAGGAATTCCCGCTTCGACTTTACCGACCAAATCCGCTCCGACATCAGCCGCTTTGGTATAAATACCGCCGCCGACTCTGGCAAAAAGAGCGATTGATTCGGCACCCAGAGAAAAACCTGCAAGAACCTCAATCGCTTTTTCCATGGGAAGACCGTTTACTGCGGCAACACCGTTTACCGGACCGCCGGCGCTCACAACATAGATTTGATAGAAGATTATAAATAAAGTACTCAGACCCAATACCGCGAGACTTGCAACTCCAAGTCCCATTACCGTTCCGCCGGTAAATGCTACTTTAAGCGCGTCTTTAAGACTGGTTCTGGCTGCTTGGGTTGTTCTGACATTTGCTTTTGTCGCAATATTCATCCCGAAGTATCCGGCAGTCGCGCTAAATACCGCGCCGATAAGAAATGAAACCGCGATAACGGGAGAAGAAGTTTCAACTAATGTTCCAGACCAGCCAAGAACAATTGCCGCGACGATTGCAAAATAAGTTAAAATTATCCACTCTGCTTTTAAAAACGCCATCGCGCCGTTAGCAATATAAGTCGCAAGTTCAACCATATTTTCTTCACCGGTCGCTTGCTTGCTAACCCATGCAGATTGAATTGCCATCACAACTAATCCAAAAATGCCTAATGCCGGGATCAGATAAAGAATTGTAGATTCCATTAAAAAACCACCTAATTTTATGAATAAATTACTGTATTAAAGCCGCAGAATATAAACCATTTATATTCCACAAAAAGATTAGAATTCTCACCAAGTCTGTTCAAAGGATACAAAATATCAAATATTCTATTGCCTCAATCTGGTAGAACCAAATCCTAAATTAAAACAAAAAAAATCAGCCAAAGCAGCGACACAGGGTCAGCCGAACATTGTTCACGCAAAAATGCGTAAAGGACAAAAAGTAAGAGCGCAACGGCAATTGCCAAACCGGCAATTGTTTTGTCGCGCAAGAAACGCTTCCGCACCTTCTTTAATCGCGTTTGAAATATTTTGCATTTCTGGTGTGCCAACGCTGCGTTTCATTACGTTCTGAATTAAAAAGGACGCAAACGCAATTGCCAACACACTGATAATAAGAACCAGCCAAAGTTCCACTTTTTTATATTCCTCTCTGTTTAGTTAAAAATTATGTAATATACAAAAAGGGTTATTATGGCTGATTTGATAGGAAAGATTCAAATACACTTTGGTAATCAACAGTTGAAACTTGAATTTTTCTAAGCTTTTATCTGATTATTCGCTTTTTATGTACTGTAGTATAACGAATCATGAATTTAAAATTGTCGCTTACGGTCTTGCTTAATTTTAAGTTAATAAATATAACTTTGTTACAAAGATGAGTAAAATATGAGGTTCGCACCCCATACTCGGCTAGGTCATTTTGAGATACGCAAACTACTCGGTGTCGGTGGAATGGGTGAAGTATACCTCGCTGAAGATACGCGCCTTGAACGCAAAGTTGCTTTGAAAATCCTGCCCGAAACTCTCGCTGAAAACGAGGAGCGGATGCGCCGTTTTGTCCGCGAAGCAAAAGCAGCTTCCGCTTTGAATCATCCGAACATTTTGACGATTTACGAAATCGGTGAAGTTGCTAAAACCAATTTCATCGCCGCCGAATACGTCGAAGGCGAGACTTTGTACAAACGACTGAAAGATCAATTGCCGGAATTGAGCTTCATTCTCGAAGTTGCAATTCAAGTCGCCTCCGCGCTCAATGCGGCACACGCGGCAGGTATTGTTCACCGCGACATCAAACCCGAAAACGTGATGATTCGCTCTGACAATTTGGCGAAACTGCTTGATTTCGGAATTGCCAAACTCGTCGAAAAACAACACGAAACCAATTCGGAAGCGGCAACAGCGATAAAAGCAGAAACGAGTCCGGGAACGATAATCGGAACAGCCGCGTATATGTCGCCCGAACAAGCTAGAGGAAAAACGGTTGATGCGCGGACGGATATTTTCAGTTTCGGAGTGATGCTCTATGAAATGCTTTCGGGGAAACCGCCATTTGAGGGCGAGAACGCACTCGACATTATCGGCTCGATTCTGCACCGAGAGCCTGCGCCTTTAGATGAAACTGAAATACCTAAAGAGTTACGGCGCATCGTTGAGAAGTGTTTGCGGAAAGACCGCGAAGAACGCTATCAAACGGCGCGAGATTTGTTGATTGATTTGAAACACATCAAGCAAGAGCTAGAATTTCAAAACAAGCTGGAACGCACCGCTTCGCCGAATCGAGAAGAAGCGAAAACGCAAATTATCAGCGCGACAACAATCGCCGCACCGCACATGGCTTCAAGCGCCGAATACATAGCAAGCGAAATCAAACAACACAAACGCAGTTTCGTTATTGGGCTGATAGTTTTGCTTCTCGCGTCAATCGGTTTGGGTTATTGGTATTTCACGGCGCGTTCAACCAAACAGATAGATTCAATAGCTGTTTTGCCTTTTGTTAATGAAAGTGGCAACGCGGATAACGAATATTTGTCGGACGGGATGACGGAATCGCTTATCGGCAGTCTCTCACAGCTTCCAAACCTAAACGTGAAAGCCAGAACTTCCGTGTTTCGTTATAAGGGTAAGGAAATTGACCCAAAACGAATTGGGCAGGAGTTATCCGTTCAAGCGATTCTAACAGGGCGAATTGTTCAGCGCGGACAGGATTTAACTTTATACATCGAACTAATTGATGCGGCAACAGAAAATGTTCTGTGGAAGGATAACTACGCCCGTTCAATGAGCAATCTTGTTTCACTACAGAGCGACATTGCGAAAGACGTATCGGACAAATTAAAAACAAAATTGTCAGGCGCAGTTGAAGAACAGGTAACAAAAACTTACACCGAAAACGCGGAAGCATATCAGCTTTATCTCAAAGGTCTTTATCATTGGAACAAGCGCACATCTGACGACCTCAAACTAGCATCACGCTGTTTCAGCAAGCTGTAGACAAAGACCCAAGCTACGCTAAGGCTTATGGCGGCTTGGCGATGGCTTATGAAGTTTTCATCAGTAATGCCGCAGTTACCAAGCAGGAACGCAGCGAAATGCAATTAAAAGCAAAAGCGGCAGCGCATAAAGCGTTAGAACTCGATAGCAATCTTGCCGAAGCCTACGCCGTATTAGCGAGTAGAAAAAATTACGATTGGGATTTTGCTGAAGCAGAAAATGATTTCAAACGCGCTATTGAACTAAATCCGAATTTTGCCACCGCACACCAATGGTATTCGGTGTTGCTCGCAAGTCTTGGACGACTAGATGAAGCCCTCGCAGAAATAAAAAGAGCTTACGAACTTGACCCATTCTCCCGCGCCGTCAATGTGAATCTCGGGCTGCGCTACTTGGCATTGCGTCGTAATGATGAAGCTATTGCACAATTCAAAAAATTGATTGAAACCGATCCGACGTATCCCCCACCTTATTCGCGTCTCGCCGACATCTATGCTGATGAGGGGATGTATGAAGAATCCCTCGAGCTTAGGTGTAAAGCGCAAGTTCTTTTGAATACCGAAACAGTAGAAAGCTGCGAACAAAAAGTCGCGGATTTTCGGCAGGCTATAAAGACAAGTGGTGCAACTGGCTTTTGGCGCAAGGCTCTTGAGTATGATTTGGAACGTTATGAGCGAGGCATCGGCTCGGCTGTCGCTGTCGCTTCAACCTATTCGCGGCTTGGAGAAAAGGAACGTGCTTTCGAATGGTTAGAAAAGGCATTTGCCGAACACGAAGTTAATATAACTAATTTGAAAGTTAATAAATCTTTTGACAGTTTGAAATCCGACCCGCGCTTTCAGGATTTGCTGCGGCGAATAGGTCTGCCGCAGTAAAAGGTTGTGATGACAATTGCTGCTCATACAAAACTTGGACGTTACGAAATCCTCTCTCCAATCGGGGCTGGCGGAATGGGTGAAGTTTATCTAGCTGAAGATATTCGCCTTAATCGCAAAGTCGCGCTCAAAATTCTACCCGAAAATATAGCCACCGATAAAGAACGCTTGCTTCGTTTTGAACGTGAAGCGCAAGCTGCTTCCGCGCTTAATCATCCGAATATCATTACCATTCACGAAATTGGCGAAACAGGTGACCAATTGTTTATCGCTACGGAATACATCGAAGGCGATACCTTGCGCCAAAAGATAGAGAAAAATGATTTAGATGTTTATGAAACGGTAAGAATTTCCGAACAGATTGCCGCAGCCTTATCAGTTGCCCATCAAGCACATATTATTCATCGAGACATAAAGCCGGAAAACATAATGATTCGTCGAGATGGTTATGTGAAAATCCTTGATTTCGGTCTGGCAAAACTAATTGAGAAGAAATCAGAAATCTTCGATGCCGAAGGAGAAACACGCGCTCAGGTTAATACAAAGGCAGGAATGATAATGGGAACTGTCGGATATATGTCGCCAGAACAAGCGCGTGGGAAAGATATTGACGAAAGAACAGATGTTTGGAGTTTAGGAGTTTGTTTGTATGAAATGCTCACGGGGCGACAACCTTTTACAGGCGAAACGACCAGCGATACGATTGCTGCGATTTTAACAAAAGAGCCTTTACCGCTTGATGAAAATTTGCCATCGGATTTACAACGCATTGTCAGAAAGACATTGCAAAAGGGCGCAGACAAAAGGTATCAAACTGCGAAAGATTTGCTAATTGATTTGGAAGATGTAAAAGAAGAATTGAAATTTCAAAGTAAATTGGAACGAACCTCTCCGCCAAATCGAGAAGAATCAAAGACGCAGATTCTTAATGCGACAATAACTGATGTTGCCCATACAACTTCAAATGCCGAATATGTTGTATCTGAAATAAAAAGCCACAAAATCGGTTTCGCTATCGGGTTAATGGTTTTACTTCTTGCATCAATTGGTTTGGGCTACTGGTATTTTGCGGGGCGTTCGACAAAACAAATCGAATCAATCGCCGTCTTGCCGTTCGTCAACGAAAGCGGCAATGCCGACAATGAGTATTTATCTGACGGAATGACCGAATCACTAATCGGAAGTCTCTCGCAAATTCCGAAACTCAACGTGAAAGCCCGCGCTTCCGTGTTTCGATACAAGGGTAAGGAGATTGACCCGAAACGAATCGGGCAGGAATTAAGTGTGCAAGCGATTTTAACGGGGCGTGTTGTGCAGCGCGGAAATGATTTAACTTTATATGTGGAATTGATTGATGCGGCAAGTGAAAATGTTTTGTGGAAAGCAGACTACAACCGTTCAATGAACAATCTCGTTTCATTGCAGAGCGACGTTGCGAAAGATGTTTCAAACAAATTAAAAACAAAACTATCGGGCGCACAGGAACAACAAGTAGCGAAAACTTATACTGAAAACCCGGAAGCCTATCAACTTTATCTCAAAGGTCTTTATCATTGGAACAAACGCACGCCGGACGATCTCAAGCAAGCCATCTCGCTGTTTCAGCAAGCTGTTGACAAAGACCCCGCTTATGCAAAGGCTTATGGCGGATTGGCGATGGCATATGAAGTTTACAGTGATAATGCCCCACTCACCAGACAAGAAGATAGAGAAATTCGACTGAAAGCAAAAGCGGCAGCACTAAAAGCGTTAGAACTCGATAACAATCTTCCCGAAGCCTATGCCGTATTAGCGGAAGCAAAAATTGACGATTGGAATTTCGATGGAGCCGAAAATCATTACAAACGCGCTATTGAACTAAATCCGAATTTTGCCACCGCACGCCAATGGTATTCGGAATTGCTTGCCAGATTGGAGCGGCGCGACGAAGCCATCGCCGAAATAAAAAGAGCTTACGAGATTGACCCATTCTCCCGCGCCGTCAATTTGAATCTTGGGTTGCGCTATTGGGAATCGCGTCGTAATGATGAAGCTATGGCGCAATTCAAAAAATTGATTGAAACCGAGCCGACATATCCCCTTCCTTACGCGTTTCTTGCTGGTATGTATGCTGAAAAAGGGATGTATGAAGAGTCAATCGAGCTTAGTTGTAAAGGCGAAGTTCTTTTGAATATCGAAACGGCAAAAAGCTGCGAACAAAAAGTCACAGATTTTCGGCAGGCGATAAAGACAAGTGGTGCAACTGGCTTTTGGCGCAAGACTCTTGAGAATGATTTGAAACGATATGAACAAGGCATAGGCTCGGCTGTATATGTTGCCGCAGACTATGCGCGGCTTGGCGAAAAGGAACGCGCTTTCGAATGGTTAGAGAAGGCATTTGCCGAACACGACGATGCGATAACTTTTTTGAAAGTTGACACATCTTTTGACAGTTTGAAATCCGACCCGCGCTTTCAAGATTTGTTGCGGCGCATTGGTCTGCCGCAGTAATTATTAAAAGAATGAGAAAGATGAAATTAAAAATAATCTGTTGTGCTTACTAAACAATTAGAGATAATTTTTCACTTTCCTTTTCCATCAGTTCTATAAAACGTCTAAAGAGATATTCCGAATCGTGTGGACCGGGCGCGGATTCAGGATGATATTGGACGCTGAAAATAGGTAGAGTTTTATGTCGCAAGCCGGCAACTGTGTCGTCATTTAAGTTGATGTGGGTTACCTCAATGGCTTCGGGAAGATTTTCCTTTGACACGGCAAAACCGTGATTGTGCGAAGCGATTTCGATTTTTCCGGTTGTTAAATCTTTTATCGGCTGGTTTCCGCCGCGATGTCCGAATTTTAATTTGTAAGTTTCTCCGCCAAAAACCTGCCCTAAAATTTGATGTCCGAGACAAATGCCAAACATCGGCACATTTTTTTCGGAGAGTTTTTTGATTTCTCCAACCGTTTTTGTCATCGAGGACGGGTCGCCGGGACCGTTTGAAAGAAAAATTCCGTCCGGCTTTAACGCTAAAACTTCATCGGCGGGAGTTTTGGCAGGAACAACCGTCAGACGACAACCGTGTTTAGCAAATTCGCGCAGAGAATTGGTTTTGACGCCAAAATCAAAACAAACGACGTGAAATTTTTCCACGCCTTCCGGCTCAATTTCAAAAGATTTTTCGATTGTTACAGAGCTTGCAAGTTCGCGGTTTTTCATTTTCGGCGAATCTTGCACTTTTTCCAAAAGACTTTTTTCGTCCGAATCCGTTGACGAAATCGCTGCTCGCATCGCGCCTTTGTCGCGGATGTGGCGTACAAGAGCGCGCGTATCAATGTGTTCGATGCCGACAATTTTATGGCGCTTTAAATAAGAATCCAAAGTTTCCGTCGAACGCCAATTTGATGCGACGCGACTCGCTTCGCGGACGACGAAACCTTCAACCCACGGGCGGCGCGATTCGACATCTTGTTCGTTTATTCCGTAATTTCCGATAAGCGGATACGTCATACAGACGATTTGTCCGGCGTAAGAAGGGTCGGTTAAAATCTCCTGATAACCAGTCATTGAAGTATTAAAAACCATCTCGCCGAAAATTTCGCCTTGCGCGCCAAACGATTCGCCGCGAAACGTGCGTCCGTCTTCGAGAATCAGAATCGCCTTTTTTGATAAATTCATTTTGTCGGAACGCAGGCGTCTCACCTGCAATGAGCGCGTTCAGTGCGAAAAATTGGATTCCAAATTAGCTCATTAAATATTAAGGCGAATTTTATTTGCTCCGCAAACATTGCAGGCGAGTCGTCTGCGTTTCCAGCAAATCACTTCTCGCTTTCGGCGCGAATGTCATCGGTTTTCACTTCTTCCTCATTATATTCGCCGTGCGTTAAAAATCCGATATTTGACGGATTCCAGTAGCGAAAAAACGCTTTCCCGTAAATGTATTTTTCTGGAACCGTTCCCCAGTAGCGCGAGTCCGAAGAATTGTCGCGGTTATCGCCCATCACGAAATAAAAATGCTCATCAACTTTTTTTGCCGGAAAACTCGGTAAAGATTGATTATGAAACGGGTCGAGATAAGATTCATTCAGTTCTTGTCCGTTGATTAAAACTGTACCGTTGCGGACTTCGACAGTTTCGCCCGGCAACCCGATAACGCGCTTGACATAACTTTTATCAGGCTCCTTCGGATACCAGAAAACCACAATGTCCCCGCGTTCGAGATGTCCCCAGCTAACACTCTCGAATTTATAATAAACCAGCTTATTAACCAACAAACGCTCGCCGTCGTGAAGCTGCGGCAGCATTGAAGTTCCTTCAACGACGACAGGCTGCGCGATGAAAACGCCTAAAAGAATAAAGACGGCGATAATTAAAATAATATCGCGTAGAAGTTTCAGACTTTCCGACCAAAGTCCTTGCCTGGATTCTTTCCTTAAGCGCAAAACTTCAATGTCGCGGTCATCTGTCACCGAGAGCATTCCGAATCCGTGTCGGTTTTTTCTTCGAAAATCAAACATAATTCAGAAAGTTTCTGATGTGCATTTTTAGGTTTCGGGTTGGAAAAACTTTTCCTGAACCATTTCAAAATTAGCTTTTAATCGTGTAATTTGTCAAAAGAATATAATTTACCATAAAAGCACGGAATTCACCGGAGTTTTAACCTAATTCTTTAATCTCTCCGTGTCTCTGTGGTATAAAAAATTATGAACGAAAAAATCCGCAGTCTTTTTCCCGCCGCAGAAAAATACGCTTATCTGAATAGCGCGGCAGTTGCGCCAATTCCGGCAACTGCGGTCAAAGCCGTCGCTTCTCAATTAAAAGATGTTTGCGAAAATGGCTCGGCAAATTTTCTCGAATGGGTTAATACAAAAAATCGGGCGCGCGAGATTACCGCACAAATGCTTAAGGTTAAGGCTGAACAAATTGCGTTTATGCGAAACACATCTGATGGTTTTTCAACAGTTGCGAACGGTTTGAAATGGCGGAAAGGCGACAACATCGTAACTTTTGAAAAAGAATTTCCGGCAAATTTTTATGCTTGGCGCAGAATTAGAGATGCTTTCGGCGTTGAGCTTCGCCTTTGTCCTGAAAGAAACGGGCGGATCGATTTGAACGAATTTATTGGTTTGATTGATGAAAACACACGGCTTGTTTCAATTAGCGCGGTGCAATACGGTTCGGGCTTTCGCGCTGATTTGGAGAGAATCGGAGAGGCGGCGCGAAAAGTTGACGCTCTGTTTGCGGTAGATATTATTCAGGCTTTTGGTGCAATGCCATTTGATTTGGAAGCGCAAAAAGTTGATGTTGCAGTGAGCGCGAGCCACAAATGGCTTTGCTCGCCTGAAGGCTGCGGTATTTTGTATCTCTCTGCAAGAGCGCGAGAAAGAATTGAACCAACACTCGTGGGCTGGATTAGCGTTGATGAGCCTTGGGATTTTGAAAATGTCGAACAAGCTTGGAAACCAAATGCGCTGGCTTGGGAAACGGGAACCGGCGGCTCGTCGCTGTTTTATGGTTTGGAGCAAAGCGCGAAACTTTTGTTTGAAACAGGCGCGGAAAAAATCGAAAATTATTTAGAAGAACTAACCGACTATTTGTGTGAGCTTCTCGCGGGAAAAAATTATGAAACAATCAGTTCCCGCGCGAAAGGCGAAAAATCTCAAATCGTTTGCATCAAACATTGCGATGGTCAAATGCCAACTGAAATTGCCGCGCTTTTGGAAAATAAAAATATAATCATTTCGCCGCGCGGCGAAAGAGTTCGCGTTGCGCCGCATTTTTTTAATAATTGGGAAGATATTGAGCGGTTAGCGGAGAATTTACCGTGATGAAGACGGAGAAGAATTCTAAGTGCTGAGTTCTAAGTTAAGGTCAAACTCAGCAACTAGAACTTATATTTTCTCCTTGCTTACGGCGCGGGCTTCTGCTCTTGAAACGCGCAAAACTTCCGCCACGCTCCACGCCTGCGCAATACAGCCGCGCGGATTGTGCGGCGCGGCGCCGTCGAAAATTTCCGAGATTTGTCCGACGCCCGCGCCCGTTAAATGATTTTTGAAACCTTCTAAAATTTCATTTATTCGATTTTCGGTTTTTTGTCCGTTTGTATTAACTTTTCGATATGCGTCAACGAAAGCGCCAATCAGCCACGCCCAGATAGTGCCTTGATGATATGCGGAATCGCGTTCAAAAGGCGAGCCGGAACAAACGGGACGATAATTTTTATCTTTCGACGAAAGCGAGCGCAAACCGAAAGGCGTTAATAACTCAGCTTCAATTTTTTTGACAACTTTTCGCGCTCTTTCAATGCTTAACATTGTGTTCGACAAACTTATGGCGAAAATTTGATTCGGTCTGACCGAAGCGTCTTTTTCCTCGCCGTTAATCGCGTCAAATAAACATTCTTCGGCTTCGTTCCAAAAAATTTGATTGAAACTTTTCTTCGCTGCATCTGCCATTTCCAAATATCTTTTTTGGTCTTTTTCATCGCCAAATCTTTTGGCAAAATCTGCCATTATGCATAAAGAGTTATACCAGAGCGCTTGAATCTCAACGGCTTTTCCTGTGCGCGGCGTAACTACGTAATCACCGATTTTGGCGTCCATCCAAGTTAATTGGACGCCTTTTTCACCTGCGAAAAGAAGTCCGTCGGTGTCAACGTGAATTTGGTAACGCGTGCCTTTCAGATGCCAGAGAATAATTTCGATAAGTTTTTCGTAAAGATTTTTGCGAACAAAAGCATAATCATTCGTTTTTTCGGTATAAGAGCGAACGGCTTCAAAATACCAGAGCGTTGCGTCCACCGTATTATATTCGGGAGTTTCACCCGCGTCGGGAAAGCGGTTCGGCAACATTCCTTCGGAAATGTGTTTGGAAAATTCCAGCAAAATTTCTTTAGCGATTTCGGCTCGATTTGTCGCCAGAGTCAAACCGTTTAAGGCAATCATCGTGTCGCGTCCCCAATCGGAAAACCAATGATAACCGGCGATTATTGTTTTTCCCGCACCACGCGAGACAATGAAATGGTCGGCAGCGAGAGTGAGTTGTTTGGTAAAATCATCTTTTGCATCGGCGGTTTTTATCAATGCTTCTCGCCGTTCGATTTCTTCATTTTCAAAATTTTGCGCGTCAAAAACTTTTTGCGATTCCGTTGAAACAACAACAATTGCTCTTTCCGATAAATCAAACTTCAAAGCGAACGGCTGAAACAAATCTTCACGAAAGTCGAAACCGCGCTCGCGCTCAATCGAGTATTCAAAATTGCGATACCAAACTCCGGTTTTTTCAACCGCAAAGGCATCGTGAGCAAAATAAAGCGCAGGCATCTCCAAAAAAGGATGAATCGAAACAAGATTATTTGAAACTTCAAAAGTCGGATTTATATCGGAATTTTCGTGCTGCAAACTGTGATAATCAACAAAAGACAAAAGCGGTTTTAGTTCGATTTGCAATTTGCGATTTGCGATTTGCGATTGATTTTTGATTGACCACTGACAAACTGTCGTATTTTGTCCGTAAACCATAAAAACTTTCTTTTCAATCTCGACGCCTTCAACTTCAAAAGTCCAAATGGGAAAAGGCGCGAGCCGAAAGTTTTTCAGGTATTTGTAGCCGTTCGGATAAATTGCGTTCGGGTATTGATTTGTCGAAAGGTCGAGGGATTTTCCGTCAACAAAAAGCGTTTCTTCAAACTTTGAAAGCATTGTTACGCGACCGAGCGGTGGATTCGTCGCGGCAGTTAAAAGCCCGTGATAACGGCGCGTGTTCGCACCCGAAACGGTTGATGAAGCAAATCCGCCGATGCCGTTTGTTTCGAGCCATTCGCTCGAAGAAGATTTATCAAAATTGGTGCAATTTTCTATGCCGAAGCTAATCATTCCAACATTCTAAATTCCTTTTATCTTTTCGGCTATTAAAGCACGATTAAAAAGTTATTGAATACTTTTGAAAAAATAGTAAAATGCAACCCGTATTCAATAATAAAATCAACTCACATCCGGAAATTAAAAATGGAAAAACTCCCGCGAATTAGTGAAATAGGATATTGGTCGGAAATAAAGTTAGAAATTATCAGAGAGTATGCAAAAAAATATTCAATTATTCTCTCAAAACAAAGTTACTTAAAACATATATATATTGACGCTTTTGCAGGCGCAGGAATACACATTTCCAAAACAAGCAAAGAAATTGTTGCCGGAAGTCCGCTAAATGCGCTCTATGTCGAACCGCCCTTTAAAGAACTACACTTGATTGACCTTGATGGAAAGAAGGCTCGTTTCTTAGCCGAGCTAACAAAGGATTACTCAAATGTTTTTGTCTATCAAGGTGATTGTAATAAAATTCTGTTAGAAAAGGTTTTTCCAAATGTTAGATATGAAGATTACCGTCGTGGATTGTGTTTGCTTGACCCTTTTGGTTTACATTTAAAGTGGGAAGTTCTTAAAAAGGCAGGAGAAATGAAAAGTTTAGATGTTTTTCTGAATTTTCCAACTATGGATATGAATAGAACTGCTCTTTTAAGAAATCCTAATGCTGTCGAGCAAGAATATATTGACAGAATGACATCATTCTGGGGTGATGAATCTTGGAAAAAGGTATCTTATTCAAATTCGCCACAAGGAAGCTTGTTCGGAGAAGAAATTAAAGAAAAGGAATCTAATCAGGCAATTGCAGAGAGGTTTCGAGAACGACGTCAAAAAGTAGCAGGCTTTCAATTTGTTCCTGAACCTATCCCTATGAGAAATTCGACAGGAGCAACACTTTATTATTTGTTTTTTGCTTCACAAAATGAAACGGCAAACAAAATTGGCAGTTATATACTCAGAAAATATAAAGACAAGGAGTTACGATAGTGGCGTCAGGTTCACCAATTGAATGGACGGAAAGCACTTGGAATCCGGTTACCGGCTGCAACAAAATTAGTCCCGGTTGCAAGAATTGCTATGCGGAAAGATTGTCTAAAAGGCTCAAGGCAATGGGACAATCTAATTATAAAAATGGCTTTAAACTAACAACGCAGCCACAAATGCTTGATCTTCCGCTCGGCTGGAAAAAACCGCAAACAATTTTTGTTAATTCGATGAGCGACCTTTTTCATAAAGATATTCCGCTTGATTATATTCAGCAAGTCTTCGATGTTATGAAACGCGCTTATTGGCATCGGTTTCAGGTTTTAACTAAACGTGCCGATAGACTAGCAGAGTTAAGTTCTCAACTTGAATGGTCGCCGAATATTTGGATGGGCGTTTCGGTTGAAAACCAAAAATACGTTCATCGAATTGATGATTTACGACATACCAATGCGAAGGTAAAATTCTTATCTTTAGAACCACTGCTCGGCTCATTAAAAAATCTTGACCTAACGGAAATTGATTGGGTGATTGTCGGTGGGGAAAGTGGTTATGGTGCAAGACCGATAAAAGAAGAATGGGTTTTAGACATTCGTGGGCAATGCCAAAGTTTTAATGTTCCTTTTTTCTTCAAACAGTGGGGCGGAGTTAATAAAAAGAAAACAGGACGGCTCCTCGAAGGTAAAACTTGGGATGAAATGCCATTCATTCACAAAATTGCGGCTTAAACTTAATAAAACCGTATTAACCCAATAAACCTTCGGTAATGCCTTTTTCGTAAATGATAAGAAGTCCGAGAGCGACACTGAACAGTCCGGCGATGCATTGCAGCAGAAGATTGAAACGATTAAAGCGCAGCGCGGTAATTTGAAATGGAAGGCTAACCAGAAAACTCATCAGCATCATTCCGCCGATTGAGCCGACACCGAAAATTACGATGTAAAGCAAGCCCATCGCGGTTGAATTAATAGTCGGGATTACGAGCAGCATCAAAGCCGCGCTTCCAGCCAAACCGTGAACCATTCCGATGATCAAAGAGCGCGGACTAAATGAAAATCCGTGATGCGAGTGCGGTTCGTCTTCTTGTCCGTGCTCGTGAAGATGTGGGTGAATGTGCTTGTGTCCGCCGTGTTCGTGAGAATGAAAATGAAGCGTTCCGCCTTGAATAATTTTTCGTAAGACATTCAATCCAAGAAAAACAAGCATCACACCGACGCCGAATTCAAGCATTCGCTCGGTTCTTTCGCTGATTTGAAAATTCAGAAGCAGAACAAAAATTCCCGCGACGAAAAGCGAAATCGTATGTCCCAAACCCCACAAACCGCCGACGAGAGCCGAGCTAAAAAGGCTTCGGCGTTCAGTTACAATTGTTGAAACTGCCGCCAGATGGTCGGCTTCGGTGGCGTGTTTAAGTCCGAGGAAAAATCCCAGAGACAAAACTGTCGCCGTCGAGGTTGAAAACATTAATAATAAAACTTCTGACATCACATACCCTGATTAAAAATAAAACCTACATTAAAGAGTTATAACAGATAACCGCGCCGACGCAAGCAATGACAAACGCGCTGAAAACAGGCAAGGCTTTTATTATACGATTGTTACTCAGTCCAGGACTATCGAAAAATTTGCCGACGTAAAGAAACACTAGCCCGACAGCTGTTAATGTCGCCGCCAAACCGATACTAAAAACAAGCGTTAAAATGATTCCGTAACCGATGCGATTTAACGAAATAGCCGACAGCATCAATACCAAAGCCGACGGACACGGAAGCAATCCGCCTGAAACACCGAGCGCCAGCAAGTTACGCCAACTTATATTTTCCGGCGGCAGATGCGTGTGTGTCGAGCCACCATGCGTATGCGTCAAGCCGTCGTGCGCGTGTTGATGCGGATGTTCATCGTGTGAATGAAGTTCGTGATTGTGTGAATGCTCGCCGTGCGAATGATCGTGACCGTGTTCGTCGTGATGATGCGTGTGTCCGTCCGCATGGTCGTGATGGTGATGATGATGGCTGCTCGTTTTCCAGCCTAAAGCTGAAAACAAACGGTCTTTGAAAAGCGTTAAGCCGATAAAGAAAACAAGCAATCCCGAAACAAAACTGAGAAACGGCATTAAGCGTTCAGGTAAAATGTAATTTGAAGCGAAAAGCGCCACAATCCCCAACGCAAAAACACTGAGCGTATGCGTAATCGTAACGGTTAAACCGAGAAATACGGCGTGCTTGAACGTTCCGCGCGAGCCGACTAGATAAGCTCCGACGACGGTTTTTCCGTGTCCAGGCGACATCGCGTGCATCGCGCCGAAACCGAAAGCCAAAAACAAACCGGCAATCGCAATCGGAAATGTGATTTCCGGCACGTTTATCAATTCGGCGAATTTATCTTTTTCAACCGGCGCGCTAGTGTGTCCGTCGCGGTTTTGCAGAGGTTTGGCATTGTTTGGAATTGCGCTTGAAGTAAAGGAAAATTCCGCCCTTCTTTCTGTTAAAGGCGCGTTTAGATTTTCGTCCGGGTAAGCCTCTAATTCATTTGTAATTCCGGTGCCGAATGCTGTGCTGTTAAAGATATTAATACCGCTGACGCGTCCGACGACGATTTCGTTCCAGCCGACGCGCTCGACATAATTTTTATTTTCAAATTTTATTTGATGGACGATATTTGAGTTTTCAATCGGTAAATTGCCGATTAAATCCCACTTGATTTTTAATGTCGGTAAATTGCCCGACCCCATCGGCAAGCTGATGTCTTTTGTGCTTTCTCGAAGTTCTACCGGCTGTCCATCAATAGAAAGCTGTAAATTTGCGATATAATTTGGTGTGATTTTTTCGACGAAAGCGTTGAGTTCATTTTGCGAAAGCGAACCGTCTTTGTCCGAGTCAATTGTTTGCGATTCCTGAAAGGTGGGAATTTCCGCCATATCCAAAACGGCGCGAAGTTTAACTTGCGCTTTCTCAACTTCGATCCGCGAGTATTGATTAACACTGAAATTTCCTAAAGGATGCGACGATGCCGAATCGACGAATAAAAAAAATAAAAGCGAAATTAAAATGTAGAGTTTTTTTTTCATTGAAAAGACTTTCCGCCTGCATCTCGGTGTCAGCGCAATTCCTGCAACGCGATTTTTGCTTTCTCTGCTTGCAGAATGTCAAATGACGGATTTGTTCGCAAAGCCATCTGCAAAAAGCGCGTGGCTTCTTTTTTGTTGCCTAAGGCTTTTTCAATCATTCCGGCGTGATAAAAAATGCGTGCGTCCTTTGTTTTCAGGCGCATCGCTTCATTAATCGCTGCTTTTGCTTCCTGAAACTGTCCTTTTTTATAAAGAGTCCAAGCGTAAATATCGGCGGTGTAAATATCTTTTCGCTTTTCGTGTTCACGCCCGGCAATTTCCAGAGCCGAGTCAAGTTTTACGTCGCGGTCTGCCCACAAAAGCGCCAGACGACGCCGGTCGCTGGAGTCGCCGAGTTTTTGTTCAATAAACTCCGCCAATTCATATTGTTTTTGCGCTTCTTCCGGCTTGCCGATTTTTGTATAAACGTCGCCAAGCGCAATAACCGTTTCGGTTAGCGGAACTTTTTTCTGTGCTTGCGTGTAAAAGTTTATAGCGCCTTCATAATCGCTCTTAGCGGCGCGGGCATTTCCCTTTCCGGCTAAGGCATAATGATAATCAGGAAGTATTTTCAAAGCCTTTTCATATTCCTGTTCGGCTTCGTTATATTTTCCGATTTTGAAATATTCATCGCCTAAAGTCGTTAAGCACCACGCTTGCGCTTCTCTATCGCTTGGATTGGCAGAGCGAGCCGCAAGAGTCATCGCTTCAATCGCGCCTTCCGCATCGCCGTGAAGCGAGCGAACGTGCGAGACGCGAGCGTAAGATTCCATGTTCGGACGCAAATTAACCATCTGTTGAGCAGCATCAATTGCCTCCTTATAATTTCCGAGTTCGATATTCGCATCAGTCAAGACGCCGTAAACAATAGCATCTTGCGGATAGGCTTGTTGTAACTGCTTGCCAAAATTTAATGCTTCTTCAAAGCGATGGAAAGTTAATAGCAGAGACGCTTTGATTCTTTGCGCGTCCAAGTTTTTGGGTTCAATTTCAAGCGCTCGATTAACAGCAGTTTCAGCTTTTGAGTTCAAACTAAAATCGCCGGTTTCCCGCGCTTTGCGGATATAGACGACAGCAAGTTTGTTGTAGCCTTTTGCCGCGTTCGGCATTTTTTCGATTTCCTTTTGGGCGGCGGAGACTTCAGCATCTGCATTAATTGTATTTTCCGCAGTAGCATCTGGCGAAACGCTCGCCAGCGAAGGGTTTTGCTCGACACACGCAAAATTAGTCAAAGCAATAACTGTCAGACCGATGCTAAAAAATATAATTTTTTGCAATTTCATTTTCTTGCTTTAAGAGAACTTTTAAAAAAGTTTTGGAGCGAAGAAAACTATTCTCTCCGCTCCAAAAAAATCGGTTACTTAGCTGCTTTTGACGTATTTGGCGTCCGCACTAATTTACCGTTTTGATCTACAATTGGCAATATACTTCCGACCGTTTCAGGTGCAGAGGTTGCCGTCGGGAAGTTTTGCGTTGCCGGGAAATCCACCGGACGCGGCGTGTTGCCCGGATTCGGCGATTGCAGGTATGGGAAACGCGAAAGGAAACCTTCAAAGTTTGCCGCGACACCATCACCTACGGCGTTATTCGGCGCAACATTGAATGCCGGTGTAAACGGCGTTCCTCCTAAGAAGGCGCGGAGTTCAATGTCCACCACATCATCAAAAGGACGACGACCGTTCGGGAAGCCAGCGATGTCGCCGCCCAAAAGTCCTAAGCGACTTGGAGTTGCGCTCGGCGGAATTGCCACGTTCAGACGCAGAAGATCGTGCGGTGTACCGTCCGAAAGAAATGTTGTGAAGCCTGCCGGAGCGCCGGGCGTACCAGCCGGAATACCGGTTGCAAAAATCGCTACCAAATCGTTACGCGGAGCAGGCGGTATATTGATGTTAATGCCATTGAAAACATTGAGGGCAAGCCGAATAGCTTTTGGAAGTTCCGGGTCAAGCACAAACGGTGCGGCAATCGCATCGCCTTGCGGCGAAAGTGAATTGAAAGCATCTTTCAAGCCAAGCGGAATTACGA
>JAIVJJ010000076.1 GCA_020200095.1 Acidobacteriota bacterium | reverse complement strand
ATAACCAACATTTCGACCCAAATTTATACTTTCTATATCCGGTATGATAATTATTCTCACATTTTCGTTCTCATACATCTTCTTCAGAATCTCACTTGTTTGATAGCTGGTTAGTGGATTATTCAGGTCAGGCTTCATATCCCTGACAGCAATTAAAATAGGTATGCCCTGTTTTAACTTCTGGTTAATGAGCCATTTGTGTCCGTTATGGAACGGCTGCCATCTACCGATAAATAATGCGGATCGTTTCAAATCTTGTTCTTCGGGTTTAATGTTTGACAGAATAAAATTTAGTAAATTTTGAGTAGATTCCGATTCCGTTTCTTGACCAGTCCTGATTATTAAATCCGCGTCTTGTGGAATTTCAAAGGGATCGTTGACACCTGTTAAGTTTTTCAGCTTTTTCGGATCACTTTCGGGCAAAAACGCTCTTTTATATAATCCCTTTGTATCCCTTGATTTTAATGTTTCCAAATCACAATCAATCCAAACTGTTCTAACCAAACCGGATTTCATTTTCAGTTCTTTTCTGACTTCCTCGTAAGGATTGATAGCGGCTAATAAAACTATTACGCCATTATTTGCCAGGGTTGTTCCGACGAAACCTAATCTTCTTATATTTTCGCATCTGTCTTCCTTAGAAAACCCTAAATCTTTACATAATATTTCTCGGTAAACGTCTCCATCTATTATTTCGACCTTGAATCCTAACTTCCGCAGCTCTCGTTGGACATTAATAGAGAGCGTTGTTTTTCCCGCGCCGGATAATCCTGTATGTTGGATAAGAATCATACTGAAAAGGCTTAACTTTAATTTTTGATTGAGTCCTGCTTGTTTGCTGCCGAATCAAATAATACGGTTGAGAAAAAGCCACGAGTTTTGATGCTCAGGGCTTTTTTCTTTTCTATGTTTGAGTTGTTAAGGAACAAAAGCATTCGGAGCGGGTTTGTCCGTAGGCGAACCAAAAGCAATGCTCGTAAATCCCCTTCGGATATACCATATTCCGTTTCTGAACACTGCTATTTCCGCTTCACCCTCCCCGAAATAATCTGCTGGAACGGGCAAATCAGTTCCCAATCCAAAAGGTATTGCGGTCAGTCCAAATTGACTTCTCAGCAAATACCAAACCCCGTTACTTGGTCTGAATACCGCAACATCGGCTTTTCCGTCGCCGTCGTAGTCTGCCACGACGGGCTTATCCTCGCTTGCTCCAAAAACGATTCCGGTAAAGCCAAGACTGCTTCTTTGCAGATACCAGACGCCATTTGAAGGGCGATAAACAGCTATATCTGCTCTTCCGTCGCCGTCGTAATCAGCGACGACCGGCTTATCTCCGTTCTGACCAAACGTGACAACGTTAACCTGATTGTTGATTAAATCATAAACAAACCAGGTGCCCGTTGACGGACGGAATACGACTAATTCGGCTTTACCGTCGCCGTTAAAATCGGCTGGCTGCGGAATGTCTTCCGCCGAACCGAACGAAACGCCGATAAATCCTGCCTGGCTTCTTTGCAGATACCAAGTGCCATCTCGATAAACAGCAACATCGGTTCTGCCATCTCCGTCATAATCGGCGGGAACGATTTTATCGTTTGAAAGACCGAACTGCGTGGCGGACAATCCTTGCGTCGAGCGATTCAGATACCAAACTCCGTTCGAGGGTCGGAAGACGGAAATATCTGCTTTGCCGTCGCCGTCAAAGTCAAATCTCGTTCCCGGCACCACTGCCGCAGGTGCAATGGTTACGTCCTGTACTCGGAGCGTATAGGGACCGGAGCCGGTAGCTCCGCTGGTAGGAGAGTCAATGAACAGGTAAAGAGGGACATTCAATGGAAGCAAATTCATCTGCACGCTCCTAAGAGTTGCGGTACTTTGAGGAAAGGAATACGCCAGCACCGAATAGTTTGATACAAAATTATTCGTTCCAGCAGGACATCTTCCACCGAATCTACCCTCCAAAATATAAATCATTGGTTTGTAAGTGGCGGGGGTTGTAGTGACCTCTATCTGTGGATTTGCACCGCGACCGGTAAGCGTAAACGAGTAAATGTGGTCGGAGCCTGCGGCTGAATAAGAGCCATAATAATAACTATTTAGGCTCCCAACCGTATTATTTGCGCCCGTTGTGTTGCCGGAGTCAGTAAAAGGCGCTACGGCAGTATAAATTCCTGCCGGGATTGGGTTACCGGGACAGTCATCGCCGCCAGCTAATGCGGAAATAATATTAAATTCACCCTTTTGATGAGGCAAGAGAAAGCTGCTCTGGTGCTGAAGTAATTCCGGTGTGCTGCGGTTTTTATTCAACTTCTCAAAAAGCGTTGCTGTCCGCCCAGCGACGCTCACTTCCGGTTTTTTCGCTTCCTCAGCCTGAGCGTCTTGTGCGAGTAAGGTCAAAATCGCCGGGAATGTCGCAAACAATGAGAAATAATCCAATTTTTGCCGGAACTGCTTTAGCATTGCGGTTAAGGTTTCTCGATTTGACAATAAATCACCATTTCCAAGAATATTCAGACACTTCAAGTCTGCTATTTTAACTTTCATTTTGTTTCTCCCTTTCTTACGAGGTTTTAACCATCGTCCGAGTAAGCTGCTCAATTTTTGCGAGAAGAGCTTAAAATTTGCAAAAACTGAAAGCGGCTCGTTGATTCACTGTGCTGCTGAAACTTTGCTTTTTTAGTTGCTTTTTTCCGGCTATTCTAAAAACTTTCCCTCTATTTAGTAGCGCGACAGTTTTTCAAAATAGAGGTCAAATTTCTTGAAAAAAATTAACATTTCGATTACGGCAAGAAAGCAGAAGGAACAGGTTTATCGTTCGTCAAACCAAAAACAACGCCCGTCAAACCTGATTGGCTTCCTTGGATATACCAAATGCCGTTTCTAAACACTGCTATGTCGGCTTTACCGTCGCCGTCGTAATCGGCAGTAACTGGAATATCTCCATTCTGACCAAATTGAACCGCGCCTAATTGACCATATTGTAAGTAGATATACCAAGTTCCGTTTGATGGACGAAAGAAAGCAATGTCTGCATCACCATCTGCGTCGAAATCTGCCGGAACAGGAATATCACTTGCCCCGCCAAAAGCAATAGCGAAATTTAAGTCAGAAAACGAACGCCGCAGATACCAAGTTCCGTTCCTATAGATGGCGATGTCTGTTTTGCCGTCGCCGTCATAATCGGCGGGAACGATTTTATCGTTTAGGTTGCCGAACCACTCGTAGGTATATCCACTTGTAGATCGGTTTAGATACCAATGTCCGTTATCAGGTCGAAAGACGGAAATATCTGCTTTGCCGTCGCCGTCAAAGTCAAACCTTTTTCCCGGCGTTGCCGCTGGTATGTTAGTGGTTACGTCCTGTAATCGAACCGTATAGGGACCGGAACCGTTAGCCCCGGAAACGGTCGAGTCAATGAACAGGTGAAGCGGACGATTCAATGGGGCGTTATTCAATCCAATAGTTGTAGTACCGCCTTGAGAGGGGTGAATCGAACCGCCTACAATATTATTCGTTCCTGACGGACACCCTTCTGGAAAGCTGTTGCTGTTGCTGTACAAAAGATAAATTGCCGGATTGTAGTTGGCGGAGGTTGCGGAAACCTGTATCTGCGGATTCAGACCGCGACCGGTAAGCGTAAACGTATAAATATGATCGGGTCCGGAGACATCTACAAAATCGTAACAATAATAACCGGTGCAAAGTTTCCCAACCGTATTATTTGCGCCGGTTGTGTCGCCGGAGTCAATAAAAGGCGCGGCGGCAGTATAAGTTCCGTTAGGGATGATAGTGCCGGGACAGTCATCCCCGCCCGCGAGTTGGGAGATAGTATTATCTACCACCGTTTCAAATGGTAAGCGATAGTTGCTCAGGCTTCGCAGCAATTCCGGTTTACTACGGTTTTTATTTAGCCCCTCAAGAAGCCGCACGTTTTGCCCGGCAGGGAGCATTTCCGGTTTTTTCGCTTCCTCAGCCTGCGCCTCTTGCGCGAACGAAGTTAAAATCGCGGGTAATGTCGCAAACAATGAAAAATAACCCAATTTTTGCCGAAACCGCTTTAGAAAGGCGGTCAAGATTTCTCGATTTGACAATAAATCACGATTTCCAAGAATATCCAGACGCTTAGAGTTTGTTATTTTAGTGTTCATTTTCTTTTCTCCTCTAAATCATAATCCTATCCGGCTAAAGTCCGTTCCCGGATGATATTTGGCAAAGCGACGGATGCGCTCCTTTTGGCTTTCGCTCAGACGCGATTCGCCGCGTCCTTTTACGCCTTTGTTAAAGCGTATCTTTCGTCCTTCCGATTCGGTTTCCTTAATCTTTTGCTCGATGCCTCGCCGCGCGGCTCCGAGTCCGTAAAACTTGAGGATGTTTTGAATAGTAGAGGGCTTGTCGGCAATCAAGTCTTCGTAGCCAAGCCAAAAAATATCGAGGCTCTTTTGCTTTTCGACAAGGCTCCACGATGCCACAAACTGAAAATACCAGGGAATGACATTGTCTATCAGCAGATCAATTTTCGTTTCTTCATCCAGAGACTGGTAATCGGCTCGGAAATATGAGCTGTTAAATGCGCCTTTATCGTGAAAATCAAGCAGGCTCATCACCGAGTCGAAAATATTGCGAACGAGCACGACCGGCTTAATATCAAACGCCTGCATCATCTGGACATTCGCATCCGAAGCCCGGCAATGCTGCTGCGTTACCGTATCAAGATGGGCGGTTTCACGAAGTGTCGGCAGATAAAGCTCATGTTCATTTTGTCCTGCCGCATAGACCATAAAAACATCTCTATAACCCGTCAAACTCACGAGCAGATTTTTCAGAAATGTTGACGCGCTTTTCGGTACGCAAGCGATAAATATATGCGTGCCCAGTTGTTCCCGGATTATGTCGGTCGTAAAGTCGGCGAGGTCAGCCCGCTGACCGCTCATCGCAAGCGAGTTCGTCAAATTGACGTGAGAACTCGGGCTTGAATAGATCGAAATCGCTTTTCGGCAGCACAAAACACTAGCCTCATAATGCATATTTTTGAAAAATACAAGTCCGAGGTCTTGGAATGCTCCTGCAAACCGCTTCCGAAAATCGCTGTCTTCAGCCATTTCTCCACGAATCTCAAGGTTTAACGCAGCCCGTAAAAAATTATTTGCCGAGTCTATGTCACCGGCATTAAATAGTTGTTCTATCAGGAGCTTGTAACTTAAAAGCAGGTTATGAACGAGGTGGTCATAGAACGGCTGCTCAACCGTCAACTTCTGAATCGCACTTTGAAACAGCGTGACCGCCATGTCGGCACTTTCGCGTTTTAGCGCCTGAACGCCAAGATCAACCTCTTGCTGCACAGTGCTATAAAGGTTTAGATTGGATTTGTCGTTTGCCAAGCCGATTGAATAGTTTAGTCGTTTCATTTCTTTAGCTTTTCCCTTTTCTTACGGTGTATTCGCAGTAGGAACGGGCTTATCGTTCGTCAAACCAAACTGCACAGCCGCAAATCCGTTTGTGCTTTGCCGCAGATACCAAACGTCATCTCGAAAAACCGCCGCGTCCGTATTGCAGTCACCGTCAAAGTCAGTAAGGCGGGAGAATGTCCGTTGCCATTCCAACTTGAATCGTCGTCGGCGTTTGTCCGAAAACAAACGCCGCCAAGAAACTCAGGCATAAATATTGAAAATATCCGCCGTTTCGTTTCTTTCATCTTCATTTTATTCCAAAAATCAGTCTGCTTAATTGTTCTAGCG
>JAIVJJ010000447.1 GCA_020200095.1 Acidobacteriota bacterium | reverse complement strand
ATTGCCTCGATCGGCGTTAGATTTCCGAGCGCACTGTGCGCTCGGAAATGGTTATAGTCCTCTTTGAAAGCATTGATTTTATCCTTTGCATCCTCCAAAGAAAGAAACCAGTTAACGTTCAAAAATTCATCTCTGAAGCTCCCGTTAAAAGATTCGATAAATGCGTTGTCCGTTGGTTTTCCCGGTCTGGAAAAATCTAATACGACTTTATTTTCAGACGCCCATATATGACCTTGTTTAATGAAATTTTAGAAGCTAGAATTGTAATCATTTTATCTAGAAAATCACATTTTTCAATACTTTCGGTCTCCGACATTTAATAAGAATGGCATCAGGAATTTTTGCAGTTTTAGACGATATTGCATTTTTAATGGACGACGTAGTTGTCGCCAGTAAGATAGCTACAAAAAAAACAGCCGGAATATTAGGCGATGATTTGGCTGTCAATGCCGAAAAGGCAACAGGCTTTGTTTCATCCAGAGAACTTCCAGTTTTATGGGCAATTACCAAAGGTTCTTTTATTAACAAACTGATTATTGTTCCTTTAGTTTTTTTACTCAATATAATTTTTCCGGTTGCGATAAAAATTGCACTTATTGTCGGCGGACTTTATTTGGCTTACGAAGGAGTCGAGAAAATTATCCATTGGATATTTCACCCGAGTGAACACGAACACACAGCAGACGGACATATCGAGGATACTCAGGATGCCGAAAACGCAAAGATAAAATCTGCCGTTTCAACCGATTTTATCTTGTCCGTGGAAATTGTCATTATCGCTTTGGGCAGTGTGTTAGAGAAATCTCTAACGACTCAGATACTTACTGTTTCAGTTGTCGCTTTAATTGCAACTGTCGGGGTTTACGGACTTGTCGCACTGATTGTCAGAATGGATGATGTCGGATATTCATTGCTGAAAAAATCCGACGGCAAAGGCATATTAGCGAATATTGGTAATATTTTGGTGAATCTTTTGCCTGTCATTATCCGGCTTTTAAGTATTGTAGGAACCATAGCTCTGATTCTGGTCGCCGGTGGAATTTTTGAACATAATATTGATTTTCTGCACCATCTCTTCCCCAGTATTCCTACGATAATTAAAGAAATTGTCTTTGGAATTACGGGAGGTCTGATTGTGATTTTGGTGGTAACGGTCATTAAAAAAATTATCGCTCAATTTAAGAAAACTAAAAAAGTTGAAGTTCCGGAAAACGCTGAAAGCGAAGAGTAGCATTTTTTTACAGCCTTAAACGGACGTCTCAAAGGCTTTTTGTATTTGTCTTAAAAACGCCCGTTTTCAGGACGATTAAAAAAGAGTATGATTCGTCCCATAAAGGACCCTTTTTGAGACTCAAATAGAA
>JAIVJJ010000324.1 GCA_020200095.1 Acidobacteriota bacterium | reverse complement strand
GGAGTTTGGTTTCGCCCACATTAATTCTACCGTTCAAAGCAAGCATCTTTTCAGAAAGTCGCCTTGCTGTTTCGATTGTCTTTTATTGCCAATCGTTTTTTGGCAGTTTTCCAGAAGTGTTTAGCTAACAAACAGACGGCTTTATTTTTATTGCCGCTCGACCAGACTATAATTGTATAATAAGAAGATGAAAACCATCGGTTATCATTGGCGGTCAATAATTCTGGGTTTTCTCGGCTGGACGCTTTTCGGCGTTTTTTTCGCTCTCCAAAATTACGTTAACAGCGCTTATTTCGCACAG
Source organism: Acidobacteriota bacterium (assembly GCA_020200095.1). Classification (GTDB taxonomy): domain Bacteria; phylum Acidobacteriota; class Blastocatellia; order Pyrinomonadales; family Pyrinomonadaceae. Next base: position 18,785 of record JAIVJJ010000324.1, on the reverse strand, counting down.
CCGCTTATCTTCGTGACAACGCTTGTCGTCTGGCTCATTTGCGGCTATGCGTGGATGTTTTTGACTCCGCTGGTCATTTATCTTTCAGAAAGATTTCCTATCAAAAGCGGGCAAATTTGGCGAAACTCGCTGATTCATTTTCTCGCCGGTTCATTGATTTCGCTTTTTCAATTATCGGTTTTTATTTTGGCGCGGCAATGGTTATTGGGCAATCAGCAAAAACCTTTTTCGTTTTCCATTGATTTCCAAAGATTGTTCGTCGGCGAGTTTCACGTCAATTTGCTGATTTACTGGATTGTCATCGGTATCTCTCATCTGCGCCTTATCAACCGCCGTTATCTCGAACGTGAACGCGAAATGGCGCGAATCGCACTGGAAACTTCTCAGCTCGAAACAAAACTCGCGCAGGCGCAGCTCGACGCTTTAAAGATGCAGATTCACCCGCATTTTCTTTTTAATACGCTCAATTCGATTTCCGTTTTAATCCGCGAGGATGCAATAGCCGCCAATCGAATGCTCGTTCGTTTGAGCGAACTGCTTCGCGCCGCGCTCAAAAGCGGAAACTCGCCGGAAATTTCGCTCAAAGATGAATTGGAGTTTTTGCGCGGTTATCTGGAAATTGAACAAACACGCTTTCAAGACCGTTTGCAAGTTGATTTCGACATTGACAAAGAAACGCTCGCCGCAAAAGTTCCGAATTTGATTTTGCAGCCGCTGGTCGAGAATGCTATCAAACACGGAATCGCGCCGCTTGCGACAGCGGGAAAAATTACAATCGAAACGCGCCGGCAAAACGGCTTTGTCGAACTCAGTGTGAGCGACAACGGCGCGGGTTTGAGCGACCCGGCGAAAGAATCAAACGGCATCGGGCTGAAAAATACCCGGGAACGACTTGAAAAACTCTACGGCGAAAAGCAGCAATTTGAAATCGCTTCAAAGACGGGCGGCGGCTTTGAAGTCAAGATAAAAATTCCTTTCCGCACAGACGACTATCGTTTTCCTCGATATTCAAATGCCGCTTCTCGACGGCTTTTCCTTCGTCGAAAAAGTCGGCGCAGGATTCTTGCCCGAAGTTGTTTTCGTGACGGCTTACGACGAACACGCAATCCGCGCTTTCGAGATCAACGCGCTCGATTATCTGCTCAAACCGATTGACGCGGAACGCTTTCAAAAGACTTTGAACCGCGTGCGCGAAGAAATTAAAAATTCAGATACAAAGAAATTTGACCGGAAATTTTCGGAGTTGCTGCGCGACCTCGAACGAGTCAAATCGAGCGACGAGCCGCCGCGCTATCTTGAGCGCGTCGCCGTCAAAGAAGCGGGACGTATCACATTTGTTTCGATTGACGAAATAAATTGGATTTCTTCGGAAGGCAATTACATCGGGCTGCACACGAAAAACTAAAATCATTTGCTGCGTGAAACAATGGACGGAATCGAGCATAAATTAAACCCGCAAATTTTTGTGCGCCTGCGCCGTTCGACAATCGTCCGCATCGAGCAGATCAAAGAACTGCATCCGCTTTTCAACGGTGAATTTGTCGTCGTTCTCAAAGACGACACAAAACTTTCTTCAAGTCGTCGCTATCGCCAAAATCTCGCTGCGCTGTTGAAAAGTTAGTTTATTCTTCCCGCCATTCCCGAATGAATCGGGTCGCCTGCCTTTCAATTTTCTGCTTCCTGCTCTCTCGCTAACCGTCTGCTTTGCGCGACAGCCCGATTTCTTAAAAAGCTCCGAAATGAACGAGCGATTAAGCTGTTAAACTTTCACATCGTCCCCGCCTAAAATTGTTTTTCTTATTTTTGCCGCCGCTTTTCACTCGAAAACTACCGCAAATCACAAAACCGTTGCGCTCGTTCGGCGAGTGGTAATAATCTTAACCATATTATGAAGATAAAAACGTCGCTGATTGTAATTTTGTTTTTCTCGTTTGTTTCGGCGCTTTCGGCGCAGATGCCGGCAACCGAAACGAAGGAATTGATTTTGGAAAAAGGCGTTGCGCCGCACGCCAAAATTGACGATGTTTATCGCCGTTTCAGCGAAGCGTATAAAAAACTCGATGCCGAAGCGGTCACGAATCTTTACACTGATGACGCGCTCGCCATTTCGCCCGGCAATGATATTGAACGCGGGCGTGAAAAGATTTTGGAGAACTTTTCAAATTTATTCAATCCGGTCAAAACGGGCGGCGGGAGTTTAACGATTTCGTTTCGGATCTTGGAACGCCGCGTATCGGGCAATTTGGCTTACGATGTTGGAATTTTCACGTTCACGCGAAAAAGCGCGAAGGGTGAAGCAAGGAGTGGACGCGGAAAATTTGTCGTCGTCGTGCGGCGAATGAAAAACGGCGAATGGCGTTTTCAGGTAGACGCCTATAACGACCTTCCAGCTGCGCAATCGAATCAAGCCGCTGCAAGCAATCCGAAAGATTTGGAAACTCTTCTCGAGCAGATTTTCGCCGAACGAATGGAAAAGCTGTATATTCCCGGTGCAGTCGTCGCTGTGGTTAAAGACGGCAAAATTATTTTTACCAAGGGCTACGGCGTAGCGGACGTTGACAGGAACATTATTTTATGGAAGGTAGGAAAAGAACAAAAATGAGAGAAATAATTTATTTATTTGCAGTAATTTTAATTCATACGGCGCAAATTAATTCACAAATTGCAAATAATCAAAACCGACCGCCGATAGATTGCACGGTTTATTCGGTGCAAAAAACTTCGCTTTATATTTTACCTTTTGAGGTCGGAAAATCTTTTGAAGTTTGGCGCACCGTCGAACACTACGCTCGCGGCAACGGCGGTGTCGGGCTTTACGCGATTGATTTTGCGATGCCAATCGGCACAAGCATCATCGCTGCCAGAGATGGCGAAGTTGTAGCTGCTCGCGGCGAGTTCTACGATAATAATGGCGAAGATTTGAAAGAAAATTTTGTCTTCATTCGGCACGCCGACGGCAGCATCGGCAGATATTTTCATCTCACCCGCGATGGCGCATTGGTCAAAATAGGCGACAAAATCAAGCAAGGTCAGCTCATTGGTCTGAGCGGTAACACGGGACAAAGCGCGGGACCGCACCTGCATTTCGACGTTCAGCAGTGCGGACCGAATCTGCCGCCCAACTATAATCAAATGCCGTGCGGGCAAACCGTTCCGTTAACTTTCAGAAACACGACAGAATACTCTTGTAATTTAATTACGGGAAAAACATACAAGGCGTTGGATTTCATTTCTAACAACGGCAATTCAACTCCCGAAGCCGACAAAGAAGCGATTACTAAGACCGCACTTGATTACATTGAAGGCTGGTATGAAGGAAATGCTGAAAGAATGGAACGCTCTCTACATCCTGATTTGGCAAAACGAATCGTGCGAACAAACCTCCAAAATGGGCAAAGCAGACTCGACCAAATGAGCGCTTTGAGCCTTGTGCAAGGCGTAAAGCGCGGCGGCGGCAAACAAACGCCAAAAGAGAAACAACAGAAAGACGTAATAATTCTTGATGTTTTCGAGAACACGGCGAGCGTCAAAGCCGTGATGTCCGATTGGATTGATTATATGCACCTCGCAAAATTTAACGGACGTTGGGTAATCGTCAATGTTTTGTGGGAATTAAAACCGAAAGAAAAGTGAGCATTAAGTTTTATAAAAAATATGCCGTAAAAAACTTCCTGCGGCGTTATTCCATCAATAAAGCTGAAATAAATTTAACGGAGAATTGCAATGAAAATAATTCTTGAAATGTTTCTGGTGAAAATCTTTGTCTGTTCGCTTATGTCCGCCTTTTATCTTGAGGCGCAGGTATTTGCAGGTAATGTTGAAAAGAAGGTTGATGAGTTTTTGAAAGCCGAAATTGAAAAACGTCATATTCCTGGCGCGTCCGTCGCTATTATTCGTGACGGAAAAATCGTTTTACTCAAAAGTTATGGCTTATCGAATGTGGAACAAAACATTAAAGCCACACCCGACACAAAGTATCAAATCGCTTCAACCACTAAAGCATTTACCGCAATGGCGATAATGATTTTGGTCGAAAACAATCAGATTTCACTGGATGAAAAAGCGGCAAAATATCTCCCCAAAATGCCACCCAAATACAGCGAAATAACCGTTCGGCAGCTTCTAAATCATCTTTCGGGTGTGAACAGAGATTTGCGACAAGAAAACGCCGATGATTTTTCGGTTGATGAATTTTGGAAAAGATTAGAGAAAGAACCGATTTCGCGCGAGCCTGCGCTTGCCTGGGAATATAGCAATACGGGCTACATTCTTTTGGGATTAATGATTGAATCCGTAACAAAAAAATCTTACAGCGAGTTTTTAGCCGAACGAATTTTCAAGCCTCTTAAAATGAAAAACACGAAGTTTCTCGAACCGCCGAATGCCGACAAAAATCGCGCCGTCGGCTATGAATGGAAGGACGGAAAATATGTTCAAAGTCCTTATTTTTCAGGTGGATTCGGAGCGGGCGGTTTGGTTTCAACCGCGTCGGATATGGCGAAATGGGAAATCGCGTTAAGCACGGGGAAAATTATCAAGAAATCAAGTTTGGAACAAATGTGGACGCCTGCCATAGGCGGCAACGGAAAGCAAGTCAATTTCAAATTCTTAGGAGAACCGGCAAGTTATGGTTTCGGTTGGTTTTTGAGCGGTTTTCGCGGACACAAGCTGGTTACGCACGGCGGAGTGCTTTCGGGCTTTTCATCGAGCATTTACCGTTTTGGCGATGACGGACTGACGATAATTATTCTTTGCAACAGCAAAGAAGGCGAACGAAAAGAAGGCGTGCCAAGAAGCGGACACGCAGACGCTCTGGCAAGGGATATTGCCGGTATTTATTTTCCCAAAACTACTGAAAAATAAGCGGTAACGGTTGGCAGACAGCCTTTTTCGCCCTTGCCTGTTCGCTAAACAAATACTTTGAAAACTCAACCCGGATGAAAAATTAATAAACTTCCAAGAGTATAAACGAGATGAAAAAACTTTTAATTATTACGCCGTTAATTTTATTTTTTGTTTGGCATTCCGCCGCCGCTCAAACTTTGTCGGTTGCAGGAAGCTGGACGGGCGGCTTTTGGCTCGAAGGAAATTGGGTAATCGTTGACGTTCGTTTCAATCAGGAAAAAGAACTTTTGAGCGGCACTGCCGATGTTGTTTTTCCATCGTATTCAAACAGCGTGAGCGCGAGAAATGTAGATTTGGTATCGCTCAAATCGGATTCCGATAAAATCGAATTTGAAATTCCTTTCAACGCCGAGCGAATCGTTTTTCGCGGTCAAGTGCGCGACAATACGATTTCAGGTAAATACGAATACGGCGCGGCAAGCGGCGATTTCGGACTCACCCGAATTATCGAACCTAGCGCACAAACGCTTGAAAAATACTACGGCGCATACAGAGTTTCGTCCAACCGCGTGATTTCTGTCTTTCGCTCGTTGAGCGACCCGCGAGCCGTTTGGTTTATCGACTACCAAACCGGACAAGTCGGGACGCTTTGGGCGGAATCGGAAGATAATTTTCTGACAGGTTCGGGCAGGGGCGTGAGCTATCCGGCGACGCTTAAAGTTTTATTTGTTAAAGACGCGAGCGGCGCAATCAAAAGTCTGAAATGGCAATCGCCGACAGAGCCGAATCTGACTGCACAAAAAATCCCATTCAAAGAAGAACCGGTAACTTTTCAAAATGGAAACATCACGCTCGGCGGAACTTTGATTTTGCCGCCGAATGCCGGACCGCACCCGGTTGTCATTGTTACGCCGGGTGATTTTGGGTCGAACCGAAATCAGTTGCGGTGGTGGGCGCATAATTTCGTCAGTCGCGGAGTCGCCGCGCTCGTTTTCGATTCGCGCGGAGCGGGCGCGTCCGGCGGTAATTCCGGCAATAACAGTTTCAGCGATTTGGCGGATGATGTTTTGGCGGCAGTTAGCGTTTTGAAAAATCGGGGTGACATCAACCCGAAACAAATCGGCTTGTTCGGTTTCAGCAACAGCGCGTGGACTGTTTCGTTAGCAACTTCGCGCTCGACTGATGTCGGTTTTCTAATCCTTCAATCTTTTTCCGGCGTGCCGCCTTGGAAGCAGGAAATTTTCCGCGCCGAAACGCAGCTTCGCGTGGATAAGTTCCCCGAAAACACGATCAAACAAGGCGCGAATTTTATGCGACTGAAGTTTGAAGCGGCGCGAACCGGCGCGGGTTGGGAGCAAATCGAAAAAATTATGAACCAAGCACGCGGCGAAGGCTGGCTCGCTTACACAAATCCGCCGCGTTCGCTGGAAGGATTGCAGCGATATTGGCAAAGCACGGCGAACTATAATCCGGTTCCCGCTTTGGAAAAGATAAAAGTTCCAATTCTCGCCTATTGGGGCGAAAATGACACTTACGTTCCCGCGCAAGAGAGTATAACTGTTTTCAAACAAGCAATGCTGAAAGCCGGAAACAAAGATTTTACGATTAAACTTATCCCGACGGGCAGACACGACCTTATCGAAGGCGAATCGGGCAGTCCCCGAATCGGAGCCCGTTTGAAGAAATTCCCCGCCGGTTTTTGGAAGATGAAAACCGCTTGGCTTCTCAAGCGCGTGAAAGTTTCAAAATGATCCCGTCGAATTAATTTGATTATTTGCACGTTGCGAAATTCAACGGACAGTGAATTATCTTCAACATCCTGTGGAAATCTGAAAACGGGTAAAAATTTACTCGCTGTGATTTTGCAAAATCCGTCATAAAAATACCGTGCGCGGTGTTTTATGATTAGGCGCAATCGAAATTAAAGGAAATCGGAGGAACAACAATGAAGAAATCTGTCTTATGTGTTTTAACGGCTCTGATGCTGGCGAGTTCGGTCGTTTTAATAAATGCTCAGGACAATCGGCTTCAGGTGACACAGGATAAAGATTATAAGATAAAAATCAAAGGCGGAAAAACCGTCGTGCGCGATAAATCAAAGCCCGTCCGTCGTGCGTTGGAAGCGCAATATGCAAAAGTCGCTGAAGCACAAAAGAATAAAGACATCGAGGCAATGCGTTTACTGCGAACTGTCGATTTCAGCGTGAAGACACAGAACGGCGAAACGTGGGATTTAGAGCAGTCGTTAAATTATTCAAGACGCGGTTTTGAGCAGATTGAATCTGTTATCGGTTTATCAAACACGATTGAATCGCTTACCATCAACGGCGATGAAGCTGTCGTAGTTGTGCATCAGCGGTTTTCACGGATGCAGGTTAAAGGCGGTCAGCTTCGGAAGGTAGAAACGGAAGCCCGCCAGCGTGAGACTTGGGTCAACACGCCGGACGGTTGGAGGCTAAAACTAATTGATGACGTTCGTCCGGGCGCGTGGATTGTTGACGGAAAGCGCGTTGACCCCAGCAAGCCTTATGACCCAGACGCGCCACCGTATAATCCAGAGGAAAATAAGCCGAAGAAATAATTAGACGGCTTTTTATAAATAACCACGCACCCAACAATGAAATTAGTTAAACTCCTTAGATTCTTAAAGTTGCATTCAAGTGCAATTCGATACAATCATACTTAAAAGAACTGCAAAACCTTTATTCATCGGTTCAATTCCGATCGCCGCCTCCAATAGAATTAATAAATTAGAGTCACCTAACTAAGTGGCTTTTTCATTTTGTGCGAAATGTGCGCGAACTAGTAAAACTCAAATAAGCTAACCAACACAAAACAAGAATACATTCCCGAAGTTAGAACTATTTTCTTTCGACGAAAATTTTGGTTGCCCTTCCCAGATTTGTTCGACCACTCTTTTGGTTTTTAATTACGTTTAATTTTACACATACCATTAAGTACTGTTATTTTCGGCTCTTCAACAAACATACAATCGGAAATTAAGTTGCCTTCCTTATTGAGTTTTTCTTCTAATCTGTTGTATTCACTAACCAATCGTTTTAATTTTGGTTCATTTGTTTTCAAATTTGAGTAATTACTGTTTATCATTAACGCCAATGAAGCGCTGACATAAACAACTACTATGAAACTTACCTTGTACAAAAACTTCAAATTAACTATTTCTCCTTAAATATGAATAAGTCAAAGCAAGTTTTTGATGGAATGATTAGCTTAGTAGTTTGCTAAATTAAACAATACAGTTTGGTAAAAAAGAAGTAATAATCCACAAAGCTATAATTAACAAAAATTTAGGCTTCTGTTGACCCTCATTATAAATAAGGAATTCCAGAATAGAGTCGAAGCATGAATGTGCGGTAAAGCTCAAAAACAAATCTTTCTTTTTATTTGATAAGTCCAACTAATCGTTTAAGTTATTTGGTTAAAACTAGATTTTTAGATTTTTTGCTAACCCTAACAAAGATGATGTACAAAAAATCTGTTAAACAATTATGGAAATAAAGAATATGAAATGGATGGAAGATATTTTAATTGTTACGATGAGAATTCCTTTTTAGAATTAATAAACAAACATCTAGAATCGAGACTACTTAAAAGCTGGATTAAGGCCCCATTCACAAATCAAGATTATTAATATAAATTGTGGTTGCGCAATATTTTACTAAAACGATTTTTGCTTGTCAGAGGAAAAGAAAAAATGATTGTACTTTTTATCCTACTCGAATACGATGAACCAGAACCAAGAGGTAATTAAATCAGAGTCTGCTTCGCCAATTGTTTTTGAGAAGTTACGCCTGCCGACGCTTGTCGGGCTAATTATTGCCAATATGATCGGAGCCGGGGTATTTACCACCTCAGGTTTTGCTCTGGCTGATTTAGGTTCTTCTAACCGCGTGATGCTCGCCTGGGCGCTCGGCGGAATAATCGCCTTCTGCGGGGCACTCAGCTACGGCGGGCTTGTGCGCCACTTTACCGAATCGGGCGGCGAATATCTATTTCTATCATGCGCCCTGCATCCTCTTGCCGGATTTATTGCCGGCTGGGTTTCGCTTCTCGCGGGCTTTACCGGCGCGATTGCCTTCGCCGCGCTCGCCTTTGAGACATATCTTTCGCCACTGATTCCTTTCACTTTACCGCCTAAAGTTCTGGCAATTTCTCTGATAGTGATTGCGGCTTTGCTGCACGGGGCGCGAGTTCGCGCCGGGGTCGGCATACAAAACGCGGTGGTTTTTCTAAAATTCGCTTTGATTATTATTTTTATTGCGGGCGCGTTTTTCGCAGCAAAAATAATCGGTGATGACTCTGCCATTCCTTCTGAGCCTGAATTTTCATTAACGGCATTTGCCGGAAGCCTGGTGTGGATTTCGTTGAGTTATTCAGGATTTAATGCGGCGGTTTACGTTGCCGGGGAAGCACGCGATGCTCGAAGGGTTGTCCCGCGAGCGATGTGGGTCGGAACACTTATCGTTACAATCCTCTACCTGATATTAAATTCAATTTTTGTTTATTTAGTGCCTTTTGAAGCGATAGTCGGACGCGAGGACGTAGCGGCAATTGCCGCGCAATCAATCGGCGGTCAGTCCTTGGCACTATTGGTTCGGGCGATTATCGCTCTGTCTCTTTTAACCTCGGTTTTTGCGATGATTATGATTGGACCGCGCGTTTACGCAAAAATGGCTGAAGACAAAGTATTCCCCGCCCTTTTTCGCTTTCAAGGCGATGTGCCGCGAGCGGCGATTGCTCTGCAAGCGGTCGTCGCGATTACGGTCGTCGCTTTCAGCACTTTAAAAAACTTGCTTTCATACCTCGGATTTACTTTATCGCTCAGTGCCGCCTTAACGGTTTTTTGCTTATTTCTGATTCCTAAAGCGGAAAGTCAATCGGTGAAGATTCCGGGGTATTCTTTCGCTCCTGCTCTGTTTGTCGGAGCAACGGTGTTTCTAGCGAGCCTCGCTGTCTGGCGAAATCCGGCAGAATTAATAGCGACCTTTCTAACTGTCCTGAGCGGTATTACTCTTTACTTCATTCTAAAGCACCGTAATAAAGTTGACAGTGATGATAAAATTTAACGTATAGTTTGAATAATTCACTTTCTATTTTATAGGGGGTTTTATGAATAAGTTATTAATATTGCTTCCGCTTTGCATCTGCTTGTCGCTTTTTTCCTGCTACAATTCTGTAAATCTGCAAAACTCCGTCGACGCGCAAACGCAGGAGAAAACGAAAAGGGCGAAAGATGAATACAAAAGGGAACGTTGCGAAATGGTCGAGCAGCAGATACAAGCCCGCGGTATAGAGGATGAGTCAGTCCTCGAGGCAATGCTGAAAGTGCCGCGTCATAAGTTTGTTCCTGAGAATTTGGCGAAAGAGGCTTACATAGATTCCCCCCTGCCCATTGGTCTCAATCAGACAATCTCCCAGCCCTTTATCGTCGCTTATATGACTGAGGCTGCCGACATCTCTAAAAAAGATAAAGTTCTCGAAATCGGCACTGGTTCCGGCTATCAGGCGGCTATTCTCGGAGAGCTGGCGAAGGAAGTCTATACAATAGAAATTATCCCGGAATTAGCGGAGCGGTCAGCGCATGTTTTACAACAATTGGGCTATAAAAACGTTTTCGTGAAAGCGGGCAACGGCTATCTTGGCATACCCGAGCAAGCGCCATTTGACGCCATCGTCGTGACGGCAGCGCCGGACGAGATTCCGCAGGCTCTCGTTGATCAACTTGCGGTGGACGGGAAAATGATAATTCCCGTGGGGACTGAAAATCAGGAAATGCTAGTAATCAAAAAGACAAAGAAAGGCGTAACTGAAAAGAGAACGATGAAGGTGCGCTTTGTGCCGATGACGGGCAAGCCGACAAAATAGTTTGCGGCAGGTTTAATTTCTGTCTGAGAGGAAATACCCGGCGCCACTCTGGCTGCAAAATACCTTCGCCAGAAGCAGGTTTTGCCAAAGAATAATTTTATCCATACTATTCCGGCAGTTTTATGAATTGTAAGGGAATGTATTCCAGTCACCTTCTTGTTTTTCTACTTACGCTCTTGAAAGGGCTTAATTATTTGTTAAAGAAAAGTTAAAATTTGAATACCGGAACTTAATACGCTACTTCAACAGTCGATATGACGACAGAATTTTGAATTTACTAGCCACTGGATTGGTTTGATCAATGAGTTAACAGCCTGCGTCATATGATTAAAATCAATAATTTTAATTTCATCACTGGCTTTGTGACGGTCAGTATGCACGGCATTTAGAAGACTAAAATGGAAACCATCAACGAACAGAATACAGCATCATCTGCGGTAGAGCGAGTATCAGTCTGGAAGCTCAGTAATATATCGTGGCGAGCATTATGGAAAAGAGTATGGCTCGAAATCTATGAAGGGTCTATGCTGACGCACGCCGCCGCGCTTTCTTTTTATTTTTTGCTTGCCTTATTCCCTTTGATGCTCTTCCTAATAACGATACTTGGTTTTTTCACAGACTCAGGAACCGAACTGCGCTCTCAACTTCTTGCAACTCTAAGTCGGGTCATTCCATACTCGGCTTCGACCTTGATTTATACTACCGTTGATGAGATTGGGCAAAATGCTGATGGAAGCAAACTCTCCTTCGGGATTTTAACCGCACTTTGGATTGCTTCATCCGGTATGGGCGCTATCAGCGAAGCGCTCAACGCGATGTACGGTGTCAAAGAATCGCGCCCGTGGTGGAAAGTGCGTTTGGCGTCTGTTGGACTAACCGTTGCGCTTGCTGTGCTGATCATCTCCGCGCTTTTGCTTATACTTTACGGCGGCGAGGTTGGTGAAGCAATCACTAATTATTTTAACCAAACCAAGGACTTTGAGACTTTCTGGATAGTTGCGCAAGTTCCGGTGGTTCTCGCATTCGTTCTGCTGGCGTTTGCTATGATTTATTACTTCGCGCCGAATTTGTATGACCAGAAGTGGTACTGGATTACGCCGGGTTCGATCATCGGCATTCTACTGTGGCTGCTCGTTTCTTTCCTCTTTCGTATTTATCTCCGTTATTTTGATTCGTACAGCTTAACCTATGGGGCGCTTGGCGCAGTTATTGTCTTGATGCTATGGTTTTATTTGACAGGTATAGCGATTCTCATCGGCGGAAAAATCAATGCTGAGATTGAGGGCGCAGCTGCTGAGATTGGGTTAGCTGGAGCTAAGCACCACGGTGATAAGGCGTTATGACGTCCATTTCTTTCCGAATAAAATAATAATTTGAAAGTTGATTTATAAAGTTAAACTATTATCTGAGTTATCTCCGTCTTTACGTCCTTTCCATTTACTTTTAACTTTGCGATAGAAACCGGCAAATTAAATCTTCGCGGACCGGCGCTGCCCGGATTTAAATACAGAATATCATTGTGCTCCTTTATTAAAGGCTTATGTGAATGCCCACTGATAACAACATTTATTCCAAGTGGAGCAGGATAAACATTCATTTCTTTTATATCGTGGATGACATAAATAAAAATTCCGTCAATTTCGACTACTTTATAAATGGGGATTTCATTAACCCAAGGACCTTTGTCATTATTTCCCCTGACCACAACAACGGGGGCAAGCATTCTCAGTTCTTCAAGAATTTTTAAGTTGCAAATATCACCAGCATGAATAATCAAATCAACATTCTTAAGAGCTTCAACTGCTTCAGGACGCAAGAGATTATGGGTATCTGATATAACCCCATTAAATTACCTTTTGTTTTTTGATTTCCAATCACAATAATTAAGTTTATATTTGTTTTTATCGGATGCGTTGTAGCTCACTAACCAAGTCTTGCTATTTTATTATAGGTTGCCAAAAGTTTTGCATTTACATATACTGCAACCCATTTTACATCCCAGAATTTCAGGAGCAGCTAATATGTCTCGTAAATTAGTTTTTCATAGGTCTTTTTTCGTCTTTGTGTGTTTTGTTTTTTTATTCAATATACCTGTAAGTGGACAAGAAGGTATACCTTTTTTCACTACTGATTTTCCGCCTGAAGAATTTGCCCAGCGCCGCGCAAAGGTTTTTGATTCAATTGGCAATAACGCTATTGCTTTAATTCAGGGAGAACCGAGCCCGAAAGGTTATACACGCTTTCGGCAGTCAAACGAATTTTACTATTTATGCGGGATTGAAGTTCCTCATTCTTATTTGATACTTAACGGTTCACGCCGAACGGCAACACTTTATCTTCCGCATCGCAATGAAGGACGTGAAAGAAGCGAAGGAAAAGTACTTTCGGCTGAAGATGCTGAAATGGTGAAAAAGCTTTCCGGCGTGAACGATGTTTTTAGCACTGAAATGCTCGGCGAACATCTAGCAGGCTACGCACGGTCAGGACAAATTTCGACTATATTTACACCTTTTAATCCAGCCGAAGGTACTGCTATGAGCCGTGACTTGGCAGTTCGTGCAATTGCTGCCGCTGCCGCGGATCCCTGGGATGGAAGTGTTTCAAGAGAAGGGCGTTTTATAACTCTGCTGCGAGAAAGATTTCCTCAATTTGAAATCAAAAATCTGTCTCCTGCGCTCGATAAATTACGTTTAATAAAAAGCCCCCGCGAAATTGCTCTGATAACAAAAGCAACCAGACTTTCAGGTTTAGCACTGATGGAAGCCATGCGCTCGACCGTTCCAGGAATTATTGAATTTGAACTTGACGGAATGGCAAAATACATCTATTACCGGAATGGTGCACAAGGAGATGCTTACTACTCTTTAATAGCCAGCGGCACGAATGCCTGGTATCCGCATTACAATGCCGGAAAGCGTGTAATGAAAGACGGCGATTTTCTGTTGATGGATTACGCCCCCGATGTGGGCTATTACATGAGCGATGTTACCAGAATGATACCCGTCAACGGTAAATTCAGCAGATGGCAGCGCGAACTTTACGGCTTTTATCTTGATTGCTATAAAGCTATTTTGAAAAACATCAAACCCGGATTGACTGCTCAAGTAATTAAACAAGCGGCTGCACGGGAAATGCAGCAAGTGCTGGTTCGCTCAAAATTTTCAAAACCGATCTACGAACGGGCAGCCCGTGAATTTGTCGGAAGTTATCAAAAATCAGCGGAGAATCCGCAAACTTCGCTTGGGCATTGGATAGGGATGGCAACTCACGACGTCGGCGGACAAGACGGCAGCCCGCTTCGCACCGGAATGGTTTTCAGCATCGAACCTGCTCTACGCGTGCCGGAAGAGAAGATTTACATCCGGCTCGAAGATGTTATTGTAATAACTGACAAAGGTGCGGACATTCTGACAACCTTTGTCCCGATGGAAATTTCCCAAATTGAAAAGTTAATGACTGAAGAAGGGATGTTGCAACGGTATCCAAAAGACAAAAACTAAAAACTTTACATAGAACCGGGCACTCAAATAAAGTAAGAGTTTAATCGATTACGAGAATCAAGAAAACTGTTTAAATTTTTCATAATCTTCAATTGTATCAATGTCAATCCTTGCCTCAGGGGTTGCTACTAAAATTGTATTTTCTAAATATTTTTTGATTATCTTTTTTGCTCCCTCGAGTCGCTTTAAATTTATCAATTCATCGAAAAGCTGGCTTGAAAACAGGGCTGGAACGCCAATTGTTTCTTCATATTCACAAGCAACAATAGGCTTTCCGCTTTGAGCAAAAATTTCCTCAAGTTTTCGCAGAGTTTTTGTTGTAATCAAGGGTTGATCACAAACCATAATGATTACTGCGTCTAAATTTTTCTCAGAAATCACGGTTATACCGGTATTGATTGACGAGCCCATCCCATCTTGCCATTTTTTATTAATGGCAATTTGTAGAGGAAGATCTATAACCTCATCAATCAGTTTTTCAGCATTTGCTCCAAGAACTACAACCACCGTGTCAAAATCTGATTTTACAGCCGTTTCCGCCGCTCGGCGCAATAAAGTTTTACCGCGAAAAACGAGTAATTGTTTAAGCTTACCGTTCATGCGGCTCGAACTTCCGGCGGCGAGAATTATCAAACCTATTTTTGATTTATGCGGCGGCATTGCGGTTATAAATTGAACCTTTTCTCTCGCGTAGGAACCCGCCTGCACGGTTTGCCAGAACGCTTTTGATTTCCGCTACGATTGAAAGGGAAATTGCTTCGGGCGTATCAGCCCCAATGTCCAATCCGATCGGGGCGTAAAGTTTATCCAATTGCACGGCGGAAAAGCTTACGCCCGCTTCGCGCCATTCCGATAGAATGTTTTCCGTTCGCCTTTTGGGTCCGAGCGCACCGATATAACGTGCGCTTGAATTCAGCAAAAAACGCAAAATATTTTTGTCGTGTTCGTAGTTGTGAGTCATTACAACGGCAACCGTATTTTCATCAACCGTTAAATTTTCGGTGAGATTTTCAGGATGGGTTATTATTATTTCATCTGCACGCGGAAATCTTTCTCTGTTTGCAAAAGCCGCTCGATGATCAAGCATCGTCGCATGCCATCCGAGATTTTTGGCGATTTCAGCTAAGGGAATGGCATCAAATCCTGCCCCGAAAATAAGCAGCGAAGTCGGCGGGGCGATAAACTCGAGGAAAAATTCGCCGAATTCGGTCGTTAAATGTTTTGACTGTTTCCTTCGCAAAGCAGCGAGGCAATCCGGCAAAATTTTTTCCTGTATTTCCGGCGTAAAATCACTCAATGCCGGAATTTCGGTGTTTAGCAACAAACGTCTTCCAACTTTAATGACGTTTCCTTTTTCAGAATTAGATTCGATAAAGGTTGCGACTAAGCCTTCTAGTCGACCTGCGTAAAGAGTGCGAAAGAAATCAATGAGCTTAACGTCAGGACGTTCGAGCAGAATGCGGATTAAGCCGCGGCAGCCCATATTCAACGAGAAAACCGAATCTTCCTGAGCGGTCGTGTCGTAGGTAAAAACTTCCGCCTCTCCGGTTTGCAAAACGCGGCTGGCGCGTTCCAGTACGTCAGCTTCCAGGCAGCCCCCCGAAACTGTGCCGAACATCTCGCCATTTTCGCCGATCAGCATTCGCGCTCCTGGCAGACGATAGCTCGAACCTTTGACATCAACGACAGTTGCTAAAACAGTCCTGGTTGCCAAAGATTCAAGTCGCTCAAATTGGTTGATTATTTCCTGTAATTCTTTGTTCACAGCAGCTTGTCAGGCGTAATCGGTAAATCACGGACACGTTTTCCCGTCGCGTGAAAAACTGCGTTGGCGATTGCCGCGGGAATTCCAACCATGCCGAGCTCACCCATTCCTTTGATGCCCAGAGGATTGACAATCTTATCATCCTCTTCGACGAACAACGTTTCAACATTTAAAACATCGGCGTTGACCGGAACGTGATAATGCTGCAAATTCGGGTTCATAATTCGCCCGTAGCGGTGGTCGATTTCAGTCGCTTCCGTCAAAGCCATACCGATTCCCCAAACAATGCCGCCGATTTCTTGGCTATGCGAAGTTTTGGGATTCATAATCTTGCCGCAGGCGGTCGCTTCGATAACTCGCGTTACGCGAACTGTTCCTAAATCAGGATCAACTTTGACTTCGACAAACTGCGCGCCATGAGCTCCAGTCGCATATTTTTGTCGTTCGGCAGAAGGTTTCGCTTCATGAATGTCTGTCAACTCCGGCAAGTTGTTTCTTCTCATCAGCTCATCAGCTTTTGACAAATATTTCGCGCTGATTCGTAAACTGCCGTGCCGACGCTTGCCGTGGTAAACGAGCCGCCCTGAACCGGGGCGCGCGGAAATTTCGTGTCGCCGAGTTCGAATTTAACTTTTTCGGCTGCCAAGCCCAGATATTCGGCGGCAATGAGTGTAATAACAGTGTAAGTTCCTGGTCCGATGTCACTCGTCGCGCTTGCCACATGAGCAGTGCCGTCGGCTCTTAAAGTAATTTTGACGGATGCGGGTTGTTGAAATGCGCCCCAAACTCCCGTCGCCGTTCCCCAGCCGACCAGTAGTCTGCCATCGCGCATCGAACGCGGTTCAAATTTGCGATTTTTCCAGCCGAATTTTTCCGCAGCCAGTTGGTAGCATTCGCGCAAAGCTTTGCTTGAATATGGCTTCCCGTTTTCGGGATGAACGTCAGCATAGTTAATTAAGCGCAGTTCGAGCGGGTCAATCTTCAGAGCGTAAGCGAGTTCGTCCATCGCGCATTCGAGTGCGAACATTCCCGAAACGGCACCCGGCGCACGCATTGCACACGGCGTTGATAAATCGGTTTTGACGATTTTTTGCGGCGTGTCCACATTCGGGCAGGCATAAACCGAGCGCGGAAAGTTGGTGGTGTTGTCGGAATAATCTTCGAAGGTCGAACTGTTGTTCGCTGCTTCGTGGATGAGTGCAGTTAGCTTTCCGGTTTTGTCCGCGCCGAGTGCAACTTTTTGCCAAGTCTGCGGGCGGTAGCCATGTCCGGTGAACATCTGCTGACGGGTATAAATGAGCTTTACCGGACGCTTGATTTCACGTGCCGCCATTGCCGCGAGCGCCGGATAATAATTCGGTCTGAGAGATGAGCCGAACGCGCCGCCGACAAACGGCGAAACGACGTTGACGTTTTCTTCCGGTATGTCGAAACTTGTCGCTAAATGCTTGCGCACGGTGTAAACACCCTGCGTCTTATCAAAAATTGTGAGCTTACCGTTCTCCCAAAAGGCAATCGCGCCGTGCGGTTCCATAGGGTTGTGATGCTCAATCGGAATCGTATATTCGGCTTCGATTTTCACTGGGGCGGATTGCAATGCACGGGCAGGATTACCGCGCGGTTTCGCTGCGCGTTCGGGATTTGGAACGAAAGCCGTTTTCATTGCGGCTTCCATATCGGTTCTCGGCTTTTCTTCGTTGTAAGAAGATTTAACGAGGCAGGCGGCATAACGCGCCTGCTCGAATGTTTCAGCAAGGACCAGAGCAATCGGTTGCATGTTGAAAACGATTTTGTTCGATTGCAAAGCGCGAAACGATTTATCGCGTTCCTGAGAGTTGGTTTGCGGCTTCAACTCGGCTGAAGCGGGCGGAGCCGGTTTCGGATAATTTTTATGCGTGTAAATGCGAATCACACCGGGCGCGCGGCTCGCTTCTGTCGTGTCAATCGCCTTAATTGTGCCTTTACCAATAGTGCTTTGCACGATAAAACCGTAAGCGACGTTGGGAACCTGAAACTCAGCGGCGTATTTCGCTTTACCCGTTACTTTCGCGATGCCGTCTACGCGGCTCATTTCCTTTCCGATGTATCTTGCCATGTACGTTTAAACCTCCTTAATCGATTACGCCGCACCGCCATTCATTGCGCGTTGTAAAGCGAGAATAATTGCGCGTTTTCCAAGTTCGACTTTATAAGCGTTATGCTTAAGCGGCTTTGCGCCTCTCAAAGCAATTTCCGCTGCTTGCCGGAACGTTTCGTCGGTCGCTGGTTTTCCTGCCAGTATGTTTTCTGCTTCCATTGAGCGCCATGGTTTGTGCGCTACGCCGCCAAGAACAAGGCGGGCTTGCTTGATATTATTGCCGCTTGTTTCCAATGCTGTCGCAACGGCGACCAGCGCGAAAGCGTAAGAAGCGCGGTCGCGAACTTTCAGATAATAAGATTTACTTGCAAAATTCGATTTCGGCAGTTCTATGGCGACAATCAATTCACCGTGCTGAAGAATGTTGTCCTTTTCCGGCGTATCGCCTGGCAAGCGGTGAAAATCCTGCACGGGAATAGTTCGTTCCTGCCCGTTCCTGCTTCTGATTCTTACCATTGCATCAAGCGCGTACAGCGCATTTGCCATATCGCCCGGATAGGTTGCGACGCATTTATCACTGTAGCCGAAAATGGCGTGAATCCGGTTAATGCCTTCGAGTGCGCCGCAGCCTGTTCCCGGTTCTCGCTTATTGCACGGCATAGCGATGTCGTAAAAATATTGACAGCGCGTTCTCTGCATCAGATTCCCGCCG
>JAIVJJ010000323.1 GCA_020200095.1 Acidobacteriota bacterium | reverse complement strand
TTCAAATAGCTTTGGCTATCGTAGATGCGACAGATTAGACAATATAGTTCAATAAGTTTGTGTTCCACAAACCAATCTTACGACTTCTTGTCAATCTGTCATTTCTACTATTGATTCGTATTATCTATAATCACTATGTCAAGTACGGAATATATTTTACGTATAAAACATATTCTGATAATTTAATACGGAGTTGGCTAAAGCATATTATGAAAGTTGAATGGATGGTTAAAATAGAAATTGACCCGATGCTGGAAAAACGTCAGCGTTCATTTTACTGGCTGGCAAAAAATACTGGCATCAGTCACACGACACTCTGGCGCTTAAAGATAAGGTAAGGCTCAAGGAATCAATTTCGTCACTCTTGAAAAGATTTGTCAGGCACTTGAGTGCAACCCGTGTGATGTTCTGAAATTTAAGAAAAGAGGTTCTAATTAAAAACACCCTTATTAAAGTCTTTTCAAAAAGTCCTCTCCAATGTCTAAAATGCTGAAAAATATCGACACTTAAGCGCCGGAACTTGACCATCTGATTGACTCGATGCTGGTGATGTGGCAAGTGGTTCTTTCGCGCTTTGCGCTCGGGTCGCTCGTAAGTCGCCAATCGGTTCACTAATGACACTGTGCCCTTTCCAAGCAGATGTCAAGCGGACAATGTGCTCACCCTTGATTCTTTTTGTTTTTCCGTGAGTAATTTCCTGTGGGTAAATTACTATAGATGCTCGTATTAGAACATTATAACTGCGTGTCTATGTGTCGCTTGCCGGTTATTAACAGCAATAATTCCGCGCTCTTTTCAATAACTAGCGTCAACAATCCAATTTGCTCTTGTTGTATCACAATTAGCTCCGTCCATTTACATCCGATAAACAGAAAAACACCGACTAAAATATATTGTATTTATATGCGAATCAGTAGTTGATCGATAGACTTTGGCTATTGTAAAGTCAACATATTAAACAATACAGTTCGACAAGTTTTGTTTCCACAAAAACAATCTTATAACTGCTTGTCAATCTATCTTTTTACTGTTGATTCACATTAGAACTGGTCTCATAAATACTTTTGGCTTTTCGGAAGCCACATAAACATTGACTTAAAATTGTGCGAGGGATATTTATGAGACCAGTTCTAGTCGTATGTTTCAGTTGCTTTCTTCCCTCATAACTTAAAGAATGGATGACGAGCAAAAAATGTTCGAGTGGACAAAACAATGGATTAAATTAAGGCGCGAGAATCGAGCATTGAGAAATGGTCAAACAGTAGATGTTTTTTATGATAATGATGTTTATGTTTTTGGGAGAAAATTTGTTGGCGAGAGAAATGGAGAAACTGTTGTTCTCGCATTTAATTTTTCTAACTCAGTAAAAGAAGTTAAGTTTTCGACATACGCGAATAATATCTCTCCGCGCCCAGAAACGTTTAATCGAGGTGAAGGCAGAAATAAAATGTTGATTGGTAATTACTTGAAAAATTACGTTTCTAATAATGATGAACACAAATTTACAATTCCGCCGAAATCGGTGATTGCTGTTTCAATGGAAATGTTTTTTTCAAAATAACACTTAAGTTTATCTCCAAAGGATATATTTATTTCTAATCTTTATATGAATTTTTCGAGAGCAAGCGGCATTCTGCTTCATCCAACAAGTTTACCGGGCAAATACGGCATCGGCGATTTGGGCGATGAAGCGTATAAATTTGTAGATTTTCTGGCAACCGCAAAACAAACTTACTGGCAGGTTTTGCCGCTCGGTCCGACGGGCTATGGCGACTCGCCGTATCAATGTTTTTCGGCGTTTGCGGGAAATACGAATCTGATTTCGCCGCAGAAAATTGTTGAAGACGGTTTTTTAACGGAAGAGGAAACGAATCAAAAGCCAGAATTTCCGATTTTAAGATTGGCTTACGAGCGTTTTCGCCTGACGACGAGCGTTGATTTGCGCGGGAAGTTTGAAACTTTTTCGCAGGAACAAGCGGCGTGGCTTGACGATTACGCTTTGTTTCGCGCCGTGAAGAAATCGCAAAATCAGGCTTCGTGGCAAAATTGGGATGCGCCTTTAAAGTTGCGCGACAAATCGGCTTTGGCGCAAGCGCGTGAAAGTTTGCGCGAAGAAATTCAGGCGCAGAAATTTCAGCAGTGGCTTTTCTTTCGGCAATGGAACGAGCTAAAAAATTACTGTCATTCAAAAAATATAAAAATCGTCGGTGATGTCCCGATTTTCGTTGCGCTTGATTCGGCGGATGTTTGGTGCAATCCATCGCAGTTTAAACTAAATGAGGATGGTTCGCCGAAAGTCGTCGCAGGAGTTCCACCTGATTATTTCTCGACGACCGGACAGCTTTGGGGCAATCCGATTTACAATTGGGAGCAAATGCAGCGCGACGGTTTTCGCTGGTGGATAGAAAGAGTAAAAGCAACATTAAAAACGGTTGACATTGTTCGCGTTGACCATTTTCGAGGCTTTGCGGCGAGTTGGGAAGTTCCGGGCGGCAATACGACGGCGCAGAACGGGCGTTGGGTGAATGTGCCGGGCAAAAAATTGTTCAATGCGCTGAAAAATGCGCTCGGCGATTTGCCGTTCTGGGCGGAAGATTTGGGCGTGATAACGCCGGATGTGGAAGAATTGCGCGATTCGTTCGGATTTCCCGGAATGCGGATTTTGCAGTTTGCTTTCGGCGGCGGCACGAACAATCACGATTTGCCGCACAATTACATAAAAAATTGTGTTGCCTACACCGGAACGCACGACAACGACACGACCGTCGGCTGGTTCAATTCGCAAGCTGGAAGCGGTTCGACGCGCGATGCCGAGCAGATAAAACGCGAACGCGAGTTTTGTCTGGATTATTTAAAATCGGATGGCAAAGAGATTCACTGGGATTTTATCCGCGCTGTCTGGGAATCGGTTGCGGACACGGCAATTGCGCCGATGCAGGATTTGTTAGGTTTAGGCAACGAAGCGCGAATGAATCTGCCCGCGTCGAGTTCAGGAAATTGGTATTGGCAATTGAGGGAAGGAGATTTTTCCGAAGAAATTGCGGAAAGATTGCGAAGATTGACGGAAATTTACGGAAGAGTTTAGCCACGAACAAACACGAAAGAATACGAAATTTAAATAATTTTTCAGCGTCCTTCGTGTCTCTGTTGTGAATAAAAGTTATGAAAAACAAGACGCATTATTTCATTTTTTTACTGCTCACCGTTTACTGCTTACTGCTTACTGCCCAAGCGCAAACGCCGACGGTCGAAAAAATTGAGCCGCCGAATTGGTGGGTGGGAAGTTCGATAAATCCTGTGCGAGTTTTGATTCGCGGTAAAAATTTGAGCGGCGCGAAAGTCGAAGCGGTAAATAGCGACATAAAAGTTTCAAATCCGAAAACGAGCGCCAACGGTGATTATTTGTTTCTTGACGTAACGATTAATGAGAACGCGCGGGTTGGAAATTATCCGATTAAAATTACCACTACAAACGGCACTGTGAATGCTTCTTTCGGAATTTTCACGCCGGTTGAAAGGCAGGGAAATTATCAGGGTTTCAACACCAACGACGTGATTTATTTTCTGATGCCCGACCGTTTTGCCGATGGTGACCAGACGAATAATAATCCGGCAAAATCTCCCGGAATTTTCGACCGTGCGAAAGACAGATTTTATCACGGCGGCGACCTTCAAGGCGTGATTGATAAATTGCCTTATATCAAATCTCTGGGCGCGACTGCCGTTTGGACGACACCCATTTATGACAACAACGATAGACTCGATAATAAAGAAGTTTACCCAGACGAAAACGGCGTGAAGCAACCGACAACGGGTTATCACGGCTATGGAGCAGTTGATTTTTACGGCGTCGAAGAACATTTGGGCGATATGGCAAAGCTGCGCGAGTTTGTCAAAAAAGCGCACGCGCTTGGATTAGTCGTGATTCAAGACCAGGTGGTCAATCACACCGGACCGTATCACATTTGGGCAAACAACCCGCCGACGCCGACCTGGTTTAACGGTACGGTCGAAAAACATCTGAATAACAATTGGCAAAAATGGACGGCGATGAATCCGCGGGCGAGCTATCAAACGCAGGCGCGAAACATTGACGGCTGGTTTATAGATATTCTGCCCGATCTTAACCAAAACGACCCGGAAGTTGAAAAATATCTGATTCAAAACACGCTCTGGTGGCTGGCGAATACCGGATTTGATGCAATCCGAATGGATACGCTGCCGCACGTTCCGCGTACGTTTTGGGAAAAATGGATGTCGGCGCTCAAACGCGAATATCCGAAAGTAAATGTTTTGGGCGAGCTTTACGACGGCGACCCGGCACTTCTCGCTTATTTTCAAGGTGGGAGACGTGGACCCGACGGCGTTGATACGAAAATTGACACGCTTTACGATTTCGGTCTGTTTTATCAAATTCGCAACGCATTCGCGCAAGGCAGTTCAATTCGCGGCGTTTCGCAAATGCTCGCGCACGACTGGCTTTATCCGCGTGCCGAAATTTTGGTAACGTTTCTTGGTGTTCACGATATGCCGCGTTTTATGAATGAAAAAGGAGCGACGGTTGAAGGATTAAAAATGGCGCAGACGTTTTTGATGACCACGCGCGGAACGCCTCTGCTTTATTACGGCGACGAATTAGCAATGCCCGGTGGCGGCGACCCCGACAATCGGCGCGATTTTCCGGGCGGTTTTCCGAATGATAAAAGAAATGCTTTTACGGCTTCGGGAAGAACGCCAGAGGAAAACGACGTTTGGAATCATCTGGCGACGCTCGGTAAATTACGGCTGGAACTAGAACCTTTGCGGCGCGGGCGCTCACTGGATTTATTGGATGAAGAACAACAAGCCGTTTATGCGCGATTAACCGATAAACAGGCGGTTGTCGTTGCTTTCAATAACGATACGAAACCCGCGACAATCGAATTCAGCGTCGCGGATTTAAAGACAATTTCAAACGGCGCAACAATGATTGATAGATTGGGCAAAGCAAAAGATGCGATTGTCCAAAACGGTAAAATGCGCGTCGAACTTCCGGCGCGTGCGGCAGCAATTTTTACGGCGAAATGAAAAAAACTATGCAAAACAAACCGCGACTGAGCTTTTGGCAAATCTGGAATATGAGCTTCGGCTTTATGGGAATTCAGATTGGATTCGGGCTTCAGCAGGCAAATATGTCGCCGATATATAAATATCTCGGCGCGGAAGAAAGCAATTTGCCGTATCTGTGGCTGGCAGGTCCGATTACAGGTTTGTTGATTCAGCCGGTTGTCGGCGCGATGTCAGATAGAACATGGAATCGGCTTGGTCGTCGTCGCCCTTTTTCCTGATTGGTGCGATTCTGTCGAGCATTTGTCTGCTTCTGATGCCTTTTTCGTCAGCACTTTGGATGGCGGCGAGCCTTTTGTGGATTTTGGACGCGAGCATCAATACGAGTATGGAGCCATTCCGCGCGTTTGTCGGCGATAAACTGCCGGAAGAACAGCGCACGACCGGTTTTGTGATGCAGTCGTTTTTTATTGGTGTCGGACAAACTTTAGCAAACGCCGCGCCGTTTATTCTGGCAACTCTCGGCGTGACGGGCGTGATGGCAAGCGGCATTCCGAACGCGACGCTTTACGCTTTTATTATTGGAGCAGTAGCTTTTCTGGTGACGGTTTTATGGACGGTATTTTCAACAAAAGAATATCCGCCTGAAGACATCGAAGAATTTCGGCGCAAACAATCAGAAGAAAATGTCGTCGGACATATTTTCAAAGAGATTTGGGACGCGTTGAAAGACATGCCGACGACGATGAAGCAGCTTGCCGTCGTGCAGTTTTTTACGTGGTTTGCTTTGCCATGTATGTGGCAATTTTACGGCTTGGCGGTGGCGCGGCACGTTTTTCTCGCGCCCGACGAAAAATCGCCGCTGTTCGCCGCCGGCACGGAATGGGGCGGACTTTCCTTTGCGTTTTACAACATCGGCTGTTTTCTCGTCGCCTTTTTGATTCCGCCGATTGCCAACGCGACCAGCCGCAAAACGACGCATTTTATCTGTCTGGCTCTCGGCGGTTTGGGCTTGCTCTCGACGTGTTTCGCGCACGACAAATATTTTCTGTGGGTCGGAATGGCGGGAGTCGGCATCGCCTGGGCTTCGATTCTTTCGATGCCGTATGTCATTCTGGCGGGCGCGATTAAATCCTCGCGGATGGGCGTTTATATGGGCGTTTTCAATTTGTTTATCGTTATTCCGCAAATCGTTATGTCGCTGATCGTGCCACAAATTTACGAAAACATTCTCGGCAAAGACCCGCTCAACGTCGTGCTGCTCGGCGGTTTCGTGATGCTGATTGCGGCGTTCAGCGTCTTGATTGTCAAAGATGTCGGCGCGGCAAATATTGACACGACCGTGCCGAGCGCGAGTGCCGTTGCCGGCAACGAATTAGTAGAAGAAAACGGTTATAAAAAATAAATTTATGAAACACAAAACTTTGCATAAATTTCTAGAAGCGGTCTCATAAATAGGCACGAAGTAAAATGACGATACAACCAAGATGAACAAAACCGAGATAATTTTCAGCTTTATAATCAAAGCGAGTCGCCACGCGGCGAAAGTTTTGCAGCCAGGCGAAAAATCGTTCAACTTTCCAACGGCGTTTGTAACGACGCAAACTTCTGCCGTCTTGTGTCTTGGGTTTCTTACGGTTTTGTTTATGCGGCGCAATCATTTCAATGCCTTGCTCTTTAAGTTCTGCGTCCAAAGGATCGGAGTCATAAGCCTTGTCGCCGATCAATCTATCGGGCTTGCGATGAACGAAACTCGCCTGAAGAGTTTCTTGGACAAGTCGGACTTCGTGCGGCGAAGCACTCTCTGCGTAGATGGCGACAGGAAGAGAAGCATTGTCTGCCACCACCATGAGTTTCGTGCCTTTGCCCCGCTTAGTTTTACCAACTCGGAAGCCCCTTTTTTGGCGACCACGAATGTGCCGTCAATAAAACATTCTGAAAGGTCAATTTCGCCTCTGGTTTCTAAGTCTTGGGCTAAAGTTTCAAGCACTTTTCTTAAAGAGCCGTCCTTGACCCAAGTTTGGAAACGACGATGGCAGGTCTGGTACGGCGGAAATTTGTCGGGCCATCATCGCGTTTCGGTAATTCAGCAAGCAAAGGCTCAATTACTGCCCATTGCTCGTCGGTTAATTCTTCTCCTCGTGCCATAACAAAAGTTTAGCACGAGCTATTTATGAGACCAGTTCTAGTTAATAATATCGTCGTTCTGCTTCTGCTGACGAGTTTTTCACTCGTCGCAAAATCACAGCAACCGACGCCGCGCGACTTCTCAAAAGAAAACGCGCGAACGTCGCCGGATTGGGTAAAAGACGCGGTAATTTATGAAATTTATCCGCGCCAGTATTCGCAGAAAGGTGATTTTAATTCGATTACAAATGATTTAGACCGATTGAAAAATCTCGGCGTGACGGTTTTGTGGCTGATGCCGATTCATCCGATTGGCAAGGAAAAATCGAAGGGAACCGTCGGCTCACCGTATGCGGTGAAAGATTTTTACGCCGTCAATCCCGATTACGGCACGAAAGCGGATTTGCAGAAACTCATCGGCGAAGCGCATCGGCGCGAATTGAAAGTCATCATTGATATTGTCGCCAACCACACGGCTTGGGACAGCGTGATGATGAAAAACAAAGCGTTTTACACGCAGGACGCGAAGGGAAATATCATTCCGCCGGTCGCCGATTGGAAGGATGTTGCCGATTTGAATTACGACAACCCGGAACTCAGAAAATACATAATCGAAATGTTGAAAATGTGGATTCGTGATTACGATTTGGACGGGTTTCGCTGCGACGTTGCCGGATTTATTCCGACCGACTTCTGGGAAACGGCGCGGGCGGAAGTCGATAAAATCAATCCCAATACGATTTGGCTGGCGGAATGGGAATCGCCCGATTTGCTCGTCAAAGCCTTTGATTTAGATTATTCGTGGGCAAATCATTCGGTGATGATGAATGTTTTGCAGGGCAATTTGCCAGCGTCGGAAATTCGTCGCGTTTGGGAAGCAGACAAAGCGAAAATGCCGAAAGGCGCGTTGCGGATGCGCTTTTCCGACAATCACGACGAACGCCGTGCGATTGCGCGTTTCGGCGAAAAAGCTGCGTTAGCCGCGCAAGCGTTCGTTTTCACGCTCGACGGTGTGCCGATGTTTTATAACGGAATGGAAGCGGGCGACACAACCGAATCGGGTGCATCTGCGCTGTTTGAAAAACTTCCGATTTTCTGGCAATTCGCCGAACGCCGACCGGAATTTCAGCGCTTTTACAAGGAAATGATTACGCTTCGCAAAAATTCAGTAGCACTTCGGCGCGGCGATTTAACGTGGTTGAAAAATTCCGACGAAACCAGAGTTTTAACTTTCACGCGCCGAAGCGGAAATGAAGAAATTCTGACGGCGATAAATTTTTCAAATCAACCGTTTTTTGGCGCGGTCGAACTTTCAGGAAATTACAACGAAATCACGCCGAACATCGGCGCGCCTTTGCCGTCGGACGACAAGATGAAAGCGAAATCACAAGCGAACGCCGGTTTGCCGACAATAAGTTTGGAAGCGTTCGGATTCAGAATTTTTAAGAGAAGAAGTTAGCCACAGATTTACACAGATAAACACGGATGAGGAAAAAGATGAAAAGAGATTTTTATTCAATCAATGAGAAAAGTTTCGTGGGTTCTGAGAAACTGTCGTCGTTTAACCGAAAATTATCTGTGTCTATCTGTGTAAATCTGTGGTTAATTTTTATTTCTCTCGCAATCCAAGCGCAAACTTTGGCTCCCGGTGCGCCTGGCAAAGATGCGCAATGGGCGAGCGCGGGCAAACAAGGTGTGGGAACTTCCGCGAGTTTGGAAAGTAAAATTTGGTTCACGCTGCAAGGCGGAGCGTTGACGGAAGTTTATTATCCAGACGTTACGGTGGCGAATGTTCATAAATTGGAATTCGTTGTAGTTAATCCAATAACGAAAAAAGTTGAAACGGAAACCGAAGACTCGAATCATCAAATCAAAGTTCTGCGTTCCGATTCGTTGAGCTTTCAGCAAATAAATACGGCAAAATCTAGCGAATGGAAAATCACGAAAACCTATACGACGGACATTAAACGAAATACGGTTTTGATAGATGTTCAGTTTGAAATCCAAAATCAGGATTTGAACTTGTATGTTTATTTCGACCCTTCGCTGGGAAATAGCGGCATGCACGATTCTGCTTTTAGCGATAAAGATTTTCTATATGCGAATGACGGCGATAAATCCGTCGCATTAGTATTTACAAGTAAAATTGAAGAGCAAACTAGTGGATTTTATCAAACTTCCGACGGATTGGAACAACTCAAACAATTTGGAAAAATCGTTACTCAATACAAAAAAGCCGAAAACGGAAACGTTGTGCAAATGGCGAAAATAAAACAGCCGAAGCAATTTACTGCCGTTTTGAGTTTTGCGAGCGATTTCAAAAAATCATTTATCAAAATAGACAGTGCAAATATCGCAATCTTGCAAGGCTATAAATCCAGAGGCAAAGGTTTCGCCAAAGCACAAGCGGAATATGAAAAAGGCTGGAGCGATTACGTTAAAACTCTTCGTAAAGTCGAGCCAAAATATCAAGCGCAATTCAATATGGCGGCGATGCAGTTGAAGGCGCACGAAGACAAAACGCATCGCGGCGCGAATATCGCTTCTTTGACCGTGCCTTGGGGCGGCGGCGATAACGCGAATGAAAATACGGTTGCCGGTTATCATCTCGTTTGGTCGCGGGATTTATATCAGGTCGCTACGGCTTATATGGCTTTGGGCGATGAAGTGGCGGCGGTTCGCGCACTTGATTTTTTGTTTAAGGTGCAGCAAAAGCCGGACGGCAGTTTTCCGCAAAATTCGTTTCTCGACGGCAAGCCTTTTGGGGTTCGCTCCAACTCGATGAAGTCGCGTATCCGTTGATTCTGGCTTACCAGCTTGGCAGAAACGATAAGGAAACTTACGACAAGCACGTTAAAAAAGCCGCCGATTTTTTGGTGAAAACCGGACCGAAAACGCCGCAGGAGCGTTGGGAAGAAAAGTCGGGTTATTCGCCTTCGACGATTGCGGCGGAAATTGCGGGACTTGTTTGCGCGGCGGAAATTGCCAGAAAAAATAACGACGAAGCGAGCGCGACAATCTATCTCGCAACCGCTGATGATTGGGCGCGAAATGTTGACCGCTGGACGGCGACGACAACCGGAAAATACGGCGACGGAAATTATTATCTGCGTCTGACTGAAAACGGCACGCCGGACGCGAATGAGAAAACCGTTCTCAATAACATCGCCGGAACTTTTCTCGAAAGCGAAATTGTTGATGCGGGATTTCTTGAACTCGTGCGTTTGGGAATCAAATCGCCCGACGACCCGTTAATCGTTAAATCTCTCAAAATCATTGACGAGAAAATCAAAGTCAACACGCCGAACGGCGAAGCATTTTATCGCTACAACAACGACGGCTACGGCGAAATGGACGACGGGCGGCGTTGGAATTGGGACGGGAAATATACAGGCAAAGGTCGACTTTGGGCTTTGCTTTCGGGTGAACGCGGGCAGTTTGAGATTGCGGAATGCGGAATGCGGAATGCAGAATTGAAAAACAAAGACCAAAGACTGAAGACCGAAGACCGATGTTTGAGCAAAGCGAAAACTCGACTCGACTCAATGCTAAATTTTGCCAATGAAGGGTTGATGATTCCCGAACAAATTTGGGACAAACCGGAAACGCCGAAAAATATAGACAAACAATTCATTCCCGAACTCAAATTTGGCGAAGGCACAGGTTCGGCAACGCCGCTCGCGTGGTCAATGGCGCAGTTTATCCGTCTTGCGGTTAATTTGCAGGAAGGCAGAAATGTTGATACGCCTGACGTTGTTTATAATCGTTATGTGTTGGGGAAAAAGGGAAATTAAGCGACAGATATAACATATAACAAGGAAATTATCAGACATAATTGAACAAGCCGACGCGACCGTCTAGCCGATGCTTTTATCGCGCTTTGGAAGAATTAGCCGCGTAATTTATTAACTTCCAATTTATATGGGTAAAGAAATTGTTTTAGCTGCCGATTTGGGCGGAACAAATTTGCGAATGGCGGCAATTGACTGCCAAGGTGAAATTTTGTATCGCACAAGACGTGAAACTCCTCGCGGCGAATGCGCGGACGAAATTGTCGAGGCGATTGTCGAATCCGCAAATGAATGTCGGGAAAACTGCGCCGATTTTCAAATTAAGGTTATTTCTGCGGCTGTTCCCGGAACCGTTAACATTAAAGACGGCGTAATTATAACGGCTCCAAATTTACGGGCGTTGAATGATTTCGGAATGGTTGCCGCGCTTGAAAATGAACTCGGCGTCAAAGCGGTTCTCGAAAATGATGCAAATGCGGCAGCAGTTGGAGAAAATTGGTGCGGTGCGTCGAGAGGATTTAAAGATTCGATTTGCATTACACTTGGCACAGGTGTCGGCGGCGGAATTATTATTGACGGAAAGATTTTGCGCGGAGCCGACGGAATGGCTGGAGAAATCGGGCATATTTGCGTCGAGCCGTTCGGCGCGGCGTGCCGCTGCGGTTCGCGCGGCTGCGTTGAACAATACTCGTCGGCTTCGGCAATCGTTCGGATAGCGAAAGAATTAGAGGCGCAATATCCCAAATCAATCTTGAAGAACAACACGCAGTTAACGGCATATCAAGTATTTCAAGCTGGAAAAGACGGAGATAAATTGGCGTTGGAAGTTTTCCGGCAAATGGGTTTTTATCTCGGCGTTGCGCTTTCAAGTTTGATAAATGTCTTAAATCCTCAAGTCATTGTAATCGGCGGCGGCGCAAGCGCGGGTTGGGAACTGTTTATACCGCAAATGCAGGAAACAATTCGTCAAAGAGCTTTTGGAGGTCTCTCTGAGCGAGGGAAAATAGTGCGCGGCGAATTGGGAGATGACGCCGGGATATTGGGCACTGCGCGGCTCGCTTTTGATTCATTGGCATAATTGGATTTTTCTACTATGTTAATTTGAATTTTGACATTAAAATCTGAATGAAGATTGCTTCAACAATTCAAGAAATAGGCGCAAATGAAAGTCCTGCAAAAACAACGCGCTTATTATTAAGATTGATTCGCGCCGCGCAACCCGTTTCACGCGCTGACTTAGCGCGTTGGTTTGGACATGCTAAAATTGTCTTGATGTAAGAGGTACTATCTAAATTCGAATTACTACAAGCTAAGGACTTCTCTCAAGTTCGACCCTTTTCGAGACTGATTATTAGCAATATGGAGTAAGATGTATTGAAGAGTAATGAAAAAAAATTCTTGGTTCGGCGATATTATTTGATGTAGAATGCCGAGTAATGATTCTCCAAAAAACAATTTTCTAGAGGAAATTAAATGAACACTCACCAATTATTATTTTCAGTCTGCTTTTGCTTATTAACCGCAACAATCATCATTGCCCAACCAGGGAGCCTCGATGCGACCTTCGGGAGCGGCGGCAAAGTTGTCGGCAGCAACTCGACGGCGAGCGATGGGCTAAATGCCGTTGCGCTTCAAACCGACGGCAAAATTGTGGTTGCCGGAACTTTCAACGGAAAATTCGCCGTTTTCCGATTCAATACAAACGGCACGCCTGATACGACATTCGGCACCCTCGCTTGACACTTCGTTCGGCGGCGGCACCGGCAAAGTGATTACCAACATCGCCAATGACCGTGTGAAAGACCTTGCCGTGCAGCCGGACGGCAAAATAGTTATCACCGGCGATGCTTTAGAAAGAGTAGCCAGTCAGTATTATATCGGCAGAAACATCTTTGCGATTCGCTACAACGCTGACGGCACTCCCGACACCGCTTTCGGCAATAACGGAACCGCGACAGCGTCCTACCGCGTATCAACCGTTTGTCCGGTTCTTAATGAGCCGCATAACCCAGAAGCGCTCGCTTTGCAGCCGGACGGCAAAATTATCGTTACTGGTTATGTCGCCTTTTGCGATCCATCCCCAACAAACGGTTACCGGGGCGGCGCGGCAATCGTCCGTTTTCTTCCCAACGGTCAGCTTGATAATTCATTCGATTCAGACGGGAAAGTCTTAAACTCTGACATCAATAGCGCCAATGCTGTTACTCTACAATCGGACGGCAAAATAATCGCCGTTGGACAATTCGGCAATCCTTTCGGTAATCCTTCAGTTCCGTATGATTTTGGGATTCTCCGTTACACGACGAACGGAGCGCTTGACACTTCGTTCGACGGCGACGGTAAAGTCGTGACATCAATGGAGGCGTACAACGATAATGCCAGAGACGTTTTCGTTCAGCCAAACGGTAAAATAGTGGTCGTCGGCGAAAGTTCGGTTCTTGTTACGGGATTCACTATAACTAACTTTGCAATTGCCCGACTTAACTCGGACGGTTCACTTGATAGTTCGTTTGACGGTGACGGTAAAGTCATTACCGATTTCAACAACAATTCGCTTGATTCGATTTCACGAGCCGTTCTGCAGCCGGACGGCAAAATCCTCGCCGTCGGAGCGACTAAATCCGGTAACTCAAGCGGCATCCCAAACGTTCTGGCAATGGCTCGTTACATCGGTGATACTCCCGTTAATCGTGCGGCACAATTTGATTTTGACGGTGATGGCAAATCGGACATCGTCGTATTTCGACCATCAAGCGGCAATTGGTTTATTTTGCCGAGTCAAACTAACGCTTTCTACGGTTTTCCGTTCGGACAAGCTGGCGACCAGATCGCTCCGAGTGACTACGATGGCGACGGCAAAACCGATGTCGCTGTTTTCCGTGATGTTGTAGCAGGTGCGGGCGATCAAGGCTATTTCTATATTCTCAACAGTTCTGATGGTTCATTTCGAGCCGTAGGATTTGGCACTCAGGGTGATCTGCCAATGTCAGGAGATTGGGATGGTGATGGAAAAGCCGATTTAGCTGTTTATCGAGCCGGTTTAATGGCAGGCGGTCAAAGTTATTTTTATTACCGTCCGTCATCGCAACCGACGGTTAATTTCCATACGATTCCACTCGGCACCTCTGGTGATAAACCGCTTCTGGGAGATTTCGATGGCGACGGTCGTCTTGATCCGGCAGTTTTTCGTCCTTCAACAGCTAGTTGGATCATTTTGAAAAGCTCGCTCAATCAAATAACAGAAACGACATTTGGGTTACCAACGGATATTCCCGTTCCGGCTGATTACGATGGTGATGGAATCACGAATATTGCAGTCTTCAGACCATCAAATGGATTCTGGTACACATCGCAGAATCCTCAAACCAATTACGGCGGGATTCAATTTGGAGCCAATGGTGATTTGCCGATTCCAGCAGATTATGATGGCGATGGAAAAGCAGACACCGCAGTCTTCCGTCCATCAAACGGAGCATGGTTTCTAAACAGGACCACTAGTGGGTTATTAGGAGTACAATTTGGAATCAATGGCGATAAGCCAGCTCCCAATGCGTTTATTCCTTAATAAAATGATTTACTAATAGTTAATCAAAAAAAGAAGTCTTTGTTAATTATAAACAAAGACTTCTTTTTTAGTTTCAAAAAGGCTTATTTCTGAGACAAGTCTTTAGAGAACAGTAGCTTTGAATTAGATACTACATTTATCATCAAGACAATTTTACCCCGACCAAAAACTAAAGTTTTTTGACACCTTTTTTATGTCTATTTTAAGTTCTTGGTTAAACTACTCCTAATCGGATATATGAGGTTCTTCGTTTTCTTGATTAAGTTTACAGTCTCGAATAGAATCAAGCTGTTTTTCAGATTACCTTCTACAATAAGTTTACTCCATAAAGACTTATGCTTGATGCCGGAAAACAACTAGGACGTTATCGCATCTGCTCTTCTCTCATAGCAGGCTACATGGGCGAGGTTTATCTGGCGGAAGACACACGTCTGCACCGCAAAGTCGCGCTTAAAATTTTGTCGTCGGAGATTGCCTCTGACAAAGACCGTCTTCTTCGTTCAGTATTTCATCATCTGCGACAGCTCTTTACTGAGATGAAACGACAATGCTGCGCAATAAACGAAATAACAGCCAGCTAAAGATGACAAAAAATAGATTATGAAAAGTCCGTCAGTCGTCTTAACAATCCTATTGATGATAACCGGATTACGATATGCCGTTCCCGCTCATCAGCCTGTCGTCTCCCGGATACAGCCTGCAGCTGATCTTCCTACTAGAGATAAGGTTGACCTGGCAGAGTACGTTAACCCGTTCGTTGGGACTGATGGCGCCGGAAACACTTTTCCAGGAGCAGCCTTACCGTTCGGCATGATGCAGTGGAGCCCGGACACGACTGCCAACGGCTTTTACAAGTATCGAGACTCCAAAATCAGGGGGTTTAGTTTGACGCACTTGAGCGGTGCCGGTTGTCCTATTTTCGCGGATATTCCCTTACTACCAACGGTTGAGCCAATCAAAAACTCTCCGGCGACTAGCATGTCTGATTATGCTCAGGGCTTTTCGCACAGTAACGAGCAAGCTGCGCCTGGTTACTACAGCGTTAATTTCAATTCAGGAATTCAAGTAAAGCTTAGCGTTACCGCTCGGACTGGGCTTGGGGTCTTCATGTATCCTTCAACGGAGGAAGCAAACCTGTTGATTAACGCCGGTGGAAGTGCTACGGGCAACAGCATGTCTTCGGTTCAGGTCGTTGGCAATGACCGGGTCATTGGTTCGGCGATGAGCGGGACTTTTTGCGGCACTAATACGGTCTATACGATCTACTTTGCGGTGCAGTTTGACCGCCCGTTCAAGTCCTTCGGCACCTGGAATGCCGGAGCCGTCAACCCGGGTTTGCGCAGCAGCACCAGCAAGCAACCGGGCGCATTCCTGACTTTCGATACTAGTCGAGAACGAGTGGTCAAAGCCAAAGTCGGAATCTCTTTCGTCAGCGTCGAAAATGCTCTCCTAAATCTCAAAACTGAAAACAGCGGTTGGGATTTCGATGCCGTGCGGTGGAAGGCTCATGCTACATGGAATGACTGGTTGAGCCGTATCAAAGTAGACGGCTCAACCCGCGAGGAAAAAGAGATTTTTTACACCGCGCTCTATCACTCGCTGCTCAGCCCAAACGTCTTCTCGGACGCGAATGGAGAGTACATCGGCTTTGACCGCTTGGTTCATAAAGCAAATGGCTACAAGCACTACACGAACATCTCAGACTGGGCAGTTCGCATTTTTCTTGGCAGAGATACTAACGGAAAGCGAAAGTATTTCAACAAAACGATTCACGGCACAAAGAAAGATGCTCAAAAGTATTTAACCGCGAAACTTCGAGAAAAAGACTTAGGCGTTTTCATTGAACCTGCATCTATGAGTTTGAATGAATACTTGGACAAATGGCTTTCGGAAAGCGCAAAGCCACGTCTTAGAGAAGCTACACTGGACAGCTATCAAAGTTTATTGCAAAAGCACGTTAGAGAAAAACTTGGAAGTCGCAAACTCTCAGACATCAAACCGCTTGATGTGCAAAAACTCTATAACCGAATGACCGAAAATTTACTTTCACCGCGAACCGTGCGTTATGTTCACACAATCTTAAAGTCTGCTTTTTCACAGGCAATCAAATGGCAGATGCTTTCAGTTAATCCATGCAGCATCGCAGATTTACCACGCCAACAAAAAAACGAAATGAAAGCCTTTTCACCGGAACAAGCTAAAAGATTTTTGGAAGCAGCGAAAGATAGCAAACACGGCTTAGTTTTCGCCTTTGCTTTGGCAAGTGGTATGCGTCCCGAAGAGTATTTAGCTTTGAAATGGTCTGATATTGATTTTGAAAAACATACAGCAACTGTGCAAAGAACTTTGATTTGGCGAAAAGGTGGTGGATGGTATTTTTCAGAACCGAAAACTGTGAGGTCAAGGCGAACCTTGCCTTTACCTGAAAGTCTTTTACTCAGATTGAAAACGCACAAAAGACAACAAGCCGAAGCAATTCTCAAACTAGGTCAGTCTTATGAAAGAAATAATTTTGTTTTTGCTACTGACGAAGGTAAACCGATTCGTTATGGAAATTTAACGAAAAGATACTTTCATAAAATCTTAGAAAAAGCAGACTTGAAAGGCTTTCGACTTTATGATTTACGACACACAACCGCAACCTTGCTTTTATCCGAAGGCGTAAATCCAAAAATTGTTTCTGAAAGACTTGGACACGCAAGCATTGTCTTGACGCTTGACACTTATTCTCACGTTTTACCTGACATGCAAAAGGAAGCATCAAGCAAACTTGGACAAGTGCTTTTTGGCTAAAATAAAGGAAGTATTAAAAAGTGTCTCAAAAGTCAAAAATGTTGATGAGTTTTGGGATTTTAGTTATGAGACGGCTTTTGAGACAAAACGGTAAAAACCAACAGAGCGGTTTTTGTGTTTAAGATTAGCCTAATCAACAGTTAGAGTGTCTCAAAAACGTATGACTTTCGAGACACTTTTGAGTTAGTAAAAACAGTCTCATCTATAAAGACGGTTTCGGTGTCAAGCGGAAAACAAGCACACTTTTACCTGTCCGCCGTTTGCAGCATTACCAAGTTCTGAATTTAAGCTGGTAACCAATTTCTCGTTCATTTG
>JAIVJJ010000207.1 GCA_020200095.1 Acidobacteriota bacterium | reverse complement strand
GGTGAAACCATTGCGAACGCCATTCCAGCTTGCGATTTCGCTTGCTGTAGTCGATTCGATTCCCGTTGTCCCGTTTCCCGCCGTTGTTTTTATCATCGTAGTTAATGCTCATTTCCTCATTCCTCCCGGTTAAAATTTAGTAATTAGACGATATTGCCTTATACAGTAGTCTAAGTTCTAGCTTTTTGCCAGAGAAAATATCAATAGCTATAACAGATAATCTCCAAATAAAGATGTTATCTGAATTAAATATGCAAATCCTTTTTCTCACGAGCCTTAAAGACAGGATTAATCAACTTTAGCGCTAAAGGCGGGGTATTAATACAAAACCTTATCAGGAAGCATTGCGGATTTGTGAGAATTTTTTGGGGAACGAGCATCCAGATACAAAATTAGTGGGAGAGAATTTTGAGATTTTTCAGGAAAAGATGAGAAATCGAAATTAAAACATCAAGATGCAGCCAGAAAACAAGGCGTTGTGCGCGGCGGACTTGATGTTGTTCGGGAAAACAAGCGGTTCCGAGAAAGAAACAAGACGCATTGGGCTACACGGAATATCCTCCGTTTGCGGTGAAATACGGAGTGCGGCAAAGTATATTACACGCGGCTGCAAAAACTCACGGCAATTCAGACTTTGCAATTAGATTAGCCGGACAGTCTGCCAGTATGTCGGTTCGATACCGGAAGGCGAACTAGGCAAAGTGCTCGGGCAGGAAATTGCTGTGGCTCTCGGGCACCTAGCCGAATAGCTTAATTCAAAAACAAAGTAATCAGATGTGTGTCCAAAAACTGTAGTGATACTGTTGCCGAATTCGTTTGAAGCAAACAAAATCGCAAAAATTTATAGATTTATTTTCAGTTTAAGAGGTGATTTTTGAATTGGGCAACAGTATCACAGTAGGTTTTTGACATCTCTAAAGACGGTTGGAATGTCAAACCAAACTCCTACCGCGCCGCCATTCGGCAACTTGTGTTTTGACCGTATTCTTTGACAATTCACTTTCGTTCATCTTACTAACTCGTGTTTTGTGTGGTCTGTTTTTTTTACGTGGTTCAGACCGATCTGGTAAAGCCATCAAAGTGGCTCACTTGATTCATCTCTGCGGGGATGTATGGATTCGCTCTAACTTCTCCGACTTCGGAAAAGTTGATTGGCTAGCTCTATCACCCTACGGTCATTTCAGACCTTGTCAAAAATCGAGCATTACCAACTGTGACGCCACGTCGGTCAAACTCATCTGCAGTGATATTATCCCGCAGCATAATTGCAAGTTTGACCAGAAGCTTGCGAGCCGTCGCCGTTTTAGCAACGGCTATCGGTTTTCTTTTCGCAAGTCCTTTGTAAAAAGCTTTTAATCGCGTGTCATATCGAATAACGATGTTTGCGGATTGTCCGAGCAAGCCTCTGAGCAGCGGCGAGCCTGCCTTGCTGATTCTGCCGAATCGAGTCTTTCCCGCGCTTGATTTCTCCAGTGAATCCAGACCGGCAAAGGCGATGACCTGCTTGGACACTTTTTCAAAACGCGACACATCGCCTAAAGTATGAACCATTGCTAAAGCCGTTAGATAACCGACTCCGCGTTGAGTCAATAAAAGCTGAACCTGCTTGTCCGATGATGCCTTTCGATTGAGCCAACTTTGCAGTTCACGAATTTGCTTAGTGAGCTGTTCCAACAAACTGAACAAATGCTCGCGCTGCATCTGTCCTGATTCATTCATCGGCACGGCTTTGAGCAAACTCTGAAAACCGAGCGTTTTCATTTTACCTTTCGGTAGTCCGCCGCTATGCGCCAAAGCCTGCAAGCGATTATAAGTTTGCGTTCGCTGATTAACCAACTGCCGCCTCAGATGCAAGACATCTATCACTTGATTGCTCGCTTGAGAGCGTCGCCAGATAGCTGGAAATTCGTCCTTGACCAGCAAATCAAGAATCAACTGGGCGTCGCGGTTATCCGATTTGTGACGAGAACGCGCTCTGGCTCGAATCAACGCCGGATTACCGACCAGTAGCTGATGATTTGTCTCTTCAAGCAATTGTTCAAACCAGACGGCTCTGGAAGAAGCCTCGATGCCGACTACTGAAGGCGAAACAGATTGATAAAACTTGAAAACTTCGCTCAGGTTGTGCTGCAAAGTACAAGTGTCGGTTTCGCCGGTTTGGGTATCACACCAAGCAAGGGTTTGCTGATGTGGATGGAAATCAACTCCGATGTATAATGTCATAACGGTTTCTCCTGTCAAAGAACGAAATTGGTGAATGTCATCAACGATTATAGTTCATCGCTGCGAGAAACCGTCTTTATAACATCACCCTTTAATTTCGCTTAAAAATTAACCGCTCTTTTATATTTATTATTTTTAATTCCGTATGCCGATAGTCTTTTTCTGACCGTCACCGGCGCGTAGCCGAGCTGATGGGCAATCTCGGTTGAAGTTAAGCCTTCTTCTATAT
>JAIVJJ010000446.1 GCA_020200095.1 Acidobacteriota bacterium | reverse complement strand
CTTTCGAACCTGCGATACGGAGAATCGGACCGTTGACCTGAACGGCTAATTCCTGAGCTTGCAAAACCGAATCGAGCGCGATATTCCATGGAACATCGCTGACATTGACCGTTACCGGAATCGCGCCGACCGATTTATCAATAACAAAATTGATGCCGTATTGCTCGGTAATATAGTTAAGAATATCGCGGATGTCGGCGTTGACGACGTTCAGATTTATCGGTTCCCCGACAAAACCCGGATCGCCGTATCGTTTGCCTTGTTCCTGTGCAGGCGTTCTTTGACCGAATGCGGTCAGCCCGGCGCAGCTGATTAAAACCAGCGCGAAGACTAATTTTTTACAAAAATCACTTGGATTTTGAAGAAAATTCATGTTTCCTCCCTCACAAATTTATCTCTTTTAGAGATTTATTGAATTGAATTTTATTTGGAATTTTGGCGTGAAAACATTTCGCTTTCACGCCGCGGACTAATCTTTTTGGAATTATTGCTTTTTGTTCTTGGCAACTTTAACCGGCTTTTTGTCTTTTTTGCCGGGTTTTTCTTTGGCAGAATCTTTGGAATCTTTGGCAGGTGTCTGAGGCTGTTTGTTCATTTCGTCGAGCGGCGAAACGATGATTGACGGCGTGAGTGGTTTTGCATTCTTTTCTGCTGGAGGTGCAGTTTCGGTTTTTTCGGCAACTTCGGTTTTACCTGTTGTTTCGGTTGGAGCCGTGCCCTGGACGGTTTCCTGAACAGAATATTGACGCAAGGCTTTATTTTCAACCGATGAGAGAAATTTTCCGTTGCTCATCTTGGTCACTTTGCGAAATACGAGACGGTTTTCCTCGATTGCTACAAGTTGTCCGTCGAAAAACTTTTCGCCTGGATAAATCGTGTATGAAAGCTTTATTGGTTTGGCTTCGACCATCGCCGCATAACCACGCGGCGTTCTGAAAATACCCGTCACCGCCATCTCGTCGAGCGTTAAAACGCTGGTTACTTTCGGTAATTCTACTCCGCCCGCTGCCGCATCTTCACGAAGACGTTTGTAGAAGTTAATCCGGGCTTGAATATCCGGGGGGGTAACGACAACCGGACCGGTCGGTTTGGCAGGCGTGCTTGTTGTCGCCGGTTTTGAAGTCGGATTTGAAGACACCGGATTGGGGTTTTTGGGTTTTGCCCAGTTGGGTTTGTCAAACGGGTCGCGTGTTTGGGCGTTTGTTTCCGCCGAGATACCGTTTATGATAACAAATCCGAAAACGGCTAAGGCAATACTCGAGATACGCAGCATTTTTGATACATTCAACATAATTTTCTCTCACTCAAATAATTTTGAAATAAGTTTTTGTCTCCGTTTATTTCGCGGCAGGCGGCGGTGCGGGTTGATTT
>JAIVJJ010000003.1 GCA_020200095.1 Acidobacteriota bacterium | reverse complement strand
AATAATTATCGTTTTAGAGAATTAAAAATAAAGTTAACGTAAATTGAGACTTTTGGAATTAAATCCAAAATTTAAAGTCTAAAATCAATTAGTGTCCGAAGAAGTCAAAAAATTTCACGAAGAAGAAGCCATTGAGAAAACTTACGACTTGCGCATCAGCCTTCGTTTGCTGCGTTATTTGAAACCGTATTGGAAAACGGCGGCGGTCGCGCTTGTTCTCACGTTTCTGACAAACATTCTTATCAGTTTGCAGCCATGGTTTACGAAACACGCGGTTGACGATTTTATCACGCCGAAACAGACTGACGGAATTTGGTTTTTCGCACTCGCATTTTTCGGTCTGTTTCTTTTCCGATTTCTGTTTTCTTATTTGCAGGAAATTCTGCTCAACACGGTCGGGCAAAAAGTGATGTTCGACTTGCGGACGGAAATTTTTACCAAGCTGCAACATCAGGAAGTTTCTTATTACGACAAATATCCGGTCGGGCGAATTATAACGCGCCTGACTTCGGACGTTGATGCGCTCAATGAGCTTTTCACATCGGGTGTGATTGATGTTCTGGGCGATTTGGTGATTATTTTCGCCATCATCGGAATGATGTTCTGGATGGATTGGAAACTCGCGCTGATTTCTTTAATCACTGTTCCGCTTCTTTTTTCGGCGACAAACTGGTTTCGCAAACGCGCCCGTGTCGGCTTTGATAAAGTGCGAACCAGAAATGCGAAACTCAACGCTTTTTTGCAGGAATATATTTCGGGAGCGCAAACTGTTCAGCTTTTTAACGCCGAGAAAAAAGCGCAAGAGCGTTTTCACGACATTAACGACGATTATCGTAACGCGAATATCGAAACGATTTATTATTACGCGATTTTTTATCCGCTTGTTGATTTTATCAGTGCAATTGGCATCGCGCTTGTGATTTGGTTTGGCGGTTATCAAATTTTGACAGGAATTTCGGCGAACGGAACAGCTTTGACTATCGGAACAGTCGTAGCTTTTATTCAATACTCGCAGCAGCTTTTTCAGCCAATCAGAGATTTGTCGGATAAATTTAACGTCCTGCAAGCGGCAATCGTTGCCTCGCACCGAATTTTTGTGCTTTTGGATTTGCCAATTCTAATTAAAACGCCGGAAAAACCTAAAAAGAGCGGGAAGGTTGTCGGTAATATCGAATTTCAAAACGTCTGGTTTGCTTACAAAGAAAACGAATGGGTTTTAAAGGACGTTTCCTTTTCGATAAAAGCGGGCGAATCAATCGCTCTGGTTGGACATACGGGTTCCGGAAAAACGACTGTTACGAATCTTTTGATGCGTTTTTACGATGTGCAAAAAGGAAAGATTTTGCTCGACGGCGTTGACGTGCGCGATTGGAATTTGGAATCTTTAAGAGAAAATTTTGCCGTTGTTTTACAGGACGTTTTTCTTTTTAGCGGTTCGATAGACAATAACATCCGGCTTGGAAACAAAGATATTTCCAACGAAAAAATTCTCTGGGCGGCGAGGGAAGTTCACGCTGATGAATTTATTCAAAAATTACCCGAAACTTACGAAGCGCACGTTAAAGAACGCGGCGGCGGGCTTTCCGTCGGTCAAAAACAATTGATTTCGTTTGCGCGGGCGCTGGCGTTCGAGCCTTCGATTCTTGTTTTGGACGAAGCGACCAGCTCAATTGACACGGAAACCGAGCAGCTTATTCAGCAAGCCGTAGAACGCGTGATGCAGCAAAGAACTTCGCTCGTCGTCGCGCACCGGCTTTCAACCGTTCAAAAATGCGATAGGATTCTGGTATTTCATCACGGCGAACTGCGCGAAGCCGGAACGCACAATGAACTTCTGACGCAGCGCGGACTTTACTGGCGTCTTTACCAATTGCAATACGCCGAAGATAGATCGCAAAATTCGATGCTTAATTTTCCGAATCAAGATATAAGTCTGAAATCTGAAACCGCCGGTTAATTTACTTCTTTCTAATAGTTAGCGAACAGACGACTTTTCCTTTTTATAAAAAAGATTCTATAAAGTCTCATTTTCACTAAAAAACTGCCAATTATTTTCTCTAGACCTATATTTTTCCGTCTGTTTAGAGTTATAATCTCGTTAAATGCCTTTAAAGTTTTGTTGGAGAGTTTAATTTGTCAAAAAGCATACAAAATTGTCTGCCGCGAACGCATACAATTTCGGTTGAAAAAATCGCCGTCGCAAATTTACCGACTCAAATTGGCGAATTCAAAATCGCCGGTTATCGTTCATTAAACAGTAACGAAGAATTTGTTGTTCTTTTCAAAGGTAAAATGGAAGCAAATATTCCAACACTTGTCAGGATTCATTCGCAATGTTTGACGGGCGATGTTTTCGGTTCAATTAAATGCGATTGCGGATTGCAATTAAAAAAGGCGATGGAATTGATTGAAATCCAGGGACGCGGCGCGATTGTTTATCAGCAACAGGAAGGTCGCGGAATCGGCATTATTAATAAAATTCGCGCCTACGCTCTGCAAGATGACGGCGCCGATACGGTCGAAGCGAACGAGCGACTCGGTTTTGCGATTGACGCTCGAAATTATCAACAGTGCGCCGAGATTCTTTTTGATTTGGGACTTTGCAAGGTACGCGTTATGTCGAACAATCCCGACAAAATGGAAGCTCTCGAAAAAGCCGGGCTGCAGATAATTGACCGTGTGCCGATTGAAGTCGAAGCGCAGGAGCCGGCAGCACATTATCTTCGTACAAAAAGAGAAAAGCTAGGACATCTATTGGATTTTAATTGATTACGGTATTATTCCTGATTAGATAGGGAGGTAAATTGATGAAAAAATATAGTTTGTTTGTCGCGTGGGGTTTGATAGTATTTTCTATTTTTGCTTTTACAAATCAGGCAACGGCACAGAATAGAAATACTATTACCGGATTCGTTTTTGATTCGCAAAGAAGATCTATCGCACAAGTTATAGTGGAGGTCACAAATGAGGTAAACCAGGTTCTTCAGCGTACTCGAACGGATGGATCCGGAAGATTTTTCTTTAGTGGACTTTCAGCCGGTAAATTTTCTGTTCGTGTTTTGCCTTACGGAACAAACTTTGAAGAGCAAACTCAAGAAGTAGAAATCGTCAATTTTGTACGACCAGGAAGTTCTACCTCAGAGAACGCGCAAAAGGATTTTTACCTTCGGCTCCGGAAAAATGCTGGTGAAGGAAATTCTATAACTGGCACTTTATTCGCTCAGGAGGTTCCGCCAGAAGCGAAGAAAAACTACGAAAAAGCTATTTCTTCATTTGAGCAAAATAGAGTAGAAGACGGAATTCAAGAATTGCAAAATGCCCTCAAGATTTTACCTACTTATTATCTGGCTTTGGAAAGGCTGGGCGTTGAGTATATCAAGCAGCAAAAATATGAGAATGCGCGTGATGTCCTGACTCGGACTGTAGCTGTTAATCCGCGCAGCTTTATGGGATGGTACGGTTTAGGTTATGCAAACTATGGTTTGCGTCAACCACAGGATGCCATAGTCGCAGCAGAAAAAGCCGTCTCCGTTAACTCGAATTCGACAGATGCCACTGTCCTTCTTGGTATTTCATTTCGACAAGCTAAGCGTTATAATGAGGCTGAAAAGTCACTGATTAAAGCTAAAAAAATATCCGCCGGCAAATCACCTGACGTTCATTGGAATCTGGCATTGCTTTATGCGCACAATCTAAAGCGTTATAAAGACGCAGCCAGCGAACTTGAACTTTACCTCAAGGCTAAACCCGATACGGCAAATGCGGATAACATTAGAAAGTTAATAAAGAAGTTTCGTGAACAGCCTACTCAGTGATTCCATTTTTTTAACAAACTCTGTGTTCAATAAAGAAGCCGGATTGAGTCTAATCAAACTCAATCCGGCTTCTTTATGATTAGGAACGGGCAAATACTGCTCGCATATAAGTTTTCAATTGCAACTTATCCAACTTTAATATCTTTTTGACGCAATCAAAAACAATTCCTTAATAATTAAAACACGACGTTTCCGTTTGCAATAAATTTAGATACATTAAACTCAAAACGTCGCGGCAACATTGGAGCATAAGGATTACGGCTGTCCAAAAAATTATTTTCAAATATGAACTCAAGTTTTTTGCTCTCGGGGGTTAAAAAAGAACCGCCTTTATCGTCCACTCGCGCAAAATAAAAGACAGCCATATCCCCGGGACCTTTCGGGGCATTAAACTGGACTAATTCGCGCCGCTCTCCTTTTTCATTTGATAGCCAGACATT
Organism: Acidobacteriota bacterium; assembly: GCA_020200095.1. Classification (GTDB taxonomy): domain Bacteria; phylum Acidobacteriota; class Blastocatellia; order Pyrinomonadales; family Pyrinomonadaceae. Next base: position 17,080 of record JAIVJJ010000003.1, on the reverse strand, counting down.
ACCCTTTAATTGTTCAAGCGTCATCCTTTGAAATAGCCCTTCGTCTACTGACTGACTTTTAGTGTCAACAAATTTCATCATAGTTACAACATAAAATTTCTGACAAATCGCGCAATTCAGGAAACCCTGAATTGATTTGTCAAAATCCGCGCGTTGTTTTTCGTCCATCTTGTCATAGCCGGCATCAAGCTGCCTTAGTCGAACTATAGCTTGTCGAATTGGAAGAGCGGAGTGCAAGCGAATAACAACCGGAGCGGGACCGAAATCCCGCGCCAAGCTTCTCGGGTTAGAACCGCCTCGAGAGACGCTTTGGTTTTGTTCACGCGCGATTTGTTGTTGCGCGGCTGCCGAGGCTCCGGACGTAGATTGGTAAGTTTGCGCCCACGGAGAAGCGCTTAAAACTTTGATAGCGTCGTCTTTACTCCACTTCTGGAAAGGTTTTTCCAAAACTTTTTGTGCAGAGACGGTAATAGTCAAAGAACACACCCACACAAATAACAAAAGTTTATTTTTATTTAATTTCATGTTTCTTTTCCTTGTAATGGATTTCATCGAAAATAATATATTTCTATGGAAAAAATGTAAAGAAATAGAGATTCATTTACACAAAAACATACAGAAAAAATTGTTGTTAGAGAGAATTTAAGACATAGGTTACTTTATTGATCCGGAAGTTTGTTTCTTTATACTCTTATGTTTTCCTCATCTATTGCTTTCAAACAAAAAAAGGAGCGTTTAAGTTTTAACTTAAACGCTCCTTGAAATTAATCTCGACTAATTTTTTCAAATTAGAAGAGTAAACGAAATCCAAAGCGGACAGAACGCGGTCCTTGGAAAGCGTTAGCCATCCCGTATGAAGCATTCAAACGGTTTCGGACAGTAGGAGTACCTTGCAAAAAAGTGTTAATTTGCGAAGATAATGCGCCACTTGCGAAAGCATTAGCACCGGCAATCTCACTTAAACCGAAATTAGCCGGGTTTGTAGTAACAGCTGATCTTACTGTTTGAAGACCTGTAACAGTGTCTTGATCCAGAAGATTAAGAATGTTCAAATCTCCAACGAGTGTGAACCGATTGTCTCTACCGAAACGATACTTATGCGAAACTGCAATGTCCGTTTGGCTGAAACGTGGGGTTCTTCCTAAATCACCACGACGGCTTTCAAATATTGGTACAATGAAACCAACCAATGTTGATTGTGGTGTTCCCGATTGAACAGTCTGGAAAACAGAAAACTCAGTCGAATTAGTTTTGTTTCCAAACCAATCAAAGATGTAAGCCCCATAAGCATTGAATACGTGCGGGCGATCTGTTCCAAGACGTCCGTTGTCAAGCTCGCCTGTGGCGGTAAATCCGATAAAGGGAAGGTCAAAGAAACGGTTAACACCCGGAGATGTACGACCGGCTTCGTCTGAACTTGCCAAACCAGAGTAGTTGCCATACAACCGGCTAAGCGTGTAATTTACGTTGAAGTAATAGTTGTTTGACAACCGTTTTTCAAGCGTAAGTTCAAATGCGTCATACTGACGCTGCGGCGTAGCTGCTCTGGCATAACCCAATTGGTTCAAAAGCTCAAGATGCAGCCCTTCGCCTGGATTACCGATGATATAAGCTTCACTGCCTTCGTTATTTCTGATACCGGCATCTTCGATGGCGCTTTTAACCTCTTTTCTGGTGTAACGACCACGAACAACATAATCACTAGCTAATTGATGTTCCATCCCAACCGTGAACTCATCCTGACGGAAAGGTTTCAAGTTAGGATCGACTGCGCCGGTGAAAATTGTCGCTTCCGGACTATTTGAAGCAATACGATAGTCAAACTGGCAACGGCTGAGCGCGCCACTGGCAATAAAGCCGGTTGTAGGACATCTGCCGCCCGACACATCATTAAAGCTGCCCAGAATTCTTGCCGGTGTGAAAGATCTGAAATCACCACTATTCGGGAAAATCTCGAAGAAATCAACCCGATAGAAATCACCGCCGAACGAACCGCGCGGAAGCTCAAACTTTAAGCGATCATAGAATTGTCCGTAGCTTCCGAAAATTTTTGATCTGCCATTACCGAAAAGATCAAAAGCAAAACCAAGACGCGGTGCAAGCTTATCGCCGAAACCAAAATTAATCGGTGGGGCAAGACCATTGAATGAAGGAAGATCTTCTTTTTCAGCGCGAAGACCCAAGTTCAATGTCAAGCGGTTAAATGGCTGCCATTTGTCCTGGATATAAACAGACTGGTTGGTATTTTGACCAACGCCTAGTGTTGCGAAGCGGATAAGTTCGCCGCAGCCAATCGCTCCCGCCGTATCTGTAATAGGAGCTCCCAATTCAGAACAGGGAAAACCATAATAGAGGTCAATGAACCCGGTTCCGGTAGTTGTTCTATTAACGTCATTCAGAATTCTAAACCGTTGATAACCGCCTTTTAGTTCATGACGCCCCAAACCATTAAAAAGAAATGTAGCATCAGCTTCATAGTTGGTTCGAATTGAAACATCTTTAATGGTCTGTGAGACAACAGGATCAGTAAAACCGGTCTGGCAAGCTCCGGCAATTGTTGTAGAACCTTGTTGGCATCTAACTCTGGATCCAGTCGGAACAAAATAATTACCTAATTTTTCATTCAAAAATCCGCGCGAAAAACGACCGCTGAAAACAAGGTTGCTGGACGGTGTCCAAACTGCTTGAGCAGTAACGTTGTTTGAGTTTTGACGTCCGCCCTGACGGTTGGAAATCTCACTTCCTCTAAGTGTTCCAATATTGCCGCCGAAGTTAACGACAGCAGGAGCACCACCAAGTGAAACTGTTCCGAAAGGAAGGGCGCCTTGATCAACAATCGGATTCCACGTATAAGTACCTGATAAACGAAGATTGCTAACCGGTTGCGCATCTAAACGCGAGAAGGCGTAGTGAAATGTTCGATTTAGTCTGAACTCCTCTCTGTTAGTTATACTTCTTGTTGCTGCCGGAGCATTGGTAAAGAAAGTAGTGTTAACCCGGGTATTAGTAATTGTCGGAGAATAGCTGCCAAAGAACCAAAGCCTGTCTTTGATAATCGGACCGCTCAAGTTTGCTGTCGGGTAAAAGGTCGTCCCCTGAGCTTTTGGTATATCATTAATATACTCTACAGTCTGAGTAAACGCCGCACCTGAACCGGAAGTAAAACGTTGCAAAGAAGGACGCGGACTACCGTCTAGGTTAGGAGTATTAAACTGCGCTCCAAACTCACCGCGGAAATCATTGCTTCCGCCTTTGGTTACAACGCTGATTACGCCGCCCGTTGCGCCGCCGAATTCAGCATCAAATCCACTGGATTTAACTTGAACTTCTTGAACGAATTGGGTTGGAATATTGTTGTTGCCATTTAATGTTCCGGTACGGAAGTTGGTAACTTCCTGACCGTCAATAACAAAAACGTTTTCCGAACCGGAAGCGCCGTCAACTGAAAAACCACCGGCTAAACCTTCGCCGCGAACACCAGGGGCAGCTCTTAAAACAGAGGTAAAGTTAACACCTTTTGGAAGTAATTCGATTTTTTGTGCATTAACGCTGGTTGAGATTTCATTATCGGTTGTATCAACCGGCTGGTCGGAAGAGGTAATGTCAACCACATTTGTTCCGCCTGCCGCGCCCAATTCAACATTTAACTGGGTTGTTTTTCCAATCGTAACCTGCACATTTTCATTTCTATATGTTCCGAAACCGCCGGTCGCTGCTGTGCTTACAACGTAAACGCCCGGAGGTACTTGAATTACGCGAAAGAATCCATCTCCATCAGCTGTTACCGTGCGGCTAAAACCTTGACTGGTACCTGTCGTAGTGGTTCCGCTTGCATCAGCTGATGAAGTCAAGTTTTGAACTGTCACGGCTACGTTAGGCACAACTGCACCTGTCGCATCTTTGATAGTTCCTTCGATATTACCTGTAGTTTCTTGTGCAAGAATACTTACACTAAAACAAAATACAAGCATTAACACTGAAGATAAAAAAGCAATGCTTTTTTTCATATTTTCACTCCTTAATAAATCTTTGATTAGTTAGGTTATTTGTAAATACCAAACTTAGCTAAGTAGCTAAGGATTATTACTTGAATTCTAAATAGACAATTTTAGTGCCACTTGTTAAACACTAGCTTGGATTGCTCTAAACCTTTTATTTTACGAAGTTAGCTAACTTAAAGTATAATTGCTATTTGGTATATTACAGATAAAGTTCCAAAATTTTGGATTTTTTCCGATATTATGTTTTTTTATTTTTTTACGTTAACTACATTTAATAAATAATTGTTACTTAACTATTGAAAAAATAGGAAATTGCAATCATTAAAGATTATAAACAACAATCTTACAAAACAGGAACAAATTTCTCATTGACTTTTTCCCAGAGTGCTTGAGCTAATTCCTTGCGATTTTTGCTTTGAACCTGTTCATCGCCGAAATTTATAATCGCTGTAAACTCGCGCAGTTTGAAAAGTCTAAAAAGATGCGCGGCAAAACTTATATCTTCCCACCAACAAACTATTTCACTTGCTTCCAGCGCGGCAATCGGAGTTTGATAAGTTATTGAAGCGTAAGAAACGGAAAGATTTGTTTTTGCGGCAAACTCTAAAAATGAAGAATTAAATGGCAAAACATTTTCGCCTTTAGTGCTTGTGCCTTCGGGGAAAACAATCACGCCTTCGCCGCTTTCCAATCTTTTGATGATTTCCGCGCCTGCTCTCGGTATATCGCGCCGGTTCTGCCGATTAATAAAAATTGTTCCCATATCGCGCACAATTTTTCCTGCCAAAAACCAGCTTTCAATTTCTCCTTTTGCTACAAAAACGCCTTCCGCTACAGAAAGAATCGCTGGAACATCTGTGTAACTTAAATGATTGGAAACAAGAAAAAAAGGCGGACGCGGCGGCGTACCGACGACCTCAATTTTCATCCTCGATATTGCGACAAACGCTTGCGCCCAGGTGCGTAAAGCTATCTGCCGCCAAAACCGTTTATTTGGAAAAAAAACCGAGCCGACTAACCAAATCGCGTAAAGACCAAAAGTTGCGCATACAAATAAAATGAATCTAAAAATTGCCCGAAGATATTGCATATCTACTTATCAAGGTTTTGAAGTTTTTGTAAATAAATCGTTACCTATTTTACTCTAAAATAAAGTTAGTTTATCCGTCTATTATATAGGTAAAGATAAAATAAAAAGTCGGTGTCGTTTCAAAGTATGCGACGCCGACTTTTTATAAGCCAAAACCGTTTTTCTAGATTGACGGTTTAAGAAAAGAATTTAAGAAAGGCAAAAGTAAATCTGACAATTTCTTTGCTTTCATAATTTTAGTCGTTAAGATTATCAAAACTACTGAACATAAGCGTTTGGAGCGGGTTTGTCGGAAGCCGCGCCAAACTGCACGCCGGTAAAGCCTGCTGTTGAACGCTGCAGATACCAAAAACCGTTCGACAGACGAAATACCGCAACATCGGCTTTTCCGTCGCCGTCATAATCACCCGGAACAGGCAGATCACTTCCCAATCCAAACGCGATACCGGTAAAACCTGCTGTCGAGCGTTGCAGATACCATGTGCCATTTGAAGGTCGGAATACAGCAATGTCCGTCTTTCCGTCACCATCGTAGTCAGCCGGAACTGATTTATCATTCGCTTCGCCGAAGCTTACGCCGGTAAAACCTTCCGTACTTCTTAACAAATACCAAGTGCCGTTTCTATAAACCGCGTAATCGGCTTTGCAATCTCCGTCGTAATCTCCGACAACAGGTTTATCTCCGTTTTGACCGAACTGCACGGCAGTTGTGTGATTGGCGATTAAATTATAAACATACCAGGTACCGTTTGACGGACGAAAGACTGCCAGGTCGGCTTTGCCATCACCGTCAAAATCCGCTGGCTGCGGAATATCATCCGGCGCGCCGAATGCAACTCCGATAAAACCAGCCGTACTTCTTTGCAGATACCAGGTTCCGCTGCGATAGACAGCCAAATCGGTTTTACCGTCGCCGTCGTAATCGGCAGGAACTATTTTGTCGGTTGAAATACCAAATTGCGCAAAGGAAAATCCGCTTTGCGACTTGAGCAGATACCACACGCCGTTGTCAGGGCGAAAAACTGAAATATCGGCTTTTGCATCGCCGTCGAAATCAAATCGGCGTTGGAAGTTACAATTTACAGCACAAGCCTTATTACATTGTCTTCCAAAAATTTGCACGTCGTCTATTCGAACACCTTCTCCGTCTTTACTTTCATCACTAGCCATTACCCATCGGAATTGAACCGATTGACCATTGAGAGATGCGGGAAGATTAACTACCGTGTCAATGTAGCCGTTTGAATTACCTGACCAAGCCCTACGACCTTTAATTGGATTAAAGGATTCAGTATCAATTGTCGTGTTGTAACCACCATTTTCAAATGAGCCGCCGCCCGCGATTATATCCGTCCACGATGCCCCGCCATCGTTAGTGTATTCCAATACCATGCCGTCAAAAGTGGCTTCGGTATTATAGAAATTTTTGAATGACATTTGTACGTTTGATCCTGGTATTGGAATTAACGGGCTGACAAGCGCTGAAGAACTAACCGTTTCCAGATCTCCAGCGAACGCGGCATTCGGCGGTGAACTTGGTTTAGTTGTCGAAGTAACCCAGCTATTAGCTGTACCGGCTAATTGAACTGTCGTCCAACCCGCTGGTAAAGCAGGCGCAGTAACACCATCAAAGTTTTCACTAAAAGTTACGGCTCTAGCGCCGGTTGTAAATGTTTTCGTAACCGTTCCGTAATTGGTTGAGCCATCGGTCAAATTAAACGTTAAAGTAATCGGGCTTCCGCACGGCACACTCGAATCTACTGTAAAGTTAAATGTCCTGCTTTGTGCCGCGCCGCCCGGAACTATAGCCCCGTAATTTTGTGCCGAGCTTACGTTTGTAACACCGCCCGTCGCTTGAAGTGTCGCCGTCAAGTTTGTTGTGTTAGCGGCGCCCGTGTTTTGCAGCGGCAAAGTGATCGAGATTGTTTCGCCCGGTTCGGGTGCGCCATTTGGCGTTCCGCAATTTTCGGAAACAATCTGAACATCTCCGCCCTGCGCCACGAAAGGCACTCCGGTTAAACAGATATTAACCGTTGCCGTCTGTCCGCCGCTAAGTGTAACGGTTTGAAAAGTAGCGGGAAATCCATTTAATTTGCTCGCCGTAACATTGTAAGTTCCGGGCGCGACGGTCATTGAATAAGTGCCGTCGGCGCTGGATACGCGAACGAATCCGCCAGTTGAATCAACTAAAGCTCCCGAAATCGCCGCGCCGGTCGAACAAGATGTAACCGTGCCTGTAATTGTAGCTTTAGTTGCGGGAGTGCATTGCGGAAACTTAAATTTTCCGATGCGTGTTGACCAACCTCCCTGACTCTTGGTGGCATAATATTCTTGTGTGTACCAGAACGTACAGTCATCATCACTGTCAAGATTCATTGAACTGTAATCACCCCAACGGTCAAAGACTGTTTGCGAACCGGCTGCGTCGTGAAATAAAGCCTCGCCCTCGTTTAATATTCCGCTGTTTGCTACATTGTTTGTTCGTCCGGCAATTTTAATGTCAGCGTTTTGATTCGGACCTGCTTGGCTATATCCTAAAGCTAAATCGCCTCTATTATCTTGACCGATACTACCCATCCAGTTATTTAGTCTTAATCCGGGAGTTCCGGTTGCATCTGCATGCGTCCCTTGGTCAAATACCGAAATGTTCGAATTAGCTGTCCGTCGCAGTTCAAACCAACGAATTCCGGCATCATATTTTGAAGCCGAAGTCGTCGGGTCTAGACCGCTTGTGTTTACTACAAAGCTACCGACATAAGAATTGATTGGGTTCGCCTGTGTTCCAAGATTTCTATAACACAGACGATGCATCAAGTTACCGTCTGGCGAATGTAAGTTCTGACCTCCTGCTTGTTCTACATCTAATTGTCCTTCAGGATTTCTCGCGTCGAACTCCGCTAAAGGAACATCATCTAATACCTGAAAAATTGTGTTAGCGGGATTGTCAAAGTCCGGTCTGAATCTAAAAGCCCGAAGCCCGTCAAACGGATCGTCATATTCATTTGCGCGAAATTCCAGAAAAATATGATCAAGCTCTGTCGGCGGACCGCCAAAACCGTCTATATCGGTCGGTAACAAACCACCTGAAGTAGGAACTCGCTTGACAATCAACGTTGCATTAGGATTGCCCAGAAGCATTTTGTCGCGGTCAAGTGCGACCATTCCCGCGCTAACAAAATCTCCGCCGTCGTCATCGGCAAATTCATTAACGCTCATATAATAAGCATCGCGCCATACGCCAAATTTGGGAAAGTCATTAAATACACTGTTCGGATAAAGATATTGATAAAGGTAGTAAGCACCGGTTGGGTCGGGCGTTTGTGAAACGGCGACACATTGGTAATAACCGGCTGTCGGTTGCGCGAAATACGTTAAAATCCAACGGTCTGCCAATTGATCATAATTGACTGTCGGGTCACCGTCATTGCGTTGGCAAGGACTGCCTGCGGGCAAGCTACTGAAAAGGTTGTCCAGTTTAGTGGGACCCATTATTCTTGCTCCCGTTGATTTATTAAAAACGCTAAAAACGAGATTTACAGCTTGAACGTAATGATTCGGACCAACATCACCAATCGTATCCGGCGGTACCCGTCCTCCAGCACCTACTTGGAAATTATCGGAATTCGCGTTGCCGTCAAAAGTCAAATCGGGCGTCGGCATCGCTTGCGGCGCATTTGTAAAAACTGATTTGCCCATCAACGAATCTTTGAAGTTTTCACCCACCCCTTTTCCGGGAATTATTTTCTTGATTTCTTCTTTGTTTTGTTTGTTAATTTCCTCAACTAATTCTTCTTTCGTAATCCCTTTTGCCTGAGCTTCTTCTTCGAGCATTAATTCACGCTTCTGGTGTTTAGTTATGTTAAAAACTCCACGTAACTTAGCGTCCGAAACGCTGGTCGGCATATCTCTAACTTTCCCGGACACGCCGACAGCTGAAGGCTTCACGACAGATAAATCTCCCACTTTTGTTACTGTTTCTTGCGCAGCTTCATCATAATTCTTCGATGAAACAGGTTCATTATTTTCAGCCTGCGACGGCAATTTTACAAAAATAGCGACAGCTAAAACTACCAAGCCCACAAGCGTTAATTTAAACTTCCAATTCATTTCTTGTCTCCCGGGAAGATGGTTAATATGCCTAAAACATTTTTACGCCAATTGCCGAAAAAAGGATTTGCAGTAACAAAGTCAATGCAAAGTGTAAAAAGTATAAAACGCTACAACTTATTGTATTTAAAAGGTAAAGCTATACAATTAAAAAGTTAGCTGTAGCGCAATAATAAAGATTTTAATTATTTCTCCGACGCAATTTAAAAATATCACAAAGCTAAAGATAACATCAAGCAAAATCAGTAAACGCAAGCCTATTTTTGGCTATGGCGACTGTGAAAACACATATACTATACGGAGAATTTTCTTGGATATGTTTTGTTACGCGACCGGCTTTTCAATTTTAAAATTTATAAAATTGGTTTGCGAATAAAATTTTTGTTTTAATCTTTAAACTGTAGTTCTTCAATAATTTCGCGCATAAAAACTTTGCCTTTTTCCAAATCTTCAGGTGCAAGCGATACTGCGCCGACAACGGCGTGTCCGCCGCCGCCGTAGCGTTCGCAAATTTCCGCGATGTTGTGCCGACGCGGGCGCGGCGACCACGGATTTGAGCCGACCGAGATTTTTGTCCGAAATTTGCTTTGCGTCAAAGCGACATTGTAAGTCGTCTGCGGATAAAAATAATACGGGATAAATTTGTTGTAGCCATCAATGCCTTCGCCGACCAAATCGAAACTGACGACGCCGCGCGCGTACGCCGCCTTCCGTTTGATTAACTCGACAGTCTGCCAATGTTGCTCTAAAATCGGTTTTAATTTCGCCTGAATCGCTTCACTTTCGATAACTTCGTCCAAAGATTTTTGCATCAAATCATGGATAATTTTTTCGACAAATCGCTCGTCCTTTTCGCCTTCGATTATCTGCATTAACTTTAAAGCGGACGAACGAAGCTCAACGCATTGCGCCGGCGATTCATATAACGCGCCGTCAATTATACGCGCCCAATGAATTAGTTCAGCTAAAGATTCGTCTTCAAAATCAAATTTTTCTTTGGCAATTCGGGCAATAAACTCGGCGCAGGACTTACTGTTGACATCAAGAAATTTTTTACCCGAATGGTCGGCTCGGAAATGCGCTTCGTCTTCGGGCTTGAGAAACGCCGATTGGTGATGGTCAAACCACCAGGTCAAGCGTTCATCGGCAGAATATTTAAAGTCAACAATGGCGTTTTCATCACCGTCGAATTGTTCCTTATCGAAAGCGTTTCCCGCGCGATGCATTGTCGGCGTATAAGAAATTTCCGCGGTTTGATTAATCTTTGCTCGATAAAATTTTGAAAAAACCGCGGCGGAGGAAACACCGTCAAAGCAGTTTCCGTGATAAAGTATGCGAAGTTTCATAACAATGGTTGCGTTTTGTGTTTTGAACAAAACATTTTAGATTAGTTGTCAAAACATTTATCGTCAAGGAAACATAACAGTAGGTAGTATCCTAATTTTGTGGTGCTATATTTAAGTTTGTCTCAAAAACGACCATTTTTGACACTTACTTATGATTAAAATCGTGTTATAAGATTATGCAGAACGGCAATATCTTTAAGGTTTTTGGAATCCTAACCTTTATTTTTCAATTGTTAATGGTATTCACCTTGATTATTGGGAATCGGAGAGAACCAATTGCTTTTGACATACAAGTTATAACCAGAATTTCTATCTTTTTCTTTTTGACGACAACCACCGGAATTGGATTAATGTACCGAAGAAAATGGGCAGCAATAAGTTTTTCTTTAGCAACTTTATCGTTTGCCGTGTGGCTTATTATCGGTTCAATCTGGGACGTGCCTTTCCCCTGGAACTTAAACAACTTTTTCGTGGGAGCTATTTTTCTTCTTCCAGTATTCATTACTGTAAATTTATGGTCACAGTTATCTTGGAACGGCAAAGATATTCTCTGAATTGAGTGTGTTATAAACACCCCTTTATGGGACAGTTTTCAACCAATTATTTTTGACACCACAAAATTAGGACACTACACAACAGCAATTAAGAATTAAGAGAAGATAGACACTCGTAATTGGTAATTGAGATATGAATATCCGTTTAGCACAAAAAGAAGACGCGCCCGCGCTGGTTGAATTTAATCAGGCAATGGCACTCGAAACTGAAGGAAAACGGCTTGAAGCGCAAATTTTACAAGCGGGCGTCAGAGCGGTTTTCGATGACGAAAAGAAAGGTTTCTATGTAGTTGCCGAATCGAACGGTAAAATCACCGGCGGCTTGATGATAACTTTTGAATGGAGCGATTGGCGCAATGCCTGGTTTTGGTGGATTCAGAGCGTTTATATTCTGCCGGACTTGCGCGGGCGCGGCATTTATCGCCTGCTTTATGAATTTGTCAAAAACCAAGCTGAAACTCGTGCCGATGTTTGCGGTTTTCGATTGTATGTCGAAAATGAAAACGCAAACGCTCAAAAAGTTTATGAAAAACTTGGAATGAAACAATCGTATTATTTAATGTATGAAGAATTGACCCAAGATAACACTCGATGAAAAATGAAAAAAATCAGCGAGCGGGAATTTGCGCGAATTTGTGAAGGAATAATCGAAGACCGCGAAACGATTTGCAAACATAATCCAATCGGAATGCCGGAAGAAATTCTTTTATGGATGCTTTTGAGTTGTTTAATCAGCTATCTGAGTCTTTCGGAAATCGAAACGCCCTGCTTTAACGGTAAGCCCAATGCGGAAACTTATCGTGACGCGATTTTATTTGTTTTGAAGAACAGAAAAACCGAGAATTTCGAAGCAGAATTGTATTTAACAAATTTAACAAAAATTTTGTAAGATAAAATTCTAAACTGACAACTGACCACTTAATACCGGCAACCGAAAATGATTATCGAAACATTTGTCTTATCACCTTTTCAACAAAACACGCGCGTCGTCGCTTGCGGGGAAACGCGTGAAGCGATTTGCATTGACCCGGGCGAAGAATCTAAGGAACTTGTCAAATTTATAAACGATAACAATTTTAATTTGCAGGCAATCGCACTGACGCACGCGCATCTCGACCACATCGGCGGCGTTTCGGCTTTACGCGAAAGTTTTCCACAAGCGGAAATCCTTCTCCACGCTAACGACGAAGATTTGTATTACAACTTGCCGCAGCAGCCGCTTTTTATGGGCATCGAGCCGCATCAATTAAAAGCGCTCGGACTTGAATACGAGCGTCCGCCGCAAATTTCAAGATATTGGCAAGACGGCGAAATTTACGCTGTCGGAAATTTTCGTTTCAAAATTTTACATTGTCCCGGACATACGCCGGGACACGTTGTTTTCGCCGAAGAAGCGGAAAGAAAAGTTTTCGGCGGCGACTGTTTGTTTGCGGGTTCAATCGGCAGAACCGATCTGCCGGGCGGCAATTTTGATGAATTAATAGATTCGATAAAAGGTAAAATTTTAGCGCTCGGCGATGATTTTACGGTTTACACCGGACACGGCGCGGATACGACAATCGGACGCGAGCGAGCGACCAATCCGTTTTTGACGGGCATTTATCAACCGCTCGGCTTTTAGTTTTCATCGAAAAATAAAAAGGAGAAATTATGCGAAAAGGTATATTTGTTGCAGTCATAATGATTTGTTGCGCTTCCGTTTCTTGGGCGCACATCTCTTTAATCAAAGACTATCACGTTGATAAAACACGGCAAGACGTTGTTATAAAAACCGAAAAAGTTTCGGGAAACATTTATGTTTTGTTCGGACAAGGCGGAAACATCGGCGTTTCTTCGGGTAAAGACGGAATTTTGATGATTGACGACCAGTTTGAACGCATCGCCGATAAAATCAAAGCTTCGCTCAAAGAACTCGGAAGTGAGCGACCGCGCTTTTTATTCAACACGCATTGGCACGGTGACCACACGGGCGGAAATCCGATTTTTGGTAAAGATTCAATTATTCTGGCGCATAACAACGTGCGAAAGCGTCTTTCAACTGCTCAAACCGTAATGGGAAATAATATTCAACCGATTGCCGCAATTGGTTTGCCGTTGATTACTTACAATGAAGGTTTATCCATTCATTTTAACGGTGAAGAAGTACGCGCCGTTCATTTTCCAAGCGGTCATACTGACGGCGACACGGTAATCTTTTTTACCGGCTCAAATGTGGTTCATCTGGGCGATGATTTTTTTGCCGGAAGATTTCCGTTCGTTGATTTAAATAGCGGCGGAAGCGTGGCTGGATTGATAAAAAACATTGGCGAACTTGTTAAGCAAATTCCCTCGGACGCGAAACTCATTCCCGGACACGGCGCGGTTTCTACGCTCAATGATTTGAAAACTTATCATCAAACTTTGATTGAAACAACCGACATCGTGCGACAAGCAATGCAGAAAAATAAATCGCTCGAGGAAATTAAAAAAGCCGGCTTTCCCGAAAAATACAAAGAGTGGGGAACAGGTTTTATCAAAGCTGACCGCTGGATTGAAACGATTTATAACAGCTATTCGGTGAGTATGAATAATACGAAAAAATAAAATACTGCGAAAAAATAAAAAAGCCGCGAGTTGATATTCTCGCGACTTTTTTATTTTCTTTGATAAAAATTACTGAGGCATTAAAATAGTGTCAACTACATGGATTACACCATTTGACTGCTTTACGTTAGCAATGGTAACAGTCGAAATGCCGCCTTTCTCATCAGTTAAAACGAGACTGTTGCCATTCATCGAAGCCGTTAACGTATCGCCTGAAACGGTCGTCAGCATAGCTTTGCCGTTACCTTTCTTGATGGCTTTCATAATCTTTTTGGAATCCATATTTCCCGCAACCACGTGATAAGTTAGAATTTTTGTCAGCATCGCCTTGTTTTCCGGTTTAACCAGAGTGTCAACCGTTCCGGCAGGCAAAGCGTTAAAGGCTGAATTAGTCGGCGCAAAAACCGTAAAAGGTCCTTTGCCTTGCAAAGTTTCGACCAAACCAGCGGCTTTAACTGCAGCGACAAGCGTCGTATGATCTTTCGAGTTCACCGCGTTTTGCACAATGTTTTTTGTTTTATACATTGCCGCGCCGCCTACCATCGGATTACCGTTCGACATTTGTGCCGAAGCATTATCAACACCAAAACCAAAAGTTACTGCTAATGCAAAAACTGCTAAAATTAATTTCTTCATAATATTTAACCCTTACTTGTCTTTTATACTTAAATTAAAGGTTTTTTCAACCTCTTGCTTTAGATTTCGCTGAAATAAACAATTCGGTTTCAAAATAAATAAAAATCCACACGGAACAAGAATTTCGTGTGGATTTTTATTTATTAAAAGTAAAAAAGTAATTTAGGCAATCGTAATTTCTTTGCTTAGATAAACGTCTTGAATCGCATTGAGTAGCGCGATACCTTCTTTCATCGGACGCTGAAACGCTTTGCGTCCAGAAATCAAACCCGTTCCACCGCCGCGTTTATTAACGACGGCAGTTCGAACCGCATCGGCTAAATCGCTTTCGCCTTTAGATTCGCCGCCGGAATTTATCAAACCGCAGCGTCCCATATAACAATTCGCAACTTGGTAACGAACCAGATCAACCGGATTATCCGTTGTCAGTTTTTCATAAACCAGCTTGTTTGTTTTACCGTAAGGCGCATCTTTGGCGAGATTTAATTGATTGTAACCGCCGTTGTTAGTCGGAAGTTTTTGCTTGATAATATCGGCTTGAATTGTTACGCCGAGATGATTTGCCTGTCCGGTTAAATCTGCCGCTGCGTGAAAATCGCCTTCTTTGGTTTTGAATTTTGAATTACGCAGATAGCACCACAAAATTGTCGCCATTCCGAGTTCGTGCGCATAAGCAAACGCTTCCGAGATTTCCGTAATCTGTCTGGTTGATTCATCCGAACCAAAATAAATGGTTGCGCCAACACCGACCGCACCCATATTTTTCGCCTGCTCGATTGTTCCGAAAAGAACCTGGTCAAATTTGTTTGGATAAGTTAAAAGCTCGTTGTGATTTATTTTGATGACGAACGGAATTTTATGAGCGTATTTTCTCGAAACTACGCCGAGAACGCCGAATGTCGAAGCGACGGCGTTGCAGCCGCCTTCAATGGCGAGTTTGACGATATTGTCGGGGTCGAAAAATTCTGGGTTCGGCGAAAAAGACGCGCCCGCCGAATGTTCGATGCCCTGGTCAACCGGCAAAATGGAAAGATAGCCCGTTCCAGCAAGTCTTCCGTTATCGAAAAGCGTTTGTAAAGAGCGTAAAACACCCGGATTTCTGTCCGACTGCACCCAAACGCGGTCAACAAAATCGGCACCCGGAAGATTTAAATCTTCTTTCGGAATCGTTTTCGATGTATGATTTAAAAGCGTTTTGGCTTCATCGCCTAAAAGTTTTTGAATTTTACTAAAATCAGCAGCCATTCGTGTATTATCTCCTAAACAATTATGAATTTATTAATAAAGCGGATTGTGCGGGATTATAACATAAATTTTTTAAGAGACTTAAATTACAGATTTTTCTTGCCAACTAGACTGAATCAAAACTAAATATTGGAGAAGTTAGTTCTAAAACCAGAGCGTCAACCATTATCAATCATGCCAAGCTCGGATGGCTTTTTATTCCGGCGCTGCTTTTAAAGAAATAGAAAACGCAAAAGTAGAAAAGCAAAGATCGAAAGATTGAATTCAGTTCATTACTTTCGCCTTTTCAATTTACCGTTTTACTTTTATTAACTTTGTTTTTCACTTTTCCGCTTTTGCCTTTTGCCTTTTTACTTTTTACCTTATAAATATGCTGAAACGCTGGATGCACAAACGCGAACGCTATTTCGCTTTTCTAAACGATAATCGAGTCGTGCATCCGTTCGGCTGGGGCATGGAATTTATCAAGGATAATCCGAAAGGGAAAAACCCGCACGACTTTTTTCGCGAATACTCGAAAAACGTGTTAGCAGACAGCGAAGAATTTTTTCATCTACCCGAAATAAATGATTATAAATTACAAACCGCGAATAATGTGTTGACTTGGACGAGCGCGATTCAAACCACTTCAATTGAAAATAACATCGCTCGCGCCCAACTTTTTCCACACAAGGAAAATAAAAAATCAGCGGTTGTTATTTTGCCGCATTGGAATGCAAAAGCGGGAAGTTATTTTGATTTGTGCAAAGTTTTTAATCGAGTAGGCATTTCCGCTTTGCGTTTGACTTTGCCGTATCACGAGGAGCGAATGCCGCCGGAACTGAGAAGAGCCGATTATCTGGTCGCGCCGAATGTCGGACGAACTTTGCAATCTCTGCGGCAATCGGTAATTGATACACGCGCCGCCATTCGCTGGTTGAAACATCAAGGTTACGAAAAGGTCGGCATTGTCGGAACGAGTATCGGTTCGTGCGTCGGATTTTTCGCCTTCGCGCACGATTTACAGATTGATGCCGCGGTCTTTAATCACGTTTCCGGTTACGTCGCCGATGTAATCTGGCAAGGTCTTTCAACCTATCACGTCAAAGAAGGTTTGAAAGACAATATAACTTTGGACGAACTGCGTGAGTTCTGGCTGCCGATTTCGCCGATGGTTTATATGGAAAAACTCTCGAAAATGCCGCCGCGCCCGCAACGCTATATTTACACGCTTTACGATTTAACTTTCCCGGTAAATCTATCGCGCGATATGATGCGCGCCCTTCGAGAACACGGCATCAAACACGACGCGGTAAAAATTCCGTGCGGTCATTACACGCTCGGCGAAAAGCCTTGGGTTTATTTGGATGGTTGGAAGATTGTTTCTTATTTGCGAAAGAACTTACGTTAAAGTTTGAGTCGATTCTATTCTGTAATCCAAAATAAAAAAGGGCAACTTTAACAGTTGCCCTAATCCATTGCTTTTGCCTGACATCAATTAGTGATTTCGTCGGTCGTGGAGAACAACAATATCGGCGG
>JAIVJJ010000445.1 GCA_020200095.1 Acidobacteriota bacterium | reverse complement strand
CGGGGTGGTGATTTATGAAATGGTATCGAGACGAACGCCCTTTGCCAGCGCTTCAGTTTCGGAGACTTTTGCCAACCTGATTAACGCCCAGCCGCAACCGCTTTCGCGCTTCTCCTCGAATGTGCCTGCTGAACTGCAACGCATCGTTGGCAAAATGCTTCGCAAAAACACCGACGAGCGTTACCAAACGATGAAAGACGTTCTGAGGGACTTGAGAGAATTGCGGGAAAACCTGCGGCTCAATGAGAAAGTGGAGCAAGCGCGCTCGCCGGAAAGCGAAAACGCAACCGCAATCCTGCAAGCGACGACGAACGGCGCAAATCTTCAGACCGCTGAAACACAAAACGCTTTTTCGCAAACAATCAAACAGCATAGAGTGCTCGCCGGGGTGGCGCTCGTGGCATTACTCATCGCCACCATCGGTGTTAGCTATTACTTTTTCTATGTTGGGAAATCGCCTTTGCGGGTGGAGGGCAAAAAATCAATCGCCGTGCTGCCTTTGAAGCCTATCAACACGGCTAACCGCGACGAGATTTATGAAGTCGGGATTGCTGATTCACTGATTCACCAGCTTGGTTCGATGAACGGATTCGTCGTCCGACCTTTGAGCGCGATACGCAAATACGCGGACGTCGGGCAAGACGCGCTTGCCGCCGGGCGAGAGCAGCAGGTTGATTACGTTCTCGCGTCGAATTATCAATTGGCGGGCGGGAAAATTCGCGTTACATCACAGCTTATTAATGTGGCGAGCGGACAGATTGAAGAAACTTATAAAAGCGAAAAAGAGGCAGGCGACGTTTTTGCGATGCAGGACGCAATCGCCGGCGAAGTCGGAAACAAATTGTCGGCGCGATTCGGCAGCACGTCGAGCGGTGCGACAGCAAAGCGCGGGACGACCAGTGAAGAAGCGTATCGGCTCTATCTGCAAGGGATTTATTTAAATGACAAGAGAACCACATCGGATACACGGAATGCGGTGGAGGCTTTTGAGCAAGCTATCCGGCTTGATCCGAATTATGCGCGGGCGTGGGCGGGCAAGGCTCACGCCCACCGCTCATTTTCCAATTTTGGGCGCGATGATAACCTCCACGAGGAACAACAAAAATCGATGGAAGCAATCAACAAGGCGCTGGAGCTGGATCAGAATTTGTCAGAAGCGTATAGCGTGTTATGCGAAAACAAAATGTATTACGAATATGATTTTGCCGGGGCGGAAGCGTCATGTAAACGCGCCATCGAGTTAAAGCCCGATTCTCCGCAGGCACATAATATTTACGCGCGTTTTCTGATGGGTCCGGGCCGGCGTTTTGACGGGGCGATTACGGAAATTAAGACCGCCATCGACCTCGACCCAGCAGCGTTTTATCATCAAC
>JAIVJJ010000444.1 GCA_020200095.1 Acidobacteriota bacterium | reverse complement strand
GAATTGCACGCTCACCCAATTCCCGTAATGCGCGGAACCGCCGGTTGGTATTGTCAGGTTAACGAAGATGTGATCAGGAATATGTAATCAGGAAGATGTAGTCAGACTGTCATTACGCTATACTTCACTGTTGCACAACTCGCTTTCCGAGCTGTTCCTCAATAAGCGTACTTACTTCATTACCTTTGGCGCGCAGTGGATTAGCGTCGTGATGTTCTGGACATTCTGGTTCAAACTTGCGGCGTCGATAATAGATCTAAGGCTTGTTTTTGTTTTGGGATGTAGATGGTCGAAAGGGACGCTCGTAATGCTGATATTCTCCAAACCTTTAGTACAAATTAATCTGAGGAATCCCAAGAGTTCTATTTCAAAGTCGGTATTACTTTTACTATTGGCTTTGTCTTTTCAAAGCGTCTTCTCACAGACTGATGTGCAAAAAGACTTGAATCACAAGCTGCTGTTAGCAACCAAGAATAAAGACCACGATTCAATCAAACAACTTATTTCTCAAGGCGCTGATGTTAATTATACAGAGCCTCCGTTGTTTCCATTAATCGTGTCAACAATCATGGGAGATGTAACGGGAGTTGCCTTGTTGCTTCAAAACAAGGCGGATGTATCTACCCTGAATCACTCCGCTCTGCTTAGCGCGTGCTCTTTTGCGCCTCCGGAGATAATAAAGATGTTAATCGAAAATGGCGCGGTTTTTGAAGGAGACGCAAAAGAGTGCCTTCACACCGTTGCCCTGAAACTGCCTCAAAACATGAGATGGATCTTTCTTGGAACCTTATTAACTAAAGAAGAAGTCTCCGGAATTGATTTCTCATTTTTAGAACTAGATGACGAAAGCAGAATGTCAGAGTACCTTAAGCTAGATAATAAACCTTATTTTGAGAGAATAGATATGCTTTTACGGCATAATTTCCCGAAGAATCAAATTAGCGCAGAAGGAATGACAGCACTTGATGTCGCGATAGAGAATAAAAACATCCCGATGATCTATAAATTGCTTCAGGAAGGGCTGATTTCCAATACAACTGATTTTGGGAGTATTGATATATCCACCATCGCAGTTGAAGTAAATAACATCGAGGTTCTTAAATCCATTTTGAAAAGCAATCCTGATTTAATAAATTCCCCTAATACTGCTGGCGATTATTTGATTACAGAAAGCTTTAAGCACCGACGCAACGAAATTGCCGACTTCTTGATAAGTAATGGGGTTAATTTGGACGTGTCTGACAGCAATAAAAACACCCCTCTCCATTATGCGGCCCTATGGGGACACGATAAGTACATTTCTAAACTCTCATCCGTCATAAAGTTTGGAGTGAATAAGAAAAATAGCGAAGGTTTCACCCCCCTATATTTGGC
>JAIVJJ010000443.1 GCA_020200095.1 Acidobacteriota bacterium | reverse complement strand
ATTGTCGTTATTGCACACGAATACGGCGCAGATTTAGAAGGTCAAAACATTAAAGTAAGCGATAGTGAATATATCGCTTATCTTGAAAATGCCGAGCAATTGGACAATCTATTACGGCAACTGATTCCAACTGTTTCCTTTTGTGTTGTGTTTGGTCACCTTCACATTAGAAACTTTTACGTGACTTTTTCAACTAAGTAGTCAGGCAGAAATAGGTTGACATTTTTGCCCTTTGAAATTGATTCGATATTTTATGCCGATATTGGTAAATATTTCAGATATTTTTTCTTTAAACTTCTCAAATGAGAAATAATCTGCTGGTTTGAGCCATTCGTATTTTGCTTTCCGCCAAAACAGTTCCGCTAAATTTAAGTGTGGTGAATATTTTGGCAGATAAAACACGAACAAACCTTTTTCCTGCCACAGAGCTGCTTTTTCCCGAAATAGTAAACTGTGATGCGTCGTCGCATTATCCAAAACTAAAACGGATGGTTTATTCCGAGTCAGATTTTGAGCAAAACTTTCAATCGCCGAAACAATGAAATCAGCATTAATATTCTGATCGGAAAATTTGGTAAAGCAAAAATTATCTAAACTGAAAATGCCGAAAACATTGATTTTTCGATTTCCCTGCGGAACAATGCCGACGGTTTCGCCTTTTGCCTGCCAGCCATAAGGCAAGCATGGATTCATTGAAAAAGTGGACTCATCAGCATAATACAAATCAAGATCAGCGGCGGCGCAAAACTCTTGCAGACGCTGCAAATTCATTTTGCCTTCATTGTGGAGACTCGTGTCCTGACGCGCCTTGAGGCATTTGCGGAATCTTCGGAAAGTATAGCCAAGTTTTTTAAAAAGCGTTTCAATGTGTCGGGATGCATTTCGATGTTGAGTTCGGCAGATAACTGAGCGACAACTGTTTTCAAATTCTGTCTTTCATTTTCAACCAAGGCTCGCGCTCGTTCGATATGTTTTGGATTGGCGGGCGAAAGCTTCGGACGGCGACCTTGCCCCGGCTTTTTATGAAGGGCTTGGATGCCGCCCGATTCCCAAAGGTTGAACCGTTCATAAATGGTCACGCGATGAGTTTTGAACATCTCGGTTAATTGCGAAATGCTGTATCCCTGATGTGAAAGAATTAGGCACTGGCAACGATCTCGGAACAGAAAGTGTTTTCCGTATCGCTGTCCATTTTGCAGACTTTTCAAGTCATTTTCTGATAATTTGATGAATCGCATTTCGGAATCTTAGCGAAAAACCAGTAAAATGTCACAATATTTTTGCACGACTACTTACTTAAATTAGCCTGCGAGCACCTCTTTGTTTATCTGCGGATAAGATTCCTTCTGTGGTAAATTTATTTTATGAGCAATAAGGT
>JAIVJJ010000322.1 GCA_020200095.1 Acidobacteriota bacterium | reverse complement strand
GAAAGTCATTGTTATCGAGAAGAAATGAGTTGGATTAAAGCAAAAACCATTATTATTCAAGATGCCGTCAGAGCATATTTGGCGAATCCGCGTTATTTGCTTACTCCAACTGCGTAAGTCCTAAGGAGATTACGCGCTTCAGATTATCGTCAAAGATTTGCAAAAAAATGAAACGACTTCGCAGTGGATTGATTTTGAAGTCGTTAAGTGAAGTTTCCATCAAACACTCAAGGAAAAATATTATGAAAAACGCTTTTTTATCCGTTCTGTTTATAGCTTTATTGGCAATCTCGTCCTTTTCTCAAAACAAGCCGCCGACACCCGTTATAGACGATGACGACGTTGTCAAGATTTCGACAAATCTGATTCAGGTCGATGTCAGCGTAATGGACGAGGACGGAAAACAGGTTACCGATTTGAAGCCCGAAGATTTCGAGATTTACGAAGATAACAAAAAGCGTGAAATCTCAAACTTTTCATACACTTTCGTAACAACGCCGATGAAGGGCAAAAACGATCAAGCGGCGGCGCGAAAACAAAATCAATCGGAAATGATGAAAAATCTTCCGCCGATGCCGAACAGTCTCAAACCGAATCAAGTCCGGCGAACAATCGCCCTGGTTGTCGATGATTTGGGAATCGCGTTTGCGGGCAGCAAATTCGTCAAAGATTCGCTTAAAAGATTCGTCAATGAGCAGATGCAACCCAACGATTTGGTGGCGATAATTCGCGCCAGCGGCGGCAGTGGCGTCTTTCAGCAATTTACTTCTGATAAACGGCTGCTGCTCGCTTCGATAGATAAAATCAAGCCGAATCTGACCAAAATCGATTCTTTCGCTCCCCTTACCAATGCTTCGGGACTTGCGTCAAACCAAAAATACGAAGCTCAAATGAACGCCCGATACGCGCTCGGAGCAATCGGCGCGATGAATTATTTGATTAAAAGTATGGGACAGCTTCCCGGCAGAAAAACGATAATTCTTTTCTCCGAAGGATTTATGTTCAGGGAAAAACCTTTGAGACCGAATTCGAGTGGAAGAGACGATGTTGAAACGGACTTTGCGAGAATTATCTCGGCTGACTCGGAAATCAGACAAATTTATTCGGAAATCGGCGGCGCCAGTAAAGTTTTAACTGAGTCCGCCAACCGCGCCGGCATTGTCATCAACACAATCGACGCGCGCGGTTTGACCGAGCCTTCCGCCAACGCTTCGGACGGAACTTTTGAAGAAGGACAGACGAGTTCGGGTTTCAGCAGAAATGCCGAAGCGGTCAACGCATCGGTTGCCGCCAGAAGAGAGCGTCTTTTCGATTCGCAGTCGAGTTTGCTTTATCTGGCAAAAGAAACCGGCGGACGCGCTTTTTTTAACAACGGTTTTACAACCGCCATTCAAAAATCGATTGACGACCAGAACGGATATTATTTAATCGGTTATCAGCCCGACGAAGAAACGTTCGACCCGGAAAAAAGGAAATTCAACAAATTCGAGATTCGCGTTAAAAACCGCCCGAATTTGACGGTCAGATACAGAAGTGGTTTTTTCGGCATAACCAACGATAAATTGCCCGTCAAGACGGGCGCAACTGCCGGGGAAGAATTGTCGCAAGCCCTTTTTTCGCCGTTTGATGTCAATGGCATAGATTTAGAACTGACTCCGATTTTCTCCAACGCCGGAAAGCTCGGAGGCAATTCCGTCAATGCGCTGCTGCATATCAAAGGTGAAGACCTTAATTTTTTGCAGGAAACGAACGGAACGAGAAAAGGTCAGTTTGAAATCCTCGCTGTTACTCTCGACGCAGGCGGAAAAACAATTGACCGGGTTGCCAAAGCGTATTCGCTCAACCTCAATCAGGAAAATTATCAAAAACTTGTTGCCAAAGGGCTGGTTTATATGATGAATATCCCAATTAAAAATCCTGGAGCATATCAACTGAAAGTGGCATTCCGCGATATAAACAACGGAAAAATAGGCTCGTCAAGTCAATTTCTTGACGTTCCGAACGTAAATAAAGGCAGACTTTATTTGTCGGGAATTTTGCTCCAGGCTTTTACGCCTCAGGAATTGCAGATGAGAATGCAAAAAGTAAATGCCGTTTCCAATCAAACATCTGAAGCTTTTAAGATTCAAAGCGACACGGCAAACCGCCGCTTCAGGCGAGGCACAAATCTCAATTTCGGCTATGAAATTTACGGAGCGAAAACAAATTCCAACAATGAAGCCAGGCTTCAATCCCAAGTCAAACTTTTCTCCGAAAATCAGTTGATATTTGAAAGCCAGAAAGAGTCGATATTGTTGAGAGGAGAAAAACACAAAAGCGAAAGTTTAATAACTTTGGGAAACGACTTAAAGCCCGGCTATTACTTTTTGCAGGTTTTAGTTACGGACGAATCGGCAAAAGATAAAAAACAAACCGCGACGCAATGGATTAGCTTTGAAGTTATCAACTGATTAAATCCAAATATCTCGAATAACAAATTCCAAGTTTAACCATGAAAAATGTTAGACTTGGAATTTCTTTTTATGGACATCATCGTCGGCACCGCAGGACACATCGACCACGGAAAAACTTCGCTCGTCAAAGCATTGACAGGCATTGACGCCGACCGTCTGCCAGAAGAACGGCAGCGCGGAATCACGATTGATATCGGTTTTGCCGAACTCGATTTGGGCGATGTGCGCGTCGGTTTTGTTGATGTTCCGGGACACGAAAAATTTGTCAAAAATATGCTCGCCGGAGCGCATGGAATTGATTTGGTGGCGCTTGTTGTTGCAGCAGACGAAGGCGTGATGCCGCAGACCAGAGAGCATTTTGAAATATGCCGTCTGCTCGAAATTAAGACAGGAATAATTATTCTTACCAAAATTGATTTAATTGACGAAGAGCTTCTCGAACTTATCAAACTTGACGTTTCCGAACTTGTCGAAAATTCTTTTCTCGAAAATGCGCCGATGATCGCCGTGAGCGCAAAAACAGGCGAGGGTATCGAACAACTGAAAAGCGTTTTGAGTGAAACCGCGCAAAAAATTCCTTCGCGCAAAAATGAAATCGTCGCGCGTCTTCCCGTTGACAGAAGTTTTTCCGTCAAAGGTTTTGGCGCGGTTGCAACCGGAACGCTTGTCGCCGGTGAAATAAACGAAACACAGGAATTGGAAATTTTGCCGCTTCAAAAAAAGGTGCGCGTTCGGACTCTGCAAACGCACGGAAAATCAGTAAAAACGGCGTACGCCGGACAAAGAACAGCCGTTAATCTCGGAGGAATCGAACACGCGGAAGTCGAGCGTGGAATGGTTTTATGCGAGGCGAATGTCTTACGTCCGACACAGATTTTTGATGCGGAAATAGAAGTTTTGAAAGATGCCAAACGCGCTTTGAAATCGCGTCAACGAGTTCGGGTTCACATTGGAACAATCGAAGCATTGGCAAGGGTCCAGGTTTTAAATGAAAAAGGCGAAATCGCGCTGGGCGAAAAAGATTTTGTTCAACTTCGGCTTGAAATTCCGGTAGTTACAATTCCGAACGAAAGATTTATTTTACGCTTGTATTCGCCGCAAATTACGATTGCGGGCGGGCGGGTTCTCGATGCTTTTGCAACAAAACACCGCCGCAAGGATATTGAAAACGTCCGAAAATATCTGAAAGATTTAATCGGAGCCAAAAGCACGAATGATAAAGCCAAACAAGCAAAGCTCTTTCTCGAAACCGCTGGTGAACACGGTTTGACCTTTTCTGATTTGCAGGCACGGACAGGTTGGCGTAATGAAATTTTGCGAATAGCAATTACCGAAAACATCGAAAAAAAAGCAGTAATTAAAGCGGAAAAATTTTATATTGCGCGAACACTATTTGAAAACCTGAAACAGAAAACCCTTGTGGAAATTGAAAATTTCCATCATAAAGAGCCACTTTCCAGAGGAATTTTGCGTGAAACTTTGAGAGAGAAGATTTTTTCGCATTTTTCGTCCGAGATTTTCAAAACGATGCTTTCTTCATTGGAAAAAGAAGGAAAAATTGCGGCGGAAAAAGATGTTGTGCGGCTCGCGTCGCACAATCTTGAATTGTCTGCGGAAGAAAAAATCTTGCGTGAAAGAATTGAAAAAATTTATAAAACCGCTAAATTGGAAGTTCCGACGCTGGAAAATGCTTTAATCGAAGCAGTTCAGAATACGAAATTAAACAAAGAACAGGCTCGGAAGATTTTTCAGCTTTTTTTAAATTCGGGTGAAATCGTTAAAGTTACCGAAGATTTTTATTTTACGAAAGAAGCGGTTAATAATTTGACCGAAAGCTTAAAGGAATTTGCTACAAAAACTTCCGACCGTTTGATTGATGTTGCATCTTTTAAAGAAATCGCCGGCATTTCACGCAAATACGCGATTCCGCTTTTAGAGTATTTTGATCGCGAGCGCATCACGCGACGGGCAGGCGATAAGCGGCTTGTATTGTAAACTGAATTTAAGATAAGCAAATGAGAAAATTTTTAACCGCAAAATGGCAAGATTTAATAATGGCGAATTATGAAGTGGAGCCGTCGCTTTTAACCGATTTTGTGCCGAAAGGAACAAGTTTGGATTTTCACGAAGGCAAATGTTACGCAAGTCTGGTCGCGTTTAAGTTTTTTGATACAAGAGTTCTAGGTTTTCCGATTCCGTTTCACATCAATTTTGAAGAAGTTAATTTGCGGTTTTATGTTAAAAGAGAAACGAATAATGAAACGAGGCGCGGCGTTGTTTTTGTTAAAGAAATTGTTCCCCGTGAAGCAATATCTTTTGTCGCCCGCGTATTTTACGGCGAGCCTTACGAAACCTGGGAAATGAGTCACCTAAAGGCGGAAAACGAAATAGCTTATTTTTGGTCAAAAGCAGACTGTAAAAATCATATTGCGGTAGAAATCGGAAGAAATTGGGGCGTGCCGGAAGAAAATTCGCACGGCGAATTTATCATCGAACATTATTGGGGCTACACAAAGCGCGAACTTAATCGAACGGACGAATACAAAGTCGAACATCCGAAATGGGAACTTTTTGAAATAGATTATGCCGAAATTGATGTTGATTTTGGGTTCGCTTACGGTGAACAATTCGATTTTCTAAGCGAAACCGAGCCGAAATCAATTTTCCTTGCCAAAGGCTCGGAAATTTCAGTCTATAAAGGTGAAAGAATTGAAGTAAAAACCTAGTAATAATTTTTATTTTTGCGACCTTTTCTCTGCGCCTTTGCATATTTCTATCCTCGTTAAATTTTCTCCGAGTTAAAAATCTATATGATTACCGGAATTGTCGCCATCGCAAATAATTTCGCTATCGGAAAAGACGGAAAACTGCCCTGGCATTACTCGGCGGATTTAAAGTTTTTCAAACAAACAACAATCAATCATGTGATTGTAATGGGTTTCAACACCTGGAAATCAATCGGTAAACCTCTGCCGAAGAGATTAAATATTGTTTTAAGTCGAGAGGCGAATATCGAAAATCAACCGAATGTTTTGCTTTTGCGAAGCAAAGCGGAAGTTTTGGCTTTATCGAAATATCTGAATTGCAATTTGTTTATCATCGGCGGCGCGAAAACTTATGAAAATTTTTCGGACGAGATTGAAAAATGGATTGTAACGGAAGTTCCTTTAACTGTTAAAAATGCCGATACTTTTATG
Organism: Acidobacteriota bacterium; assembly: GCA_020200095.1. Classification (GTDB taxonomy): domain Bacteria; phylum Acidobacteriota; class Blastocatellia; order Pyrinomonadales; family Pyrinomonadaceae. Next base: position 165 of record JAIVJJ010000322.1, on the reverse strand, counting down.
CCCGAAGGTTTTTTGAGCGGATTTGAAAGGGCAGAAACGCAAAAGCTCGAAGATGATTTGCAGGTTAAAATTTACACCAGAGATTAATTCTCAGTTAATTTAAATATCCGAAATTTTATTTGAAATACCTAAGAAAAAATTTTTAGTTATTTCAAATAATCCTTA
>JAIVJJ010000321.1 GCA_020200095.1 Acidobacteriota bacterium | reverse complement strand
GCACAAATCCGACAATCTGTTCATCGGTATAAATCTTTTTCATTTGTTTCTCCTCATATTGATTTTTCAATATCGGAAGAAACTTGCCAACTAAATGGCTCAATTTTATGGTTTCAGGTCAAGGTGTGATACAAAAAAGCTGTTCGGTGTATAATGTTCACGCTGAAGAAAAAGCGTGGACAAGAAGCGATGAAGGTCGACATTGAATTTGGGTCAACTCTTTTGAGCCAAACCCGTCGAACAGTGTGATTAAATCTCGCCTTCATCCATATCACGAGATGGGACTTTTGATCCCGATTAGGAGTGTGGAAAAACGCCGGGCATTTCTTGTTCTCGCTTTTAGCAGCGAAGGAAAAAACTGATACTTCGCCTGACTGTCAAAGCGATAGCGGAGACTGCACGGCGAAGTATTTTTAGTTGACGATCGACTTTGCATAGGAATTCAATGGACGTGAGGGCGAAACAGCTTGCTTTATAAAATAAAAAATAAAAGCCGTGAGCGTAAAAACTCGCGGCTTTTATTTTTTAAAAATACTCTCCTTTTGGAGGATTGCATTACTAATCTAATCTGTATTATAATCCGTGTCCTAGTCTAAAAGCTTCCTTAATGTAGGTATACTAATGCCCCTCAAGTTCTAATAGAAGGGTTATTACGGAAAGGACTTAGAACGCATTTTAGGGCATTGACTTTTAAGGTAGCAGAGCACTGTAGTCACTGAACCGAGCTTAGCTTACTCCTTTCTCAGATTCTCTAGAATCACCTAGACCACCTGAAACCCCACAGCTAAACTTTCTTGGAGAGAAAAATATCTCTCGCCTTAATTCGCTCTAAGCGAAATAAGGAGGACGCATAATGAACTACTTTAGTATTAAAGAGCGTCAGGTCGGAGATGTAACCGTTCTATGTATATGCGGAAAGCTAAAAGGTTGCGGAGGACGTGGCATATTACGCGACTCCATAATTCACCCGTTAGAAGAAGGACATAATCAGATTCTTTTAAATCTTGCACAAGTTTCTGGTATTGATTCGAGTTGCTTGGGCGAGCTTGTTTCAATCCATCTTCACCTGAAGAACAAAGGCGCAAAGATGAGGATGGTATTGAGTCAAAAGCTACGGGAGTTGATGGCAATCACAAACCTCATGACCGTCTTTGATGTTTACGACAATGAAGTGGATGCTCTGGACAAATTCTTGTACGACACATTAGACCCCAGAAAGCAGTCAGTTATCCATCTACCGAGAGACTTAAATTCTTAGGGTTAAAGCACACACGGTATGAGCATCATAATTTCTCGCTGAACTGATGATTAAAATTTACCATTTCAGCGGAAGAGGTCAATTTTTTTCAAAAAATTGACCTGTTTTTCCAAAAATGTCGCGTTAAGAAATAGAGGGCGAAATTTCTCTTAATAAATTCGAATCCGGGAAGTTGCAGTTTTTAGTTAAGGTAGAGGTATTGTAACCGGTCTTTCGAAGTCCTGTGGCTTCAAAAGATTTTTGTTTTACACAGCAAAAAAGGAGATAAAAATGAAACGATTAGGTTTAACAATTCTTTGCACAATGGCATTTTTTGCCATTGTGCTTACAGTTTATTCTCAGATGCCGGGTTCGCATCACGATAACAGCAGTTGCATCGACCCAACTTGCGGACATCATGCACAGGATAGCGCAACCGTTAGTTTCGGCGCTTGGATGACAACACCGGCGTTGGACAGATTTCCCAATAACAGTCCGACGAGGACTGCTAATCACCACATTCAAGTACCAAAGACGGTCACAATCAAAGCTGGCGGCACGGTGAATTTCATTATTGCTGGTTTACACCAAGTCATCGTCTATGACCGGTCAGAGCGGCGCTTCGTTGACAACGGAACTCCTCAGTCCTTTGGTATTGATACAACCAAGCTTGTTGCTCCGACTGGTCCAGGTGGTTTTCCGCCATTTCTGATCAATGACCCAAAGGATCGCGTATACAGAGGACCTGACCCAAGTCTGCTACCGGCAGACCGTGTAGAGGTCGTGCATTTTGATAAGCCGGGATTATATTTGGTAATTTGTGGAATTCTTCCGCACTTTCAGAGCGGTATGTTTGGTTTTGTGAGAGTGTTGCCAAATGATGGCAATAGCAATAGCGGGCATTAACAGGTAATTTCAAACAATAAAACAGATCGCTAAGATCAGTAAAGACGATTCAATGCGAGTCGCCTTTTTCTGTATAACAAAAGTAAGAGCGGCAATGGTAATTAAAACAAAGAGAAAAAGCCGTGAGCGTTAAAACTCGCGGCTTTTTTGCTTTTAGAGTTAGAAGGAGCCTATTTCTCTATCTTAAATAAAGATTATCTAACCTATAATTCAGAAAATAATTTAATAAAATGTTGACCCGTGTTAGACTTTGCTCAACATAGCAATGATTTCAACTGGCAATCAACTAGGACGTTACAAAATCCACTCTGCAATAGGAAAGGGCGGTATGGGCGAAGTCGCGATGATAAAACTCTGCTCGCTGAAGTCGAATCGCTTTTGTTGTCGCTCGGCAACGCGGAAAGTTTTATGGAAACGCCCGCTGTTGCCAAAGTTGCAGACGTGATTGAAGCCGAACAAAAAAAACTCAAAACGGGAAAATGTTTCGGGCATTACGAAATTATTTCACTAATCGGCGAAGGCGGGATGGGCGAGGTTTATCTCGCGCAAGACATAAAACTCGACCGCAAAGTTGCCGTCAAGATTCTCAACGAAAAATTTGCTCAACACGAATCAAATCTTAGGCGTTTTATTCAAGAAGCAAAAGCGGCATCTTCGTTAAATCATCCAAACATTTTGACGATTTACGAATTCGGCGAATCTGACGAATCTGACGGCGCTCATTTTATTGTCAGCGAGTTTATCAACGGCAAAACTTTGCGCGAGATATTAAAGGAAAAAACTTTGAAATTGTCAGAGGCTTTGGACATTTCAATTCAGATTGCCAACGCGCTCTGCACCGCTCACGAAGCACATCTGATTCACCGCGACATCAAGCCGGAAAACACAATGGTTCGTCCCGACGGTTATGTGAAGATTCTGGATTTTGGATTGGCAAAGCTCGTGGAACAGAAAAATCGATCTATTTTCGCCTTGGAAGGATCAACCGTCCAACAGAATCAAACGGCGAAAGGTGTAATTCTGGGAACAGTCAATTATATGTCGCCGGAACAGGCTAAAGGCGAGCGGGTTGACGAGCGGACGGACATTTTCAGTCTCGGCGTGCTGATTTATGAAATGCTGGCGAGCAGAACACCATTTGCGGACAATTCCATTTCGGAGACTTTCGCTAACTTGATAAACGCCGAGCCGCAACCGCTTTCGCATTTCGCTTCAAACGTGCCGGATGAATTGCAGCGCATTGTTGCAAAAATGCTTCGCAAAAACAGAGACGAGCGTTACCAAACGATGACGGATGTGCTAACGGTTTTGAGAGATTTGCGCGAAAATCTAACGCTCGATGAGAAATTGGAGAAATCACATTCGCCCGAAAGCGAAAACGCAACTGCGATTTTGCAAGCGACGACGGGCGGTGCAAGCCTTCAAACCGCCAAAACGCAAAACACTCTTTCGCAGACAATCAAACGGCATAAACCGCTTGCTGCGTTTGCGCTCGTGGCATTACTAATCGGCGCAATCGGGCTTGGCTATTATTTTTTCTACGCGAGAAAAACGGCTTCGGGTATGGTCAGCAAAAAATCAATCGCCGTTCTGCCGTTAAAACCCATCAACACGGCGAGCCGCGACGAGATTTACGAAGTCGGGATTGCCGACTCCTTGATTCTCAAACTCAGTTCTATGAAAGGATTCGTCGTCCGACCTTTGAGCGCGATTCGCAAATATTCGGACATCGAGCAAGATCCGCTTGCCGCCGGACAAGAGCAAAAGGTTGATTATGTTCTCGCGTCGAATTATCAATTGGCAGGCGGGCGCATTCGCATCACCGCGCAGCTTTTTAATGTGGCGAGCGGGCAGATTGAAGAAACTTATAAAAGCGAAAAAGAGGCGGGTGATGTTTTTGCGATGCAGGACGCAATCGCGGGCGAAGTCGGAAACATTTTGTCGGCGCAATTCGCCACCACTTCAAGCAGTCCGACGACAAAGCGCGGAACAACGAATGAAGAAGCGTATCGGCTCTATCTGCAAGGGATTTATCTTAATGACAAGAGAAACACATCGGATACGCGGAAGGCGGTGGAGGCTTTTGAGCAAGCTATCCGGCTTGATCCGAATTATGCGCGGGCGTGGGCGGGCAAGGCTCACGCCCACCGCTCATTTTCCAATTTTGGCGTCAGAGATGTTAACGTCCACGAAGAACACCAAAAATCGATGGAGGCAATCAATAAGGCACTGGAGCTGGATCAGAATTTGTCAGAAGCGTATAGCGTGTTATGCGAAAACAAAATGTATTACGAATATGATTTTGCCGGGGCGGAAGCGTCGTGTAGACGCGCCATCGAGTTAAAGCCCAATTCTCCGCAGGCACATAATATTTATGCGCGTTTTCTCATGGGTCCGGGCGGACGTTCTGACGAGGCGATTACGGAAATTAAGACCGCCATCGACCTCGACCCGACAGCGTATTATCATCAAGCGATATATAGGATTGTTTTGACTTATGCCCGCCGCTTTGACGAGGCTGACCAGCAATTAGAAAGACTCGTTGCTATGAATCCGAATAACGCCGACGGCACCTTTTGGTATGTTGGCGGATTAGATATGCAGAGCAATAACTCGGAAGCGTTTGAACGGCTCATGAGATTTCAAACATTAGCGAAAACAGACGAAAAAACCAGACAGCTTTTTAAGACCGCATATCAAACATCAGGTTGGCAGGGAGTTTTGCGCGAGCGTGCCAAATGGCTTTATGAATACAACCTGGCTCATTTTTTTCAAAGCGCGTGTATAAATGCCCAGATAGGGGATAAGGATAAAGCATTTGAATATCTGGAGAAATCATATCAGGAGCGAGAGCTGTGGATGGCTTATCTTCAAGCGGACCCACGCCTTGACCCTTTGCGTGATGACCCGCGCTTTCAAGATTTGCTGCGGCGCATCGGTTTAACGCCGTAATCAAAAAGACAAAAAGTAAGAGTTCCAGATTTTGCCTTGTGAATACACAGAGACATCAGACAAAACCCCATCTATCACCCCTCTAACAGCCCATATGAGTCCTCAGGCAGGTGAAACATGATGTCTAAGTTCTCCCCGTCCGATAGCTGTAATGGCACGTTCGCAGAATTGCACGAACCTGATCAAGCAATTAAGACATATTTTAGTAATCCGGCATAAAGATTTAAGCAGAATTATTTATTTTGCCCGAAGATGAACTTGGCGTCTGTACGCGAGACACGCAAACGTTATCGCTCCACGGTGAGGCGCCAAGCGCGCGGGCTAACAAATCAATGGACGTGAGGTGGAAACAGCGACTTTGTTATCACGTTGTCTTCTTACCCTTAGCTTGCGTGTAGCGGTTTCCGCCCACGTCCACTCAATCGTTAGACACTAGCGAGTAATTAGCGAATGAATTTAGTCGAAGCTGCTACAATTTTTATGACTAAACATCTGAAAAGCGTTTTTCTCGCGTTGCTATTCGTAACATTTTCTTCAACTTTCATAGAGGCAAAGCCAGCCAAGAATGGATTTGCAAAGGTCAGTAATGCAAAGCTGTATTATGAAACCGCAGGCAAAGGCGAACCTCTGATTTTAATTCACGGCGGAAACATGGATAGACGAATGTGGGACGCGCAGTTCGATGTTTTTGCCAAGCATTACAAAGTGATTCGTTATGATGTTCGCGGGTTTGGTAAATCCGACAAGCAAGTTAAACCTTTTGCTCATCATCAAGACTTGTATGATTTGATGAAGTTTTTGCGCATCGAAAAAGCCTACATCGTAGGCTTGTCTCTGGGCGGAGCAATAGCTACGGATTTTACGCTGATGCACCCGGAAATGGTTAAGGCTTTGGTATTGTCGTGTCCGGGCATTGTCGGTTTTCAGTTTTCACCCGAAGCCCAAAGCTACACCATCGCCACCATCGAGGCTGCAAGAGACGAGAGTTTCGCTAAAGCAACCGAAATGTGGCTGAAATCACCGTATATGATTCCGGCAATGGAACCCGGAATTGCGTGAGAAACTGCATCAGATGGCTTTGGACAACGCAGTTATTTGGCTGAGAAATTTTGTTTGGGAGTGTGATTTGAAACCGCTCGCTTGGGAGAGATTGCAAGAGATTCAAACACCAACATTGATTATAGTCGGGAGTCGTGATACGCCAGATATTTTGAAACTTGTCGAGCAAGCGGCGACAAAAATTAAAAATTCAAAGAAAGTAGTTATTAGAGAAGCCGGACACATGGTTAATATGGAAAAGCCAGAAGAATTTAATCAAGTCGTGTTGGACTTCTTGGAAAAGAACTAGGTGAAAACTACGGCGTGTCGAACAAATCAATGGACGTGAGGGCGAAACAGCTTCTCTTTAAAATCTTGTCTTGTTTCACTCACGATGCGCGTTATCGGTTTCGCCCCACGTCATCTCAACCGTTATGCACTTCTTGTAATATCCGTCACAAAGTCGTCGGTTGCGGTGTTCTATGATTGATGGCACACAAACTAAAAACAATTCTGCTCTACGTTCTGGCGATTGCTGTTCTGTCGCTATCGTCCGCATATGGTCAAAGTCAAACACAACAGACGACTCAAACGCTGGATTTACGCCGAGTAATTGAGCGAGTTGACGCTTTGGCGGCGGCTGAAATTGCGACGGACAATATCGGCGGCACTACCATCGGCGTTATTTCCGGCGGAAAACTCGTCTGGACAAAGAGCTATGGCTATGCGGATGTAGCGAGAAAAATTCCGATGACAAAAGATAATGTTTTTGGAATAGGCTCAATCACCAAACAGTTCACGGCGTTGATGCTGATGCAATTAGTCGAACAAGGAAAAGTTCGTCTCTCCGACCCGGTTGAGAAATATTTGCCGGAAGTCAAGAAACTGCAAAACAGCTTTGCCGGTGCGCCGCCCATCACTTTGATTCAACTCGCCACACACACTTCCGGCTTAGACCGTGAACCTGATGACGAGCAAATGCTGTATATCAAAGGCGCGGTCTCCGAGTGGGATAAAAAACTTATCGCTACTATTCCGCTCACTAGATTTATCAATGAACCCGGCACGCGCTACTCATACTCGAACATCGGTTACGCGATTCTCGGCGCGGCTTTAAGCCGGGCGGCAGGCGAACCTTATGTCGAATATGTTCAGAAGCGTATCCTTAAGCCGTTGGGAATGTCTCAAACAACATTTACGCTTGATGAGCGAATGGAAAAAAACCGCGCCAAAGGCTTTCTAATTGAAAACGGCAAAGCTGATGCGGATGAGCCGGAGCGTCAGGTGCGTGATGGTCGCGGATGGAGAATACCGAGCGGCGGACTTTACTCAACGGTCGATGATTTGGCGCGATTCGTGGCGTTTGAAGCGGGCGAAGAAAATACGGCTGTTCTCAGCAAGAAAACTTTGGAAGCTAATTTTAGGCGTGTTTATTCAGCTTTTAGCGATTTCAATTACGGCTACGGAATTGGTTTCCAATTCTTCCGTCGAGGAAGTCTCAACGCTTTAGGGCATACCGGAGTTCTCGCCGGCTACCAATGTTCGACTTGGATTGACCCGAAAACTCGTTTAGGAATAATTACACTTACTACGAAACAAGAAAAGGAATTAGGACTTCGTGCGCTTGAAATACTTGTCGTTGCAGGTCAACCGTCGAACAAACAATAAACGACGCGCATAACAGTTCAATAGACGTGAGGGCGAAACAGCGACTTTCTTAAAACGGTTCTTCTTAATCCTTTGCTCGTGTGTAGTCGGTTTTTGCCCACGTCATCTCAGCCGTTCGATGCTTTACTTTGATTTCTTGGCGAACATCAATTTGAATCTTATGATTAATGTTTGAGCAAGAGCAGAGAGTTAAACAGATTTACGGACTTTCACAATTACCTTAAAAGCCGTGTTAAGACGGCGGAATTTTCTTGTCTATCCCTTCAATCTGTTATATCCTTAGCACCAACCTATGAAGCGAACTCTGCTTTCCGCAATTATCGCGCTTACGACCCTGATCGTCGCATTCGGTCAAGACCTCGGGGATAAGGAACGTGTTTACAGCGTCCCCGACATCAACGGTCGGGCGACGCTGCTCGTACAGCCGGAACTCTTGGGCGGTGTGTCTCTAAAGACGGACGGCAACACGCTGATTGTGAAGATTGTCGTCGACGCAAACGGCAACGTCGTCTCGGCGAAGTGT
>JAIVJJ010000002.1:29657-38351 GCA_020200095.1 Acidobacteriota bacterium | reverse complement strand
GATGTTTTGCTCCTCTCGAAGTAATTGAAAGGTTGCTGGAAATACGCTCCGATTTAGGTTTTGCCGAAGTTTTGTATATAGATAATTCGATTGATTTAGCCGAATTTTTAGACTCATTCGGTTTTGATGTTTACTCTTTTTCTACAAAGTCGGAAAAAATAAATTACGGAGATTATCGCGCCTCGATTGTACCAGGCGGCGATGTAGTGCATTGCTCGGTAACGGCACATTAAAAGTTTTTATTTTAACGAGTCCCCAATACAACTGAAGGAACGCGAAAGGTGATCTTTTTATTAAGGAAAGCCTTTCGCTTTTTTGTAAGGAGTGCAAGCGGCTCGTCTGCGCTTCGGTTCTAAATTGCTTTGACGATAAATAACGTTCCGTCATCGTCCAAAAATTTTCGTTCGGTAAAATCAGCCACGCCTTTGCGAATAAAATCAATCAATTCTTTCGCCGGAAGATTTATTCCCTCTAAAACTCTCTTGGCAAAACGCTCTTGACCGTATTCTTCGCCGTTGGCATTTGCGCTTTCCGTAATCCCGTCAGTATAAAAAACCAAAACCTGTTTTTCGTCAAACTTTATAAAATGTTGGTGATAGTGCGCGTCCCGAAACATTCCCAGAGGTAAATCGCCGTATTCGACAAATTTATATTCACCGTTCGGTTTTATAAGCAGAGGAGGATTATGTCCGGCATTTGAAAAAACAAATGTTTTGTTAGTCGCATCCAAAATGCCATAAATCGCTGTAATAAATTGATGTGCTTCAACCGAATCCCAAAGCAGATTTCCGACTTTTGAAAGAGCGACGTGCGGCGCGTAGCCGATTTGCACGCAAGAGCGCAGGCTGGCACGCAGAAATGACATCAAAAGCGCGGCGGGAATGCCTTTCCCAACCGCATCGGCAACGACAATACCGATTTGGTCTTCAAACATTTTCACCCAATCGTAATAATCGCCTGAAACTTCTTCTGTCGGAAAAATATACGCGCTTATATCGAAGCCTTCGAGTTTCGGGTCGGCTTCGGGAAGCAGTTCGAGTTGAACTTGGCGGGCGATTTCAAGCTGCGCCTGCAAGCGTTTTTTCTCGACGGCTTGCTCGTGAAGCTCAACCTTCTCGATAATAATCGCAACCTGCGAGGCGAGAAGCTGCAGAACTGACGAATCGTCATCGTTATAAGCATTCAATTCGTCGCTTTCAAGATCGAAGACCCCGATAACTTCATCGTTTGAAATAATTGGCGCCACCATTTCCGATTTTGTGCCCTCGCGTGCCGCAAAATATCTGGCGTCCTTGCTGACATCAGGCGAAATCAGAGGCTTGCTGGTTTGGGCAACGTAACCAATAAAACCTTCGCCGAGTTTGAGGCGCGGCTCAATTAATTCAAAACTAATGTTATAGCCGCGCAGAACTTTTGATTTGAAGATATACGGACTCTCGCCTTTTTTATCCCTCTCAATCAAATAAATTCCCGCCGCATCATACGGAATCAGCGTACCAAGCGTATTCATTACAAGCGTTAAAATTTCGTCTAAATCAAGCGACCGGCTGATTTTTTTAGTTATGTCCAAAAGCATCCGCAGTTTATCAACAACGGAAAGTTTTTCATCGGGCAAGGATGGCGGCTGAATTTTTTGAAGCGGCTCAGACATATTTTTTAACGATGAGTGGTAAACGGTGAGTGATGAGTGATAAGTAGTAAATAGATGAAGTTTCCGATTTATCATTCATAGTTCACCGCTAACCACTCACCACTTTCTCTTTGTATTTTTCCCAAAGGCGTGAAACTTTCATTCGATATTCGACAAGTTCACGGCTGACGTTAAAATGCTGGGCAATCTGACGCGAAGTTTTTCCATCTTCGACAAAACTACGCAGCGCTGAATACGGAACGAGCGCCGCCGCGCCGACCGAATAAGCAGCTTCCTCGTCTGCTTCATTGTAATCTCTCGCTATTGGTTTGCCTTGTTTGCTGACGTTTTCGATTGCTAAGCGCGAAGGTTTGTGTCCGAGAAAAACGTGGCAGATTTCTTCCATCAAAGTTGCGTTTTGCCGGTTTTCGCCGTGCGTCGGGTTTAAGATGATTAGTTTTTTTCCGTCATAAAGCGTCTGTGAACACGCGCCACCCGACCATTTATCTTTACCTTCTCCCAAAAGATGGGCTTTTGTCTCCTCAGTCAAAAAAGGCTCGATTTGTTCAAAGGAAGCCACGAGCAGCTTGGCATAACGCGCTAGTTCAAACGGATTGAGCCGTTCATCAGCGCGGCGCAAACCGGCAAACTCCCGCAAACCGATTGCTCGAGTTTCATATTGCCTGCCTTTTTGTGTCGGTGGTAAATTTTCGGTGTCCACGAGTTTGGATTATACAACAAGTTTTTTCACTCGTCTTTAGATCGGATTTCTTTATGAATTATTTACGCGGATTTTTTTCGGCGGTAGTTATAACTTGTAAAATTTCTTCGCCGTATTTTTGTGTTCGCTTCTCACCGAAGCCTTTAATGTTTGGAAGTTCGTCGAGCGTTTTGACGTGCTGTTTTGCCATCTGCATCAGCGAATCATTATGCGCAATCATATACGGTGGAAGTCCGTCCTGGCTAGCGCGAATATTCCTCCAGTCACGCAAAGCAGCGTAAATGTTTTCTTCTTCGTCAGTTAAAATCACCGGCTCCGGCGGCGCGGCTTCAGCTTTAACAACAGGTTTTTCGGTGAAAGTTTTTGTCGGCAACTCTTCATTAACAGTTCTTACATATTGAGATTTTACCGGCGCAGCCGAGCTTTCATCATAAAAAACTAACGTTGCCCAAAATTCATTATTTACGACGGAAGCGAAAACGTGATGCACGGTTACATTTTCAAGAAAATTATTGAATTTAGCTTCTTCAAAGTTTCTTGTTTCATCCTGCAAATGAACTTTAAATGTTTTGCATTTCATCGGATGTAGATTTCTAAACTTATTCAATGCGAATATGCGGCGGCTCATTTCCCACCAAACTGAAAAAGAAAAATCTGTAACCTCTAACCGCAGAACCGTCAGCGTAATTTCACATTAAACTTCTTTGTACTCCGAATCCACGTCTTCGCTCGACAAAGCCACGCGGTAGTTTTTCGATTGTTTCTGGTTGGTAATCAACAAATCTTCTTTTGTTTTCACCAAATCCGCGCGAGTGTAAACCGATAATTCAAAATTGTAACCGTGCGTAATAGCGTCTTTTGGACACGCTTCGACGCAAAAACCGCAAAAAATACAACGGTTGTAATCAATATTATAAACTCTGGCAAAGCGTTCGTCGCGACCGATGCGTTCCTCATAAGGGCGCGGGTCGTCTTCAGCTTCAATGTAAATGCAGTCAGAAGGACACGCCGCCGCGCAAAGATAACACGCAACGCATTTTTCCTTGCCGTTTTCGTCAACGTGCAGAAGATGCATTCCGCGATAGCGCGGTTGAACCGTGATAGGCTCGTCCGGGTATTGCACCGTCCATTTCTCTTTCGGGATTTGCGAGAGCGTAACACTCATACCTTTGATAACTGCTACAGTTGATTGAATTACATCGCTGATAATTGACATTTTTGTCCTCAGAGTAGAAAGTTTCTTTAATTATAACTAAAAACCTGCTTCTTTGCAGTCAAAGCAGGTTTTAATAGAAAAAGTTTTTGATAAAATCAAAAATTTCCTGAAAATCCGATTGCTAAAATATAAACAATATACAAAATCGTAAATAAAATGCTAATTCCGCCCATAATCATACCGGCGGTTGCCATTCCGCGTCCGGTATATTGGTCTGGATTAGCATCAATATTATTTTTTGCCATATATCCCGTAACAATAGCTGGAATACCTGCAAACGCTCCGCAACAAATAACGCTTAAAATGCCTGTAACTAAAGATACAACTGCTAAAGTTTGATTTTGACCTTGCCCGGCGACCGGCGGCTGAAACGGAGTATTCACACCAAGTCTTTGGTCTTGCCAGTTTGAAACAGGCGCGGGCGGCGGAGTCCAATCCGTTTGTTGAGTCGGCGGATTATACGGCGCGGATTGTTGACCAAATGGCGATTGGTCAAACGGTTCGTTTTGCATACCGAATGTTTGTTCTGGCTCTCTGAACGGCGGCGCGGAAGGCGACTGATAACCCGGCAATGTCGGAGCGTCAAATGGCGAAGAAACCGGTGGATTTTCTTCCCTTTCCAATTCACGCGAATAAGAATCTTCAGGTAATTGCAACGAGTCTAATTCATCTTTCCTTACCGGTGGAACTCCAACCATTGTTTTAAATGGGTCGTCAGACGCATTATCCGCAACTTCAACAAGCAGCGTTCCATCCAATTGGCAAAAGCGCATTGCGTCATCAAAAGTTTTATCGCAAGTCGGGCATTTTTTCATTTGTTTTTCCTTTTTTGATAGATGTTAGAGATTAGAGGTTAGAGGCTAGTTTTTATCAAAGTCTAACCTCTAACCTCAGACCTCTGACCTCTCAAACTTTATACATTGACGCTTAAACTAATTCAAGTTTGCTGAAGAAATATGAAATTTCAATTACCGCGTTTTCTTCCGAATCCGAACCGTGAACGGCATTTTCCCCGATTGATGTGGCAAATTCTTTTCGCAAAGTTCCTTCCGCCGCCTCTGCCGGATTTGTCGCGCCCATCAAATCACGCCATGCTTTGACGGCATTTTCTTTTTCCAGACACAGCACAACACACGGCTCGCCCGACATAAACTCAGTCAACTCGCCAAAAAACGGGCGTTCGGCGTGAACCGCGTAAAAACCTTCGGCTTCTTTTTTTGACATATGAATTAATTTCATACCGCGAATGTTAAAACCATTGTCAACGATTCTTTGAATAATCGCTCCGTATTTTCCAGCTCGCACCGCGTCGGGTTTGATAATTCCAAATGTTAATGTACTCATCGTTTATTATTTCCTCTTTTATAAATTTAGTTTATTTGAATTGCTGTTTTAATGTTATAGAGATGCCGCTCGACTTTGTTGTTTTAATGAATTTTTGGATTTACTTAAATTCTTTCGTTCATATTTCTCAACCAAATAATCCTTTCAATTCTGATGTGATACGCGTCGGTTTCCCTGTTTCGCGGTCAATCAAACACCAAACACTTCGCGCCTTTACCAACAAACTTTCCCCGCGCGTGATTTCGGTAAATCTTTCCCAACTAATTCGCCTCGGTTCGCCGACCCAAGTTGCCGCCGTTACTTCTTCATTTTCAAACGCCTGTTTTTTATAATCAATCTCGTGTCGCACGACAATCCAAGTGTATTTCGCACGAATTTCTTCACTCGTTATCGAAAACCAATGTGCGACGGCAACATCTTGAATCCATTTCACGTAAGCGACATTATTGACGTGGCTCTGTTCGTCAATATCGGTATTTCTTATCAGGAAAGTATGCGAAAATTTCATTCATCTTGCTTGGACAAATTTTTGTTATGCCAAACTCCGTAGCAACTAATTGCCAAGCCAAAAATAATTTGTCCGACAACAGCGGAATTTCTTAAAGCGCTGTTTTGATATGCTTGACCTTGAAAAAAATACTGCAACCCGTTCCAGATTGGTAATAATCCGACGAATACGAGCACCAAGTTCCAAGATTTATTCTTCATCACAAAATTCCCTTGCTTTGTGAAAATCACAGACTTTCCTTAACGGCTTGTCCGATTTCAGCAGGCGATTCGACGACGTGGATTCCCGCTTCGGTCAAAGCCTTCATTTTCTCAGCAGCAGTTCCCTTTCCGCCTGAAATAATCGCTCCGGCGTGTCCCATTCTGCGTCCGGGCGGCGCGGTTTGTCCGGCGATAAACGCGACAATTGGTTTTTTTATATTATCCTTCGCATATTCAGCAGCGTCTTCTTCAGCCGTTCCGCCGATTTCGCCAATCATTACAATCGCGTCGGTTTCATTATCTTCTTGAAACAACTTTAAAGCGTCAGTGTGATTCGTTCCGATAATTGGGTCGCCGCCGATGCCGATTGCCGTTGATTGTCCCAAACCCAAAGCGGTTAATTGCCCAACGGCTTCATACGTTAAAGTTCCGCTTCGGGAAACAACGCCGATTCTGCCTTCTTTGTGAATATGTCCGGGCATAATGCCGATTTTGCATTTGCCGGGCGAGATAACTCCGGGACAATTCGGTCCGATTAGGCGTGTGTGTTTGTCGCGCAAAAATTCTTTAACTTTCACCATATCCGCAACCGGAATGCCTTCCGTAATGCAGACAACCAAAGGCACGCCAGCATCTGCGGCTTCCATAATCGCGTCGGCGGCAAACGCTGGCGGGACGTAAATAACCGAAGCGTTTGCTCCTGCTTCTCTAACTGCTTCGGCAACGGTATTAAAAACCGGCACATTTTCGTGCGTCGTTCCGCCTTTTCCGGGCGTTACACCACCCACAACTTGCGTGCCGTATGCAATCATTTGCTGTGTGTGAAATGTTCCTTCTTTTCCCGTAATGCCCTGCACGACGAGACGCGTATTTTTATCAACTAGGACGCTCAAAATTATTCTCCCTGTAAAAATCTGTGAAATAATGAAATAAAATGCAAAAAGTATAACACGAGCCATTATTCATTCGGCAATCAAACAAATAAGTTCGGTATTTTGTCTTTCTGCTACCGACAAAATAAAAATAGGCGTCAAGACTGATAACCTAGTTTTTATAAAAAATAAACGAAGTATTATTTGGCGTTGTTGAAAACTAGAAAATCTTCTTCATTTTCAACCGTCAAATTTTGGCTGGCGGCAAATTTCTTAACCCTTTCATAAATGTCAAAGGAAACCGGCTCTCCAGTCGAAAACACATCGAGAACGGCTGCTCTCGCAATTCTTGCGAATCCCAGTTCTTTGATAGATTGCGCGATAGTTTCGGCTAATTCATCTTTAGTCATTTTTATCCTCCTATGTAAATACAAGTAATTAATCTAAATTCCCAACGCGAGATATAACTCCGAACAATAATATTACTCAAATTTTGAAACTTTATCTTATATTCGCCACTTCTTTTTTAGAATATCTTCTTTTGATTGCCGGGTTCTATGAGCTGACTAATATAAACTTTTATCTCGTTCCGAACGTAGGTTTAACAGGTTAAAAAGAATCGTTGCTAAACCTGTGTATCGCGCATTTTAGAAAAATTAAGGCGCGTTCTTAGATATCAAGATACGCGCCAAATTAAAAACAAATCGGTAACGATTTATTAGCTTGAAAGAACTTGCTTCGGAACCGAGCGAAGACCACTGACCGAAGACTGCTCGCCAGCATTACCTTCTTCGTGATAATCGGCATCTTCGTTAACCTGCCAAACGTCGTAAATTCGTTCATCAGCGAGAATGTTTTCCGCGCAAAGCATTGCCGTCATCATCGCGTGGTCTTGATTGTTATATTTGTGCATTCCGTTTCTGCCGACCATATGCATTGTCGGAAAATGTCTCTCTATTTCCGTTCTTAATGTCGTTACGTGAGCAGCGTATTCATCGTCATAAATCGGGTATGCCTTTGCCTGCCTGACGACACATCCGTCCACAACATCAGTCGGTTTGGCTAACCCGATTTTTTCAATCTCTGATTTCGCCAGTTCAATTAAATTTTCATCCGAAGACGACCATAATCCGTCATCTTTAAAGCAAAAATATTCAAGCCCGTAGCAACAAAACGCCGGGTCAGGCACAAGTTCGGGCGACCAGGATTTGAAGTTTTGAACTCTGCCAACTTTCACGTTCGGGTCGTGAATATAAATCCAGTTATCGGAAAATTGCTCGCGGTCTTTGATAATCAATGCAACCGTTACAAAATCACGATATTTGAGCGAGCCAGCAGCTTCAACCGCCGCTTGCGGCAATTTTGGCGTCAGCGACATTCCCAATTCTCTGAGCGGCGCAGAAGAAATCACATGCTCGGCTTGAATTTTGCTTTCATTACCGTCCGCATCGCGCGACGTTACCGTCCAAATTTTTTCATCGTTATTCCAGTGGCAACCCGTAACTTTGCGACCCATCAGAACGTTGCCACCCATCGCTTTGATTTTTTCCGCGCAAACTTCCCACATCATACCGGGACCGAGACGCGGATATCGGAAAGTATCAATCAAGGTTTTGATAACTTCGCCGCGGTTTTTCGGTTTCCTTTTCGGTAAAACAGCGTTTTTAATTGCCGAGGCGAGCGAGAGACCTTTGATGCGTTGCGCCGCCCAATCAGCAGAAATGTCTTTGCAATTCATTCCCCAAACTTTTTCTGTATAAGTTTTGAAGAAAATTGAAAAAAGGCGTTTACCGAATTTATTGCTCACCCAATCTTCAAAATTCTTTGGGTCGCGCACCGGCATAACTTGAGCCTTAGAATAAGAAAGCATGCAAAGAACAGATTCGGCGACGCCCAGTTTAAAGAGCGCTTCGAAGGCTTTTAATGGGTACGAGAAAAATTTGCCGCGGTAGAAAATACGCGAAGAGCGCGGACGATTGAGCATATCATTGGGAAGAATTTCCGTCCAAAAATCTTCGACTTCTTTTGATTTTGAAAAGAAACGATGCCCGCCAATATCGAAACGAAAGCCTTTGTATTTAACGGTTCTCGAAATTCCGCCGACGTATTCCGGATCGGCTTCAAGCACAGTTACTTCGGCTTCTTTTGACTTTTTCAACAAACTATAAGCCGCGGTCAGTCCTGCCGGACCGGCTCCGATTAT
>JAIVJJ010000002.1:0-29647 GCA_020200095.1 Acidobacteriota bacterium | reverse complement strand
CTTTAATCAAGCAATTTCGTAAAAAGTAAATATAACAAATTTTTGTATTTTAACTCGTAAAAATTTATCGTCCGTTTGCTGGCATACACTTGCATTTACAGATTGAGTTTGAAGAAATTAAATTTATTTGTTTTAGACCCCGAAGATTGTTCAGACGTAATATCTTTTTATGACGGTATTTAATGTAATTATCAAAGAAATAATAACCGTTGCGTATACGATTATGTGAGCGTATTTCTCAAATCCGTTCCATTTTACCTTTTTGTTATAGAAAAGCAAAAAGAGGAGCGGCGCAACTGGTATAAAGTATCTTCCCTGAATTCCTTCGATACTGTTTCCTCGAATCGGTGTCCACGTCATATACATCAAAGCGCTGATTAAAAACGCGGTGCCGATAATTATCAGCGAAAAAAGAATTTTATTCGGCTTTGATACTGATATATTTGAATCTTTATCCAGCAAAGCGACACTCGTTAAAACGGCGCATACGAAAATGGTTAAAAACGTCGGTACAAATAAATCAAACCACGTTAATTGACCGAAAAACGTTTTGAAGTAGTAACCGAAGTAGGAAAAATAATTTGTAGCGGCAAGGCGAACAAATTCAAACGGATGACTTGTAATAAATGCCAACTGTTCATCAGGACTGATGGGCATATCAATTCGATATGGCAGGTAAATGGATTTAACGGCGGATGTCCAAGCCGCTACACTGCCGAAGCAAACAACCAACAACGCCGCAAAAGCAGTCAAGTATTTTTTCGTTTCCCCCATTTTGCGAACGGGAATCAAAAGAAAAAGCAGCGGAAGAAAGACATATGCATTTTTGCTTAAAACAGCAAGCAAAGACAAGACAAATAGTTTGGCAATATCAATATTCTTTAATTCACTGTTTTCATCAAAGGCGTAAAATAAAAAATAGGCGATGGCGAGAAAACAGATTCCGTAAGTAAAGGCGTCAACCGAAGCGGACGCGACTTGAAAGACGTTTGTCGGCGTTAGACACAAAAGGCAAAACACCCATTTATGAACCGGAGTTTTCTTTACTGCAAAAGAAGCGAGAGCTAAAAAAAAGAGCAAATTAACGATTCTCGCAAAATAGATAAGCAGTAGCGGCGATGCGTTAAAACTTTTTCCGACCAGAATGCCCAAAACCTGCGGCATGTATGGAATCGGAGTATAAACAACTGTATTCGGAAAACGCTCGAAAACTTTGTCTTCGTCGTTAAGCGGAAGCCGAATCAGTTCTGAAATAAGGTTTGTGTCGAATTTGACGTGATGATTCATCTCTATATCGCCGACAAGTTTCCGATTTGTATAAAGAACGCTTTTCGGAATCCAGCCGCCGCTTAAATTTTCGCGTTTTTCACCGATGATTTTTCCTTCGGAAATTTGATAAGCTCTGAAAAAGTGATTCGGTTCATCACCGACGAGTGCCGGAGGAGTTACGAAAACAAATAAAAGCCCGAAAATTGCCCCTAATAATAGAAAGGTATTTTCGGGTTCGCGTAATAGATTGAAGATGTGTTGTGATGAAACTTTACCGGCAGTCATTGTGAAAACAAGCGAAAACGATTTGAGCTATATAAGATACGGGTTATACGTTTGATTTAGTTCTTCCGAATAGTTTACGCTTTTGTAAACCAGAATATCAAAGAGGTAATATCTGTGAGAAATCTATTCGACAGTTTCCCGAGATATTACGAGTAAATTCTCCCGATAAACATTTTTAGTGAAACCGACGAAACAGTTTATTTATGTCTATTATTCCATCCTTTCAACCTGACATTTATAAAAACGGCAGTCTCAGGAGCAAATATTGGATATTAGTTTTTGCAGTTTACATAATTTTACTCACAATTGCGGCGTCAAGACACGAACCTTGGATGGACGAAGCCCAGGCGTGGCTTTTGGCAAAAGACTCAAGTGTTATAGACCTTTTCGTAAAATACCTGCGATACGAAGGCTCGCCCGGTCTTTGGCATTTGATTTTAATGCTTCCGGCAAAGCTCGGATTGTCTTATTTTACTATTAATATCTTTTCTGCTGTTTTTTCTGCTTTGGGAGTTTGGCTGTTTCTGCGCTATTCGCCTTTTCCGCCCGTAATTAAAATACTTTTTCCGTTTTCATATTTTGTTTTTTTTCAGTACGGCGTCGTTGCCAGAAGTTACTGCTTGATTCCACCTTTATTGTTTTTGATTGCCATAAAATACAAGACAAAAATCAAACATCCATATCAATACATTTTGCTTCTTTGTCTTTTAGCCAACGTCAGCACGCATACTTTTCTGATTGCCGCTGCAATTCTCTTCGTGCATCTTTTGGACGTTGGCAAAATGTGGAATCAATTAGATAAACAATCGAAAATTAATCAAGCGCTTGCCGTATCGATATTTGGCTTGATGGCTGGATTGCTCGTTTTAGTACTTTTGCCGCCGTCCGATCATTTTGTTGTCGGACACACCAATTGGAATTTAGGGAATTTTATTGAAATCGGCAAAGTGATGATTAGCGGCGCGCTCGTATCGGATGAGTCGAGCAAAGTGTTCTGGCTGCAAAAAGTTATGTCGTTAGCAATTTTCGGCGTTTCTCTTTTATGGCTGCGTCAGAAAAAGTTAACATTTCTCTACCTTCTGCCATTATTCCTTATCTTATGTTTATTCGCCGTTAAATACTGGAATTTTTGGCATCAGGGAATATTATTTTTTCTCTGGGTTTTTGTTCTCTGGGTAAGTTTCGATAAAGACAGAAATAAAGAGTTGTCTAAAATGGGAAAAACTCTTCTTCTGCTCGTTAGCATCGTTTTAGCGGTTCAAGTTTACTGGTCAACTTATGCCGTCCGCTTCGATTTTTATAATAATTATTCAGGCAGTTACAAAATTTCCGAGTATATCAAGGCAAATCAACTGGAGAATAAAAAAATATTTGTCAGCGGATGGAGGTCAATAGCAATTTTGCCATACTTCAACGAAAACATCTTTGCAAATCATAATAACGGCTCGAAACCTCGATTTTGGGTTTGGTCTGCCACGCAAAATCAAACGGCGATTGGTTATAACCCGGCGGTCGCAAATACAATCGAAAGAGAACAGCCTGACATTGTTATATTTGCTTCCGACCATATTGACCCAAAAGTTACAATTCACATCGAAGGATATAATTTTGGAAAAGCTTTTGAAGGTTATCTATGTTGGAAAACAGGAATCTACGAACCGGATTTTTATTGGATTTTCCGAAAACAGGAATGAAATTTATTATAATTCCCGCTATTTTACAGTTTCGGAATTTAATTAGTTAAAGCTATCGAGTGCATCACGTTCGTTTTCAAAAGTTTCAAAGATTGTTGAAAGTTTAGTGATCACTAGAAGATGTTTAATTCTTTGTGTCAAATTCAAGAGTTTTAACTGACCCTCTTCTTTATTGATGGCGGTTAAACCGGAAACAAGTTCGCCGATGCCGCTCGAATCTACAAAGCGAACGTCTGAAAAATTCAAGAGAATATTCCTTTTGCGTTCGCTGAGAAGACAGCGAATAGCGTTGCGAAGAACGACGTTTCCTTGGCTAAAAATTACATCCCCGCTCAAATCGAGAATCGTTACACTGTTAGCTTGCCGTTCGGAAATTTTAAATTCAACCATTTTTATCTCCTGCGTTTAACTTGAAGATGATTCCTGATTTTAGACGAAAAACATTAAAAAATAAAATTTTACCACTACTCAACAACCATTTTGAGGTATGCCTTCTTTAATTGTCCCAACATTATTCTCTTAGTGAAAAATTTACAATGTTTTGTCCTGCCACGCTGACCTATTTGATTAAAACTTTTAAGCTGGAGATTTGCCATTGTTCAAATTATTAATTGGTCGATAAAGCAACTTGTTTTGTCTGATGAAAATTGTTATAATGCAGCCCATTTTATTGATGTGTTAAGTCTATCGGTCAATTTATCAGCTTGTTTTGTTTGTTAAACAATTCTATCGAGCAATTAGCCTGACTGCACGGAACACAGGCATATAGGGCTAAGAATGCTAAACAATTCAAAGCATATAAGTTATTACGTATTTTCACGATCGCGAACGAATAATTAAATTGACGATTGAAAAATCAGCTTACCATCAAAACTTCGTTTAATAATTGGCAATTACCAAACAGGAAAGAGTAAAAATGAAACCCTTAGCACCAAACACTTTATTACAAAATCGTTATTTGCTTGTGCAGCTTATCGGCAAAGGCGGAATGGGCGAAGTTTATCTCGCGGTCGACCAGCGATTGGGAAGCGCGGTTGCACTTAAGCGCACGTATTTTTCCGATGACAAAACGCTTGTCAATGCCTTTGAACGCGAAGCACGGACGCTAGCGCGGTTGCGTCATCCGGTGCTGCCGAAGGTAAGCGACCATTTTTCCGAAGACGATACGCAGTATTTGGTGATGGAGCATATTTCGGGCGACGATTTGGCGAAGAGGCTTGAAGATGCCAAAAAATCTTTTCCGCTCAATTTGGTTTTACTTTGGGCTAACGAGTTGCTTGATGCATTGGCATATCTGCACACACATGGACCACCGATAGTCCACCGCGATATTAAGCCGCAAAATATGAAATTGACCGACGAAGACCACATTGTTTTGTTGGATTTCGGACTTGCAAAAAATTCTAAGGCACAAGCCGGCGCAGCTTCCGGCAGCATTGTCGGCTACACCCCGCATTACGCGCCGATGGAACAAATTCGCGGCACAGGAACAAATGCCAAAACCGATATTTATTCGCTTTCAGCAACACTTTATCAACTATTGACCTATAAAGTACCGCCGGATGCGCTGACCCGCGCTGATGTAATGCTGAACAATCTGCCGGACCCGACCGTTCCGATTAGCGAATTGAACCCGGAAGTTCCAAAGGCAGTTTCGGACGTAATTTTAAAGGGCATGAGTTTAAACAGCGAGCACCGTTATGCAACGGCACGCGAGATGCAAAAAGCATTGCACGAGGCTTACTCACAGACGCAAAATAGTCTTTCGGTGCAAACCTTGTTATTTAATGAGCCGACTAATCCGCATAATAAACCTATTTCCCAATCGCAACAGCAGACTGAACAACTTTCTGTTCCGACTGCAATTCGCACTCCGGATTACGATAGTCAGCCCACACAGCCCGTTCTCGACGCGTTTTCAACTATGAAAGCGGAAGACATTCACGCTACGCCATTGGCGAATTCAGTTTCCACTCAGTCTTCAAAAAACCGGCAGCTGGATTCTGGTGACTCGAAGCCTGATGAGCCGGAGTTTTCAGACCTAGAAGCCAAAATTTCACCACCGGAAGAAAAATTCGATACGGATGCAATTGTTAGTTTGAAAACAAATATCAGTCAAAGCGATGAAATGCCGCCTTCCGCCAAGTTTGATTTGCTGCCGAAAGCCGAAGGAAAGAACGCTTCTGCAAATGCTCCTACCCCGGGAAGTGCTTCCAAAACGCCTCCACAAACTTATCCGCAGGTAGATTCGTCTGAAAGCAAACCGAAGAAGAAGTCTGCCGGTAAGTCATTGGGAATTGCCGGTGGTCTTGGCGGTATCGGTGTCGTCGCTATCGGCGCGGCTGCAATAGGTTGGTACGCCCTTAAACCTTCCCAAACATCAGTCAGCCCGACCCCGGTGCCTGAAGCCACTATTTCAGCACCGTCTATTGAAACGACGACGGCACCGATTCTTGAAACAAACGTCAATATGAATGATTCTTCGGCAGACATTGTTCCATCAGATACTTCAATTACAAATACCGGTAATTTAACTGACACCACAAAACGGTCAATTAATAAACCAATTCAATCGACACCTGTAAAAACAGAAGCGGTGCGGCGAACCACAACTGTCACAACACCAGCGAAAAATTCGCTGTCGGTGAAAAAACCGGTTGTTAAGAAAAAAACGGAGAGCGACAGTACTAAGATTCTTCAGTAGTTCGGGAGTAATTTAGGAGATAGGAAATGACGAGAAAAATTCTTATCACGGTCACTATTTATTTTCTTTTGCTGTTGGTTTTTTCTTCCTTACCGATGCAGGCAGAGGCGCAATCGGAAAAGGCTAAAAAGAAACAGATTGAAACAGCGAAGAAATTAGTCGCGGAAGGCGATACGTATTACAGGCAGAAAGATTATCAAGCGGCAATCGGTAAATATGCACAGGCGACGGAAGTTGCTCCGGATTACGCATTAGCACATTTTTCTAAAGGTATCGCGCAGTACAATCTCGGTCAATATGATTCCGCGATCGAAGCATTAAATGAATCACTCAAACAAGGTTACACGCCGATTGAAGTGTATAAAATTCGTTGGGAAGCATTTTACCAAAAGAAAAACTACGATGCGGCTTTAATTGATCTCCAGCAAATTCTTAAAACGAATCCATCCGATCCGGCTTTTAATTTTAATCTGGGCAAAGTTTATCTCGCTCAAAGTGCGTATCAAAACGCTCTCGATGCTTATCAAAAAGCGTCCAACTTTGACCCAAAAAATGCTGACGTTCACTATTTTATGGCACTCGGTTACTCTGCTTTAAACAACTACGCTCAACAAAAAGCGGAATGCCTTAAAGCCATTGATAAGGGCACGAAATATAGAAGTGAATGTTGGGTTTTTATTGGACAAGCTTTGCAAAAAGAGAAAAAATACGATGAAGCTGCCCAGGTCTTTGAAAAAATACTTCTTGCCAAACCCGACAATCGTGAAGTTTATGTCAATTTAGCACATATTTACCGTATCTTAAACCAGTTTGATAAAGCGATTTCAACTACGAAAAAAGGTTTGTTGGCTTTTCCAAATGACGGAGATTTTTTCACGAATTTGAGTTTGTACTACAGTCTTGCCGATCAGCCACAGGAAGCAATCAACGCTGCGCGAGCAGCCGTTAATAGTTTGCCTAACAAACATACGGGCTTCACAAATTTGTGTCGAGCCTACAATGACGTAAAGCAATACGATGCGGCTGTTCTGGCTTGCACTACCGCTTTACGATTGAATCCGGGTGATGGCGAATCAAACTTCTATCTGGGGCGTGCCTTTGCTTTTCAAAAAAAATCGAAGATTGCCACTGAGTGTTATAAAAAAGCGGTTGACGGGCTGCTTCGATTGACAAGTGACAATCCCGACAATCCTGATGGTTTTTACCTTTTGGGTAATTCTCATTTCGCTGTCGGTCAGAATGCAGAGGCGATTAGTGCCTACAAAAAATCTCTCGAACTGAGTCCGAAATTTGCTAAGGCACGCTATAATTTAGGCTATATTTATGCTTTAAACCGCGATAAAGATTCTGCCCGCCAACAACTTGTTGAACTTCAAAAAATTGACGCGGCTTTAGCCGAAAAACTTTTGCAGGAAATTAATAAGTAAATTGTAAATTACGAATTTCGCGTTGGATTTCGCTATCTGTTTGGATGCCTTTTAATTCGACGGGCTTTAATTCAATTACGCCTACTTTTTTGCTGCTTGAAAATAATAGTGATTCGAGAAGGACTCGAACCTTCGACCCAATAGTTATAACTTAAAACTAGCGAGGAAATTTTGCTAGTCTTCCAACAAGATTGCTTCTTTAGAAGTGATTTTTTTATTGAAAAGCGGCTTCTTTCCGACAAGCAAAATATGATTTAACTTAATCCGCTTTTTATTAACAGTTTGGTCTGTGTTTTCAGAATACTCAAAGCCGAAAGCGAAATCGTAATGACTCGATGAAAGTTGTTTACAAACAGCTTCAGGTAAATGAAACGTAAATGCGTCGGCGTAATGTCCCATACTTTCATCAACGTACCCAAGCAGCTCTCCCGATTGGTCGTTCATATAAACCGGAATGCTTTCAATCGGATCGCATAGCTTATAAATTTCGCCTAAAACGTAACTGCGTTTGATTGCTAATGGACTGTAACTCATAATTAGAGTTTAACATCATTTTAATTTTTTTGTCGTCTGAATTGCGTAGGCAGGCACCTCGGAGAGAGTTATGAACAAAACAATGTGGGAATTTTGAAGAATCCAAATCACTAACAACTTTCTATCTGGGAAGGTAATGTCTAGGACTGATTGTAATAGCGTTCGCGAAAGATGATAAATTCTTTCGATAGATACTTTGAAAACTCACAGACGCAACCAGCTTGAAGAAAGAATGTAACTTGGCGCGAGCTATCAGACTTTTGATTTAGTCTTTGCATCGGAAATCGGAACGCCTTTGCTTCACGGCAACCTTTTACGCCGACATTTCAAACCAATTCGAGATAAAGCCAAACTCCCCAAAATCCGAATGTATGATTTACGGCATACAACGGCAACCTTGTTATTGTCAGCGGGCGAAAATCCAAAGATAGTTTCCGAACGATTAGGACACGCCAGCATCGTTTTAACGCTCGACACTTACAGCCACGTTTTGCCGTCAATGCAAAGAGATGCGACTAATAAAATGGAAAAATTATTATTTATCAGGGAAAGATAATTAAAGATTTTGATTACTTGAAGGCAATTAAGAATTACCCGTCAGTTTTTTTTAATTGCCTCAATAGCCTTTTTAGTAGATAAATTTTTTCTTCTTTGGAAATCCTTTCAATTTCGTCATCCAATATTAATTCAATGCCCGCTTTAATAACGGGAAAATACTCCAAACATTCTTCTTCAGTTAATTCGTGAATACCTTTGCTGACTATTCCATATAAATTTCTATTCTCAACAAGAAATGTCGGTAAATAGTCTTTCAACGATAATATCTTTTCAATAATTCTCTTATCTGCAAATGACGAAGCGTTTGCCGTTTTCCATTCAGTAACTTGGCTTGCTTTCGCAAACGCTTTTGAAATTAAATCTTCAAAAATTCTTCGCAAATACACGAAAGACCCTATGCCAACGCCGTGAGATGCCAAACCAATTGCCTTAGTAAGTTCAACATATTTATCGCCCAGAACTTTTCTGTATTTCTTCACATCGTAAGAAGATAGATCAGCAATTGAAGGAAATTGACCAATTTTGATTACGATATTATTTTCACATAGCAAAACGAATCTTATAATGTGTGAAGCATTTCTACTGCATCTAACAACAACATTTATGGTTTCATGCTCGTTAAAAAACATTCTTTTGGGATATTGCAAAGGTAGAAATTAAAACACAATCCACACAGAATAAATCTACTGTTTCACTAAAAGTCTGTAATTGATTAACTAAATAAGAAAAGGATTCATCATCTAATTTAAATTCTTTGTAAAGAGGTTCTTTGGTTAGAATACTTTCAACTGTTGGAATATCCATATCCTTTATGTTTTTGAATGAATCTGTATCTTTGTGATAAAAAGTTTGATGTTTTTCTAATAATTCTTCTTTAGTCAAAAGCTGCGATTTATAATAGAAAAAACCATCTTCTCGAAGGCTCAAAATGAGAGCATTCCTTATTTCTGGGAAATACAAAGTTTTAGAACCACTATCTTTGTTTAAAATTATTTCCGAAAGACTCCTTAAAGTTGATTCAATTGAACTTTGAGAAACATCCCGAATTTTTGGTAAGCCTCTAATTGACCTTATTAATTCTTCTGAACGAATACTTAAAATAGCTTCTTTTATTTCTGGAAATTTATCGTATTTCAGGAATTTTAATCGCCAATCATTAGAGAATCCGTTTGAATAAAGAAATTCCGACAAAGCATTATTTTGCAAGGGCGATCTGGAAGTATTATCAAAAGTCAATCCATATAAATCGCCAAGAAATAATGCTGAATGTTGTGAGATATAAACCATAGGCACACTAGAGGCACACCGCACAGAAAAGGACAACCTAATTGGTTGCCCTAAACTATTGTAAATAATGGTGATCCGAGAAGGACTCGAACCTTCGACCCAATGGTTAAAAGCCATTTGCTCTACCGACTGAGCTATCGGACCACGTCTGGAAAAATCCAAGTCAGCTTTTAAGTAAGCCGACGAAACTTTAGATTTTAGAGATGCCTGCACGGAAAATCAAGTCAAGACTAACAAAACTTATTACTTAAACCAACTTTCCATTACCGAATTAAGACTGAGTATTGTTTGGTCGCGCTCTGGTCCGGTGGAAATTAAACCAATTTCCACGCCAATTGAATTGGACAAAAATTCAACATACAGACGCGCTTTTGTTGGCAAATCTTCTACTTTGGTAATACCTACAGTTTCCGATTTCCAACCTTCGAGCCTTTCGTAAATCGGTTTAATTTTTTCTAAATCCTGCGAAACAGCCGGAAAGGTTTCTATTCTTTCGCCGTCAATTTCGTAGCCAATGCAGACTTTTATTTCTTCGAGCGCGTCCAAAACATCTAACTTTGTTAATGCGACCGAGTCAAATCCGTTGAGTTCGGCGGCGTAACGTGTAGCGACGGCATCAAACCAACCACAGCGGCGCGGACGACGTGTAACCGAGCCGTATTCGTTGCCGCGTTGTCGAATTAAATTTGCTGTTTCTTCTTCCTCGTCGAGCATTTCCGTCGGAAACGGTCCTTCGCCGACGCGTGTAGCGTAGGTTCTGACAATTCCTAAAACGCCTGTAATGTGATGCGGCGGAATGCCCGCGCCGACCGCCGCGCCGCCTGCCGTCGGATTTGAAGACGTGACAAATGGGTAAGTTCCGTGGTCAACATCGAGAAGCGTCGCCTGCGCGCCTTCGAGCAGAATTTTTTTATTCGCTTTTTTTGCTTCCGAAAGGAAATGCGTCGTTTCGGTAACAAACGGACGCAGGCGTTCGGCGAGCACAGAAATTTCATCGAAAATTTCATCCGAGCGAAGCGGTTCCCTGCCGTATAAAACAATAACGCGGTTGGCTTCCGCCAGATTTCTTTCAATCCGCGATTTTAGAAGTTCAGGCACGAGCGCATCGGAAACGCGAATGCCGCGCCGTCCCGCTTTATCTTCGTAAGCTGGACCGATTCCTCTTAAAGTTGTGCCGACTTTTTCATTTCCCAGACGCTCTTCGGAAGTGTGATCAAGCGCTCGATGATACGGCAAAATCAGATGCGCGCGCGAACTGATTTTTAAGCGTTCCGGCGTGATTGAAATTCCCTGCTCGGTCATCTGGTCAACTTCTTCAAAAAACGCTTTTGGGTCAATGACCATTCCGTTGCCGAGAACGCACGTTTTGTCTTCGTGAATAATTCCTGACGGAAGCAATCGCAAAACGAACGCTTTTTCGCCGACATAAACGCTGTGCCCGGCATTGTGTCCGCCCTGATAACGCGCGACAATATCAAAACGGTCTGCCAATAAATCAACGACTTTCCCTTTTCCTTCGTCACCCCATTGTGCGCCGATGATAACAATTATCATTTATCATTTATCATTTATCATATTCACTTATCACTTATCATTTTTCGTTGTTTCAACAATCGGTAAATGTTAAATGTTAAATGTTAAATGTTAAATGTCCTCCATTCTTCTTTCAACATTGCATAAACAGCCCAATCGCGGAATTCATCGTGCAGAAATTCGACTTGACGATGAATCCCTTCGAGTTTGAAATTTAATCTTTCGGGAATCGCGCGGCTTTTCGTGTTTTCGATATTGCAATTGATTTGAATGCGGTTTAGCCCAAAATCATTAAAAAGATAATTAAACAACACGCGGCAGCACCGCGTCATAATACCTTTTCCCTGTGCTTCTTTCGCCAGCCAATATCCGACGTGCGCCGATTTATTCCTTAAATCCAATTTGTGAAAACCGACTCCGCCGACAAATCTTTCTTCTAAAATAACACTTGCGCTAAAACTTCCGTTTCTGGCAAATTCAGTTAGATTGAGCTTAATAAATTCCCGCGCCGAATCAATTGAATAATCATCTTTCGCCCACGGCATCCAGGTCTTTAACTGTTCGAGATTTTCCCGCACAACCTTTGTAATTTCTTCGGCTTGATGCTGTTGAGAAAGAGTTAATTTTAAGTTTTCATCAATTTGATAGCTAAACATTTTTAACAAATCATGAGTTGCCATTTTTCCATTCTTTTACAAGCATCGAATAGACAATGTGGTCAACAAATCTTGTATGCAGCCAGCCGCCTTCGCGCTCGATTCCCTACTTGAACAAAACCCAACTTTTCGGGAATCGCGCGGCTTTTCACATTTTCGGGAACACATTTGATAACAATTCGGTTTAGTTTTAATTCATTAAAACCATATTCAATCAATCTCGCAACCGATTTTCTAACTAAACCTTTGCCTGTAAATTCTTTCGCCAACCAGTAGCCGACTCAGCTGATTTATCCTTTCGATTGATTTCGTGAAAACCCGTCGCTCCAGCAATTTTGCCTTGGTAAATTATTCTTAAACCGCCGTCGCCGTCCGCAAAATTTTTCTCGTGTAGTTTGCAAAACTCTCGTGCTTTTTCGATCGTGAAATCTTCGTTGAGCCAACTTGACCATTCGTGAATATGATCATAATTCGCCATGATTAGTGCAAACGCTTCTTCGACTCGATTTTCGTATTGCAGCGCGAGTTCCAATTCATCATCAATTCTTAGAGTAAACATTTAACTTCTCGTCATTTGATAAAGCTCAACATATTTCCGCGCCGCATTTTCCCACGAATTGTCAGTCATCATTCCGTTTCGTTGAATCTGTCGCCACGTTTCAGGCTCATAATAAGCAAATAACGCTTCGTAGATTTTTTCCAGAAACTTACCGGCTTGAAATTCCTTAAATTTGAAACCGTTTCCCGTGCCGTTCACGCGGTCAAAATTTTGCATCGTATCTTCGAGACCTCCGACGGCGCGAACAATCGGCACAGTTCCATAGCGCAAAGAATACATTTGATTCAAACCGCACGGCTCAAAGCGCGAAGGCATCAAAAAAATATCTGCGCCGGCTTCGATTTGGTGCGCTAAAGATTCGTTGTAGCCTTTGTAAATGCCGACTTGCGCGGGCGCAAAATCTTTCAACTTTTGCAAAAAATCTTCGTGTTCTCGCGCTCCCGATCCGAGCGCGATGAAGTATGCGCCCGTTGCCAAAACTTCGCCGATAACTTGCTGAATCAAATCAAAACCCTTTTGTGCGGTCAAACGCGAGACATTTGCAAAGATTGGCTTGTCAAGATTTTCCGGCAGCAAAAATTTGCGTAAAAGCTGGCGTTTACATTCCATCTTCGCGCTCAAATCCCACGCATTGAAATGCGCTGGTAATTCTTTATCTGTTTCAGGATTCCAGACATCATAATCTACACCGTTCGTAATTCCGAAAAGGCGGTCGCTTCGTTGCCGCAAAAGCCAATCCAAACCGTAACCGTTTTCTGGCTGTTGAATCTCCCGGGCATAAGTTCGGCTGACGGTTGAAAGCATATCAGAATCTGCTAAACCGGCTTTTAGGGCGGAAGCGGAGCCGTCAAATGAAAAAGCGTTGCGCGAGAAATCATCGCCGAAACCGAGTTTCCAGAGTTCATCCATTCCAAATGCGCCTTGATATGCGAGATTATGAATCGAAAAAACCGTCCGCGTTCTTTGCCAATATTCGTCCCATCGCCGCAGCTTCGCAATCTCGATTGCGGCGAAACCGCAATGCCAATCGTTCAAATGAACAATATCGGGCGGCGCGCCGACGCGTTCGATTAATCTGAGAGCGGCGTGATTGAAAAATGCGAAACGTTCGTAATCTTCCCGAAAACCATAAATCGAGCTGCGATGAAAATACTCCGGCGCATCAATCAAAAACGTCGGCGAGCCGTTTGCTTCCGAATAAAAAACTCGAGCGCGAAAGTTTTGTCCGCGCCAATCAACCGACAAATCATCCATCACCACTTGCGACAAATATTCACCTTTCGTCTGCAGATAAAGCGGCGTAATCAAAACCGCGTCAACGCCGACGCGCCGCAAAGCCTTCGGCAAAGCACCCGCAACGTCGCCCAAACCACCTGTTTTTGAATATGGAACTGCTTCCGCAGCAAGTATTGCAACACGCATTTTCAGTTATCAGTTATCAGTTATCAGTTATCAGTTGTCAAATCTCAAAATTTATTTTTGATGTCTGCCTACAATGCGAATACCTTTTTATGCCGAACAAAAAACGGTAAGCAGATTTTGTTTTCTACTTACCGTCTACCACTAAACATTTACCGTTGAAATCAGCTTTGCATCGAAGCCAGAAATTCCGAATTGGCTTTTGTTTTGCTCAATCTTTCCAGCACGACTTCCATTTGCTCGACGGGTGAAAGCGGATTCAGAACGCGACGCATCACCCAAACGCGGTTGAGGTCTTCTTTGCTGATGAGCAGTTCTTCTTTGCGCGTTCCTGAACGCTGCAAATCAATTGCCGGGAATAAGCGTTTGTCGCTTAATCTACGGTCAAGATGAATTTCCGAATTACCCGTTCCCTTGAATTCTTCAAAGATAACGTCGTCCATTCTCGAACCCGTATCAATCAAAGCCGTTGCAATAATCGTTAAACTTCCGCCTTCTTCGATATTGCGAGCCGCGCCGAAAAAGCGTTTCGGTCTTTGCAGCGCATTTGAATCAATGCCGCCGGAAAGAATTTTTCCGCTCGGCGGAACGACGGCATTGTGCGCTCTTGCTAAACGAGTAATCGAATCGAGCAGAATTACAACGTCGCGTTTGTGTTCGACAAGACGCTTCGCTTTTTCGATGACCATATCGGCAACTTGCACGTGGCGCGTCGGCGGCTCGTCAAAGGTCGAAGAAATAACTTCGCCGTTAACCGAGCGCTGCATATCGGTAACTTCTTCAGGTCGCTCGTCAATCAAAAGAACAATCAACGTCACTTCCGGGTGGTTTTGCGTGATTGAGTTGGCAATCGTTTGCAAAAGCATTGTTTTACCGGTGCGTGGCGGCGCGACAATCAGCGCGCGTTGACCTTTGCCGATAGGCGTTACAAGGTCAATGACGCGAGCCGCAACCTTGTCCGGCTCGGTTTCCATCGCCAACATTTCGTCCGGGTAGAGCGGCGTCAGATTGTCGAAAAATATTTTCTCGCGTGAATGCTCCGGCGCTTCAAAATTGATTGCCTCAACTTTAATCAAAGCGAAATATCGCTCGCCTTCTTTCGGTGGGCGAATTTGTCCGGAAACAGTGTCGCCGGTTCTCAAATCAAATTTGCGAATTTGCGATGGAGAAACGTAAATGTCGTCCGGACCGGGTAGATAATTGTACTCAGGTGCGCGTAAGAATCCGAAACCGTCGGGCAGCGTTTCCAAAACGCCTTCGCTGAATATCAGTCCGCTTTTTTCGGTCTGCGCGGCGAGAACCTTAAAAATTAACTCCTGCTTGCGCATTCCCGACGCGCCTTCGACGCCCATATCTTTGGCAATCTGCGACAACTCGGAAATGGACATATCTTTCAGCTCTGCTAAATCCAAAGTTACGCTTTGGTCGGCACTGCCTGTCTTTTCATTTTTATCGTCAGTCGCCGAAGTTTTGTTTTCCGGAGTTTGTCCGCCGTCAACTGATTCGTCGGTTGATTTATCAAAACCGTTTTCTCCGTTTTTACTCGCCTTGTTTGTTCTTGTTCGTGTTGTTTTGGTTGCCATGTTTTTATCCGTTTGTGTATGGAAGTTTATAAGTTGTAGGTGTCCAAGTTTTTAGAATTAAATTTAAGGCACGAATTAAGCCTGTCTGAAACGTTTTTAAATACTAAACACTTGGAAAAATTGTATGGATTTCCGTTTGCGGCGCTTTTGAAAATAAGTCTTTGAGCTTCCAAAAACCCTGAGCTATTTGGGAATGTTTAATTATTACTCAATTGACGTTAATAAATCAACTTAAAAATACACTTTTTAAAGCGCCTTTTGAATTTCCTGCCAAAGCGCGTCTCTGCCCTTTCCGGTCGTTGCCGAATAAGCGATTATTTTGCTTTCCGGCAAAGCAATTTCTATCTCTTGCAAACTTTTGTTTAATTTATTGTTTGAGAGTTTATCGGCTTTGGTCGCAACAATAACACGATCCTTTCGATGAAAGCCAAGCCATTCATGAAGCTGCCGGTCAAGCTCGGTCGGTTTATGGCGCGAATCTACAAGTTGTATTGATAAAACGAGCGGCGCGCGGGCGGTAAGATACTGTTCCGCCATTTTTCCCCAATCGGAACGCATAGCCTTGGAAACTTTCGCATAACCGTAACCGGGCAAATCAACAAAATAAAACGCTTCGTTGATAAGAAAAAAATTTATGCTTTGCGTTCTGCCCGGCGTGTTTGATGTTCGCGCCAAACCTTTGCGATGCAAAAGCGAATTGAGAAGACTTGATTTCCCGACGTTTGAACGACCGAGAAAAGCTATTTCGGGCAAATTGTCAGTTGTCCAATGGCTTTCGTTAAACGCGCTTTTGACAAATTCCGCACTGGCAATTTTCATAAACGATATTTTACTTTAAAAATTATAAAGTTCCTCAGTTTGTCGGATGCTGTACATTTCATTTTACTGTTATGTTATAAAATAACCAAAAATTGCTTATCCTTAATGGAAGCAGTAAATAATTCAAATACAAATTTAAGAAAGAAAACAAAAAATGCGTTTAATAAAAGTTTCAGCTCCGGAAGGCACAGGCGCAGACATTGCAAAGGTAGCGTTTTCCGTCGGAATTCAGGAAGTTTCCGTGCAAAAAGGCGAATCGCTTCGAGAAAGCGGCGAATCGAAAACGAAAGATTTGGTTGATATCCAAACTTCGACGCCGAAGGGAAAGCATTTCATTGATGCGCTGCTTGCGGCGGATTTCTACAATCAACAAGATTTTTCGATTGCCGTCAGACAGCCGCGTTCGATACTTTCCGGCGAAAGCCTGCGCGAACTAACCAAGCCGTTGGTTGATCCGGCAACCGATATTTTTGAAGAACTGTGGCAAAACAGTCATATAACTTTCGGATTTGTTGGACGAATTTTTATCGCCGCTTGTCTGCTGGCTTACGGTTTGATTCATCAGAAAACTTTAACCATCATCGCGGCTCTTTTATTTTTACCGCTCTTGCCGCTTCTTCTCGCCGTCGGTTTCGGCTCGTGGACAAAGCAGCCGAAATTAGCCGTACAAGGCTTGCTGGCATTTCTAACGGCGACTGTTTTACTCATTTTAGGCGGCGCTGCTGTTGCCGCTTTTTCAAGCCCGCCTGTTAAATACGACGAATTCAATTCGCTGCTGGTAACTTTCTTGATTACCGCAGCCGTCGGCATTGCGGCAGGATTGGCAAATATTGACGACGTTGGAAGCCGCGCAATGATTGGACTTGCAGCAACAGCGCAAATCGCCATTATTCCAGTCTGGTTCGGAGCTTCTTTTGTTCTGGGCTTTCCAGTAACCACCGGTGAAAGCGAAATCACAACCCGCGCCGTTTCATTTTTCGTGACAATTTTGACGATTATCGTCGCGTCTCTGGCGGTTTATGTTTTGTCCGGCGCGGTGAGCCGTTCGCTTGGAAATGTAAAAACAAAAGGTTAGAAAAGGAGATGGTGAGAAGGAAAGACGGTTTACCATAAATTCTTTTTCTCCCGCGTCTCCCCTTCTTTTTACGTTGTTACCGATTTTGCTGCAGCTTCGTTTCGCGCCTGCATCATACGCTTCATCATCTCGCGTCGTTTGGCAAGCATTTCTTTGGCATCCGGCATTCGCATAATCAATTTTTCGAGGTTCGCTAGATAATTCGGGCTGCCGTTCATTCCTCTTATTTCTTCTAAAAACGGTTCGATTCTCGAAAAAACCATAACCGCTTCGCCGCTCACTTCGTTAAACATTTTTTCGTTTATCGCGCCGTGATTAACGAATGAAGCTGCCATATCCCAATACGATGTTACCATTCGGTAATACGCGCTGGTTTCGTCATTCATCATTGTTTGCGTTATGTCCTGCGCACTCTCGGGAAAGAATGTAATCATCCAATTTCGCGCCTCGCGCATCTTCTCTTCGCGCCGTAATTCATAAAGCTTTAAAATCAAATCGGCTGATTTTGCCTTGCTCATATTTTCACCTCTCCTTCTGTAAATTTTTCGGGAAATTGTTTAGATTGAAAAGTAGAATGAAACGAATCGGAAGTCAACAAGAAGTTTAGATTTCAAATTTAGGATTGGCGATTGAAAATTCAAAAACTTTTTTACCGAACAAATGTATTTCTGTATTCAATTCTTCGACAATTATTTCAATCCTTGATTCGCATTGAATAATTTTATGTCTTCAATCGAAGCCTTAACGGAAAAATTACCTGCCGCCGACAGCGCACGGCATTTTTATTCGCAACTAGTAGAAAGATTTCCTGCGGAAGCGAAAAAGCTTTCCAAAAACGAGGGCTTGTTTTCCGATGTTTTAACCATTTTCGCGTTCAGTCCGTTTCTTGCAACCACAATACTGCAAAATCCGGCTTATATTTCGTGGCTCAATCTCCAGCGAGTTTCCTCAAAAGTGCGCGGTAAGGAAGAAATTCTCGAATCTTTAGCTAGATTTGCTTTAACCAGCTCGCAAATTGAAACAAACATTTTGCTGGCTCGTTTCCGCCGCCGCGAACTTTTGCGGATTTACCTGCGCGATATTCGCAATCTCGGAACAATCGCCGAAATAACCGAAGAAATCTCAAATCTTGCGGATGCGATTTTGGAATACGCTCTGCGAATTGCCCGTCAAGCACTCGACAATCGTTACGGCGCACCGCTTGAAATTGACGAAAAAGGTCGCGCGAAAGAAGCCGGATTTTGTATTGTCGCTTTAGGAAAACTCGGCTCGAAAGAGCTTAATTACGCTTCGGATATTGATTTGCTTTTTCTCTATTCAAACGACGGCTCGACTTCCGGGCAAGGCATTCGCGGCACAATTACAAACCGCGAGTATTTTGTAAAACTTGCCGAGTCGGTAACAAAATTAGTTGGCGGACAAACGGGTGAAGGCGCGGCTTATCGTGTGGATTTGCGCCTGCGACCACACGGGCGCGTCGGTTCGCTGGCAATTTCTTTGAACGAAGCAAAAAATTATTATCAAAAATCGGCGCAAAGCTGGGAACGGCAAGTTTTAATTCGCTCGCGCACCTGCTCTGGTGAAGCAAAAGTTTTTCAGGAGTTTTTTGAAACGGTTAAATCAAGCGTGTTTTCAAAAGATGAAACAATTGAAAATGCTCTGGAAAACGTGCGTCTTTCCAAGGAAAAAATCAATTTTGAAAAAACTTCCGACAAAAATTTCAACATCAAATTAGGGCGTGGCGGAATCCGCGAAATCGAATTCGTTGCCCAAGCGCTGCAATTGGCTTATGCAGGCAAAGACCAATGGCTGCGCGCTCCTCATACGTTAATAAGTTTGTCACGTCTTGCCGATAGAAAATTGTTAACCGAAACCGAATTGACCGAATTGTTTGAGGCTTATGAATTTCTTCGTCGTCTTGAACATCGCCTGCAAATGGCAAACGGTCTGCAAACGCACACAATTCCCGAAGAAAAAGAAAGACGTTTTTTACTGGCAAAGCAAATGAATTTTGAAAACCTACGTGAGTTTGAAAAAGTTTTGCAAATTCACATTTCAAATGTCAGTCGAATTTTCACGCGTATTTTCGGTGAAACAGATGATGCAAAAAACATCGCCGAGAATCAGCGGAATGATTACAGCGTTCACCCGATTGGAAAGGCGCAAGACACAGCCATGCAATCTCTGTCCGAAAGCTCCAGTAAACATCAAACATTAGAGTTGATTTTTTCATCGTTAGAAAAATCCGATATTGAAATTGATTTAAGTAATGAAAACGTAAAATCTCTTGAGCTGCTTGCGGAAACTTCGCCCCATTTTATCGAGATACTCGCTGCAAATCCGAATTTGATAAAAGATTTACCAAACTTAAAAGATAATTTTACCGAAAAAAATTATCGGCAAATTCTTCTTTCAGCAATCGAAAAAAAATCAGATTTAAAAAATCAACTGGCGGTTTTAAGAAAAACCTGGTCGCACCTTTTGTTGGAGATTGTTGTTTTTGACGCGGCTGAAAAAATCTCGCGGCAAGACGCGAAAAAATTACAAACCAGTTTGGCTGAAGCGAGTGTCGAAGCTGCGCTTTTCATTACAAAACGCGAACTCGAGCGGCGGTACTCAATTGAAATTCAAGATTTCCCTTTTGCCGTTTTGGGGTTAGGAAAACTCGGCGGTGGCGGAATGGATTACGGCTCGGATTTGGATTTGATTTTAATTTACGATGATGAAAAACCTGTGCCAGTAGAAAATTTAACGCACGCCGAATTTTATAGTCGCGCGGTTGAAATTTTCGTTACTGTTTTATCAAGTTTGATGCGCGAAGGAAATCTCTATCGCGTTGATTTGCGCTTGCGTCCCGACGGAAAGAATGGCGCGACGAGTTTGAGCCAAACCGCTTTTTTGAATTACCTGGAAAACCGCGCGGCAATATGGGAATGGCTGGCGTATATAAAACTTCGCGGCGTGGCGGGTGATTTGGATTTAGCGAATGAAACCGAGAACGAAGCGCGAAAAATTATTCACAAAAACGCCCGACAATCTCAAATTTCAAATTCAAAATTCAAAATTTTAAGAGAAGAAACTTGGCGCGTGCGCGAGAGATTGGAAGAAGAAAAATCAAAAACCCGAAAAGGTAAAGAAATTGACATCAAATTCGGCGCCGGCGGAATGCTCGACGTTTATTTTGCGATGCGTTTTTTACAGCTTCGAGATAATGTTCCCGACGACGCGGAAAATCGCTCGACGGCTTTTATGCTCAAGAAACTGCGCGAAACCGATTCGCTGAGTGAAGAAGATTTTCAAAATTTCTCCAACGGCTACGAATTTCTAAGCGAGCTTGACCACAATTTGCGCTTAACAGTCGGGCGTTCGACGCGGTTGCCGCTTGCTAATCAAATCGCTTTGCAGACGATTGTTAAAAGAATGAAGCTTGCCTCGATGAAAGATTTGCTTGAGCAATTAACATTTCATCGTCTTGCAATTCGTTCTTCTTTTGAAAATATTCTCGAAAAATGATTATCAGAGTTCAACCGTTTATAAAACTACTCAACAGAAACCAGTTGTAAATTTACTGCCGCAGGCGAAAGTCTCCATTTCGCGCATTGTCAACAAACTCAAATCTAACGTTGTCTCCGACCGCAGTCAAAGATTTATACGTCCATATTTCTCCTGAATCGGTTTTTTGAATGTTGTCGGGTTTGCCATGTGTGATAAAAATACGCCCGCGGTCGGTCATCCAGCCAGCCGTTTCACCGAAAGCGAATTTTTGATTGGCATAAGCAATCCGGTTGTAGTATTCACGCCGAAATTCGTTTTCGTCCGTTTCCGGCACTCTGTCGCGCCGTTTCCAAAATGTTTTGATAAACTGTTCGCGCTCTTCGTCGCCATTCAGTTGGGAGAAAGTTTGTTTTTCCGCGTCGGTAATGAGATAACGCACATCTTCGTCAACCCATTTTTGATAAACCGCCTTCATATCGCGCTGAACCGGCGCGGCGGCGCGAATGCGGCGGCGTGCCTGCGCGTTCCGCCCCAAAAGATGTTCGACGCCGTCTGCCGCGCCGTATTGAATATTGTCATCATCCGTCGAACTAAAAGCTAAATCCGGTTTGTAAGCAGGGTCGTTCAAAATCCACAAGTTCCAATTTCCGCCGTTGTTCACAATCGGGGCTTTAGAAATCAATTCGTAGCGCTCGTTATCAGAACGAAAAGTGATTTTATTGTTTTCGATGACCGCATCTTTCTGAAAATTAAAATTGTCGTGCGGAAAAAGCGAGAAAACGAAGCGACCTTTTCCGGGAACGTATAAGAAGATTATCGAACCTTCAATCATACCGCCGTTCCAATTGCTGCCTGGAAACGCGCCGACCGCGCCGTTGACGAGCAATTTCGGAGCGGTCAGCCGCAGTGTTACGTCGTTGGGCGTAAAGTCCCGTGCCGCCCGTTTATCAATTGAACCGCTTTTTGCAACTGAACTGGAACTTGGATTAAAGCCCGAACCGCGCGCCGTTCCAAACGAAAACGAACTCGCCTCTTGCGGTTTTTTTGTGGTTACTTTTATCAAATCAACAATTTTAACCTGCGTTTGCGAATTAACCAGAATGTCGAGCGCAATGGTGTCGCCGTCTTCGACAATCATCTCGGCTGGATATTTCGGCAATAAACGGAGCGTTAAATCATTCATACGCATTTCTTTAGGTGGATTTATCGAAAGCGGTTTAATGGAAATTTTATATTTCGCCGGTACGCTAGTTGATTCGACTATTAAATCGTAGCCAAAATACGCTCCGCTCGCGCGGTCAGCTAAAACGCGATGAACGCGGCTTTCCTTTTCGGTTTCGTCGTAGCTGGTATAATAAAGGCTGTCAGACGATTGTTTAGTCGCTTCGGACGAAGATGTTTCGACTTTGAAAATTACCGAAACTCCCGTTTTGTTAAAGCTGACGGAACTTTGTTGGGCTTCGGCGCGGCTCGCAGCGGTGACCAAGCAGCCGGCGGTTAAAAATACAATTGCCAGAAATTTATTTTTCATCTTCTTTTACCTCTTTAATAATTTTCGCGTTTATCTCCGCCGACGGCTCAAACCCTTTCAAATTCACGTCGGTAAAATAGCCGTTGCCGGCAACCGTCGAACTATATGACGGCGAATTTTTAGGTGTGGAATCGGCAGAAGATTTCCCTTTTTCATTTTTGATGTTTTTCTGCTCGCGGACGTAAACAGTGCGCGTTACCTTTTTTTCCTTGACAATGGGAACTTTGACGACAACGGTTTGAACAGGTGCGTCCGCCGTCGTTTGAACGGGAATTTCTTTTGTAATAACGAACGGTGTTGTCATAGAGACGGTTGCCGAATTAATTTTTCCAATTTGAAACGCCAGCCACGACGACGTTGCCGCCAAAATTAAAAGCGTCGCAAAAACGGGTTTGGGAATGACGAACGCGCCGAAAATCGTGCGCCACCACCAGGACGAATTTGCCGCGTGATGATTTTTGAATGATTTCATCACTCGTTCGTTGAGTTCAACCGACGGCGAAGCGACTTGGCTCGTTTGCAAAAAACTCGAAAGCAAAATCATTTCTTCTTTCATCTCACAGCAAGCGGTGCAAATCAGTAAATGGCTCTCCACTGCGTCTTTTAACGCGCCGTCGAGTTCCCCGTCAATTAAGGCTTCGATATTTTTTTTCGTGTCAATGCAATTCATAACATTTGTCCTTTTTCGGCAACGTAACGTAAGCGGCAAGCGCTTTGGCTAAAGTTTGTCTGGCGCGATGCAGACGCGCTTTGACAGAACTCAATTCGGCTTCGGTTACTTTGGCTATTTCTTTGTATGAAAGTTCTTGAAATTCGCGCAAAATAATCACTTCGCGTTGAAACGGCGGCAATGCGGCAATGCAGGCATCAATCTGCGCCGCCAATTCTTTATCGAGCAAATCCGCTAGCGGATTATTTTGTTTTGTTTCGCTTTCCAGCGCGTTGAAATTTTCAAAATCATCAAATCTGACATCCCGATTATGCTTGCGCCGCAATTGATTCATCACTAGATTGCGGGCAACAGCGCATAAAAACGTCAGCAGCGAGCAGCGCTCCGCCAAATAACGTTTTGGATGCTCAATCAAAATTATAAAAGTTTCGTGCGTCAGGTCTTCGGCTATCATTTGATTGCCTGTCATCCGGTAAACGAAGCCGTAAACACGGTTGTGATACCGACCGTAAATCTCGCTGAAAGCCGGTTCGTCGCCGTGTGCGAGTTTTTCTATTAAATTGGCTTCGCTGTTCGTGTTCAATTCTGTCGCTTAAAAACTCTAAAATAAACGGTCTGTTTCTTATTGTCTTTAAACCGAGAAAAGTTTTGCCATCCGATTTATTTTTTTCGAGACAGACAAATTTAGGCGGAACGGCAAAGATGTGGTAGATGAAGAAGATTACAAGGAATTTTTGTTATAACAACATCAATAATTGGCTGATGTAAGATTTTGCCTTAACACAATTGATTTTCTTTCCCCGTTTCTTCAAACCAGCATTGCTCGCAAAAGCGATGCTTTTTTCTTTGTTCTAGGGTAAAATCTGTATTGAGAGGCAATCTTTCGACCAGAAATTTTTGTTCATCAGTTAGCGCTTCCCAATTTTTCATTTTCGGGAAATGACATTTCGGACACATTTTTCCTTGAAAACTTTTCATTGCCGTTTTGCTTTTAAACACTTACACTTTAATATCTAAAAAAGTTCTGCAAAATACAACCTCGGAAAGTTGGAAAATTTACGAATGAAAATTAAAAGCGTTTTGTTTTTTACATTGATTTGTGTCGCGTTTGCTCAATTTGCTTTTTCACAAACCGAAGAAAAGTTTGATTTTTACACACGCGGCGCGTATCGCGCGGAAGTTCCGCGCCCGCAAACAATTTTGCGTTATGACGTCGGCGATTTTCATACTAATTACGCGCAGATGGAAAAGGTTATCGAAGCAATTGCCAAAGCTACGCCCGACCGCGTAAAAATTTACGATATTGGTCTGACGAATGAACATCGAATGCAGCATCTGATCGCGATTTCTTCGCCCGAAAACATTGCACGGATTGACCAAATCAAAGCAAATAACGGGCGTTTGACCGACCCGCGCGCGACTTCCGCATCGGAAGCCAATACGATTTCGCAAAATAATCCGGTTATTGCTTGGATGGCTTACACGATTCACGGCAACGAATCGGCTTCGTTTGAAACGATGATGCAGGTTGTTTATCAACTTGCCGCATCAAACGAACCGCAAACGCTCGATATTTTGAACAATTGCGTAACACTGATTTTGACGGGCGAAAATCCTGACGGACACGAACGCTTTGTAACCTGGTATAATTCGGTAGCTACGGGAAATGCCGATAGAAACGCGCTCGAACACCGCGAACCGTGGAGCGTTTATGGCAGACTAAATCATTTTCGTTTTGATTTAAACCGCGACAACATTGCCGCGACGCAGGTTGAAACGCAAAATATGCAACGAGCATTTTTTGAATGGAATCCGCAGATTCTGGTTGACCATCATGGACAGCCTTCGCAGTACTTTTTTCCGCCCGCCGCGCTCCCGATAAATCCGAATCTACCGCAGCCCGTAACGAATAAATGGATGGATATTTTCGGCAGAGCAAATGCCCGCGCTTTTGACGCAAATCGCTGGGATTATTACATCCGCGATATTTTCGATTTATTTTATCCAGGCTACTGGGATTCATTTCCGTCTTTGAATGGCGCAATCGGAATGACCTATGAAACCGACGGCGGCGGATTTAAAGGCTTACGTTGGACGCGCGACGACGGCACGATTGTTACCCTGCGCTCGGCAATCGCCAAACATTTCGTCGCTTCGATGACTACGCTTGAAACTGCTGCGAAAAATCGTCAATCGCGATTGCAGGATTATTATGATTTTCGGCGCACAGCTTTGGAAGAATCGGCGCGCGCGAAATTGAAACGCATCGTCATTCTGCCGGAAAAAGATTCGGTAAAAACGGCTGAGATGATTGAAATTTTGCGTCGTGCAAAAATCGAAGTCAAAGTCGCCAATTCTTCATTTTCGTCCGCAACGGCACACAGCTATTTGGAGAATAAAGCGCCGCGCGTTTCTAAAACTTTTCCGGCAGGCGCATATATTATTGACTTAAACCAATCACAAGCACGCTTGATAAAAGCATTGCTCGAACAGGAAACGCCGCAAGACGCGGCTTTTGTCAGAGACAATATGGCGCGTTTTAGACGCAATGAAAGACGCGGTTCTTCGGCACAAAAAGAAGAATACGGTTTCTACGACATCACGGCTTGGAACTTGCCGCTTGCTTTCGGTGTAGACGCTTTTTGGACGGAAGAGACGGGAAATGTTAATTCAAACGCGGTTACGTCTGAATTTCTGGAACAAGCAAAACGCGGCTCGGTCAACGGTCGCGCCCAAATCGCATACATAATTCCCTATGAAACAGACAGTGCGGGCGCGATGGCTTTGCGTTTATTAAAAGGAGGTTTCCGCGTTGCAGTTGCGACAAAAACTTTGACGGCTGGCGGTAGAAATTGGAATCGCGGAACTTTTGTCGTTAGAGTTACGCGCAATCCTGAAACGGTTCACGAAGCCGTATCGCGTTTGGCGCGTGAACTCGGTGTAAATGTCAGGACCGTAAATACGGGCTATACGGAAGAAGGCGACACGAATGTTGGAAGCGAAAATGTTGTTTCACTTCAATCACCGCGAATTGCAGTAGTTGCCGATGAAGCGGTTGACCAGACCAGTTACGGTTCAATTTGGTGGACGCTCGACCGTTACGGCGTCGAATTTACGCCTTTGACAATAAATAATGTTAAAGGCAGCGCGTTGTCAAAATATAATGTTTTGATAATGCCGGACGGCGCGGCGGGAAGATATTTCAGCGCGCTCGGAAGCAGCGGAGTTTCGGCTTTGAAACAATGGACTTCCAATGGCGGAACGTTGATTACAGTTCGCGGCGCGTCGGTTTTTGCCGCGCTCAAAGATGTAGGTTTAACTTCTTCAAAACTTATCGGAAGCAGTGACGATGAAGAAAAAGGTAAAACCGAGGATAAGGACGAAGTTGATAAACGAAAGGAAACGGAAACACAGCCTTCACCATCGCCTACGCCAAAGACTAAAAACCAGCAACAAATGCCTGAACCGA
The DNA here is from genome assembly GCA_020200095.1 of Acidobacteriota bacterium. GTDB lineage: Bacteria > Acidobacteriota > Blastocatellia > Pyrinomonadales > Pyrinomonadaceae. Next base: position 3,080 of record JAIVJJ010000002.1, on the reverse strand, counting down.
CGCCGACTCCCGAATTAAAATCCGACAAGGCTGATGGCGCGCCGCCCGTTTTGCCACCGATTGCATCACCTTCGGCAAACGCCGGTCGAGTTCCTGAAGGCGTTCCGGGCGCGATAATGCGGGCGAGCGTTGACCGAACAACTTATTTAACCTACGGAATAGAAGATGAAACTTTACCTGTTTTGCTTTCGTCAGGCTATTTTTTCCGCGTTTCGAAAGAAGGCACAAACGCACTTTTGTTTGAACCGAAATCTAATAAACCTTTGACGATTTCAGGCTTTGTCTGGGAAGGAAATACGGAACAACTTCTTCGCGGAACGGCTTATCTGATTGATGAACCAACCGGTAGCGGTCACGTCATTTTATTTGCCGACGAACCTTTTTTTAGAGGGATTTTTCGGTCAATGACCAGACCGTTTTTTAATTCGATTTTGTTTAACGGAACTTTTTGAATAACGGTGAATTGTGAGTGGTGAACGGTGATTGAAAGAATGTTTTTAACTCATCGTTCACCACTCACAATTCACCACTAATTATGTTTACAATACGCGCTTCTTTCAGTGATAAATTTGAGGTTGAAGCTCCGATAAGAAAAGTTCGGGAGTTTTTTACCGACGTTCGAAATTTTATTGAGCTGATGCCAAATGTGGAAAGCATTCACACAAACGGCGATGCCGCGGCGCGGTGGACTATTAGCGCAAAAATTCCGTTTATCGGCGCAATGCGACAGTCTTTTGCCGTTGAGTTAGCCGAGAATACGGAAGAACGCATCGAATGGATTCCGAAAGCAGGTGAAAAACAAAATCTTCTTCGTTACGCGGCGGATTTTATCGAAAAAAATGCTAATTCGACATTTGTTCAATTTGCTCAAAATGTTGAACTTCGTCGTAGTTCCGCACGGGAACTTCACTTGCTCGCAGGGCTTGCCGGTGAAAGCAAAATTAGCAAAGGAATGCAATGGGAAGTCGCCGGAATGATAAAAAAATTTGTGCAAAAGGCGAAGGAAAAATTAGAAACCACAGAAAGACGCGGTTAATTTGTCTTCATTCTTTTTCACTGTGGTATTAAAAAAGATGCCTGGTGTTTTCTCTATAACTTCTCTGTTAACTTTATGGTGAAGGGTTTTTACAAATCTTTTACCATAAAGAACGATCCAGAAGTCACGAAGATACACGAAGAATTTTCTTGAACATCTCTTTTGTTACACGAACCTTTTTGTTCAATCTTTAGGAGTAAAAATATGAAAAAAACATTTTATCTTGTCGGGATTTTAACTTTGCTTTTTGTTTCGAATGCCTTCGGACAATTAAATTTGCCGCGTGAATCGCAGCGCGCCGAAGTTTCACAAACTGTCGGCGACACGCGCATTTCGCTTGTTTATCACCGTCCGAATACTAAAGCGAGAAAAGTATGGGGTGAACTTGTTCCGTTCGGAAAAGTTTGGCGATCAGGCGCAAATGAAGCCACTGTCTTTGAAATTTCCAGAGACGTAACCGTCAATGGCAAACCGCTTCCCGCCGGTAAATACAGCCTGCATACAATTCCAAACAAAGACGAATGGACAATTATTTTTAATAAAACTTGGAATCAATGGGGCAGTTTTAATTATGACGAGAAACAAGATGCGCTGCGTATAACGGTCAAACCGGAAAAAACGGATTTTCAAGAAACGCTTTCTTATAATTTTGAAAATGTTACGGCAAATGCCGCCCAAGTCGCAATTGTTTGGGAAAAGGTCAAAGTTCCCTTTACAGTTAATGTCGGCGACGTTAGCGGCAGAGCATTGACGGACATTCGTGAGGCAATGAAGAATCTGAAAGCCGATGATTTTCGCACACCTTCACAAGCGGCAAATTGGGTTTTAGCAATGAAAATGCCTGCTTATTACGGAGAAGCGCTCGGATGGATTGATACGTCAATTAAAATCCGCGAAAACTTTGGAAATTTAAGTACAAAAGCGCGACTTTTAGCAGAATCGGGCAGAAAGCAAGATGCAATTGTAGTTGCCGAAAAAGCCATTCAGATTGGGAAAGCTGCAACTCCGCCTGCAAATACGGCTGATTTAGAAAAACTCGTGAGCGAATGGAAAGCAGGCAAATAATTTCATTAAATAAAAATTTCACCTTGCTCGAGATTTAGCTTTTTGAAACTTGACGGAGTAAAATTTTTTCGCCATAATTCTTATTGAAATTGATTTTCAATTTCTCTTCTCAATACTATGCAGATAAATACAGCGACAAAATTTTTACCGATTGTTTCCGACGAAAAGAAACTCGAAGTTTCTTTGACGGAAAATCAGGCAATTATTAAACTTTCAACCTGGACGGAAGATTTAGGCTGGTGCTGTCAGAAAACCTTGTCGCTTGATGCGGAAATGCTCGACGATTTGCATCATGTCATTGCTTCAGCGCGTTATAAACTAAACAGTCAAAAAACCGAAGCGGAAGAATTAGTAAAATGCACAAACGTCCTTGAATTTCCGAGTTTTTCTTAGATTCTCAATTCCTTTGTTCGTAAAAAGACGGAAAGCATAAATATGAAAATATGCTTTCCGTCTTTTATTGTATAAAAACTAAATTAGCTGACTTCGCGCAAAACAATTCTTTCCGAATTAACTTTTGATTGTCGTTCGGAAGTTAGTTTTTCGAGTTCTTCGACGTGAAGCTGCTCTTCGGCAATTTGCCCTTCAAGCCAAAATTTTGTTGGCAAATCTTCTTCGCCGCACGAGCTCCACGCTGACATATAAACCGACAATGCTTCTCGTTCGAGTTCCAAATCCTGCATAAGCATTTCTTTCAATTCGGTTGATTGACGGATCATCGCCGGTTCGACCGTCGGCACGCCGCCGAGCGCGACAATTTTATTGCCCAGAAATTGCGCGTGTAGCTGGGCTTCTCCCGATTGATCAATGAAAAATTCTTTGTAGATTTCCCTTTCGATTCCCGTTACCAAATAACTGTGCTGCGAATATTGAATAACGCCGGAAAGTTCCAAACTCAACGCTCGGTTTAAATTTTCTATTAATTCTGTTCTTGCCATAATTTTTCTTCCAGAAAGAATTTCTAACAAAAATAGAATAT
>JAIVJJ010000320.1 GCA_020200095.1 Acidobacteriota bacterium | reverse complement strand
TGGCTGCAAAACTTTCGGCGAATTATTGTGCGTTATGAATATCATTCAGATAATTATCTTGGCTTTGTTTTATTGGGCTGTATGATTATTTTGTTAAGAAACTATTTTTGAGATAGCTTCTAGATACAAATTACACAAATAACACGAATTTAGTTTTATCCTGTAAATCCTGTTTATCCCTGTAAATTTTTTCTCTGTGCCACTGTGGTGAAAATCCGTCTGTAATAATTATGAGCAAAATCAAAATTGGAATCGTCGGCACAGGCTATATCGGCAATGTCCACGCCCGAATTTTCTCCCGCGACGAGCGATGCGAGATTGCCGCGCTTTACGACATCAAACCGGAAAGAGCCGAAAGAACCGCAAAATCTGTTGGCGGAAAAGTTTGTTTTTCGCGTGAAGAATTATTAGAAAACTGCGACGCCGTTTTGGTAACCGCGCCGAATAAAACGCACAAGGAAATTGCCGCGCACGCCGTCGCCGAAAACAAGCACGTTTTTTGCGAAAAGCCTTTTTCGATTGGTCTTGATGATGCGAAAAAACTCCTGGAAATTGCTCAAAAAGGAAAAGGCGTTTTTCAAGTCGGACACAATCGCCGCTACGCGCCCGTTTATGCAAAACTTAAAGAGTTGTTAAATGAAGATAAAGCGCATTCGGCGCACGTTAAGATGAATCGCGGCGAACTAAAAAATCCGGTTTGGACAGGTGACCCGGAAATTACGGGAGGTTTTTTGTATGAAACAACAATTCATCTTTTTGATATGATGCGGTTTCAGTTTGGCGAAATTGCTGAACTCATCGCTTACGGCTCGCAGCACGAATATCCCGAACTGGACGAATTTTCCATTATCTTTAAATTCAAAAGCGGTTTTCACTGCACATTCGCTTCGTCTTCAGACGCAAGCTGGCATTTTCCCTTTGAGCGCATCGAAGTTTTTTGCCATCACCGCACGATTTTAACCGAAGAAATGGAAAGACTTTTTGATTCAAAAGGCTTTGACGCGAATTTTGAAACTTTGTCGTGGCATATGACGGAAAAAGAAGAGCGTTGGGGTTATGTGCAGGAAGACCGAGCGTTTATTGACGCTATCGAAAAAGGAACCGAGCCGCCTGTAACCGCACTTGATGGTTACAAAGCCGTCGAGTTGGTCGAATCGGTTTACCAAGCAATCAAAACCGGCGAGCGAATCAAATTTCAATAATGTTTAAAGTAAATTTCTTTACTTTAAATCGAAATATGCGATTCTGAATCAACACGGAACTTTTTCCGATTTCGAGCGTAAAATCCAAAAGAGAAAGTCATCTTTTTATCTTGCGAGGCACAAAATGATTCAATGTCAAAATTGCGGACAAACAAATAATGACGGCAGCAATTTCTGCCGTTTTTGCGGGACAAAATTTTTGCAAAGCCCATTTGCCAATGAAAAGGGTTATGAATTTACTCAACGGCATCCATACTCGTGGAAAACAGACGAATTGCAAGTTTCCGAAAGCAAAGCGCGAAACGGCAAGCAAATTCATCAAGTTCAGCCGCTCCCAAATTCTTTTTCCACACAAGAATCTGCGCGCCCGCAACCGCTCGTCTTTCAGCCACCGCAAAATATGTCTTACGGTTATCGTTGCCCGCGGTGTGCAAGTCAGCTTTCCCCGAAGATTATCAGAAAAATTTCAACAACTGGCTGGATTGTTTTCGCTGTTTTGATGGTTACGTTTTTTCCGCTTTTTTGGATTGGATTGCTGATTAAAGAAGATGTTCGGGTTTGTTCGGTCTGCAATATGAAAATTGGTAAGTAGTTGAAAAAGGAAGCATTAAATTAAGTTATTTATAAAAATAACCTTTCGGATGTTCAATTTTAACATTCGGATTGGTACTGATAACTTCAACTTTGTAATAACCCTTTTTCATATGAGTTGAAAGATAAGTTAAAGCAAACTGGCGGTTTAACGACAATCCCAAATCCCTCAGGAAAGGATCAAATGAAACCGGAGAGCTTATGCCTTGAAAAAATGCGCGACCGCCTGTTTCTTCCGAAAGCTTTTCGAGCGAGCCTTGTCCGTTTGAAACTAATCTCGAATTACCGTTTTCCGTTAAACTTGCCGCGTTATAAAATGAATAAACGGCAACTCCTTTTCTTTGCGCTCTGAGAATGGCTTGGTCAAGGTCGAGACTTTGCGACGGAGAGGAACTTTCAATTCCGCGCGATATGTCTAAACCGTCGGAAATGAGTAAAATTGCGCGTCTACCCGTCGGCAAAGCGTCAAAGCGTTTTAAAGATTCTTCCACTCCTTGATAAGGACTGCTCGGCGCAGATACCGAACTGCTGGTTACAATGCGTAATGAATTGGCGGCTTTTTCCAAATCATCGGTGAATTTTTGTCTAACTTGAATTGTTCCGGCACGAAGATACGCGACCATTACGCGCGAACCGCGCGGCAAATTTCTTATAAATCTGGCAATATCCTTTAATTGTAAATTCGCGTTTGAAGATAAATCGTCCTGAATCAAAACCGCTTACAAAGCGTCTCTATTTTTGCAATAATAACATCATTGCCGGATGATATTAAACTTTTCTTCGTGAAACTAAATTTTTATGATGCCGTAAATTTGAATAAAGTTTGCGGAGTTTGTAGAGTAAAGCCGTAAATATGAGTGAATTACAAATTAGATATGAAGTTACGCGGAAGGATTTGGCGAAGGATAAAGCGTTGAAAATCGGCGCGTGGGCTGCGCCGGTTTTACTCTCGGTTACTCCAGCGCTAGTCTTTTTTATTCTGTTTTTTCTTTTCGGCTCAACTCCGCCCGCCGCCGCATCGTTTTTCTTTTTGAGTATAATCTCGCTCATCGTCGGTTTTCTTCTCGGCTTGATTGTTGCCGGCGGCATAATGTTTTATCGCTCGCGCTGGTTAGCAAAAGTACGCGAACGCATTGCCGTTGACGGAATAAAGGCGCAGGAAGTTGATTGGTTCAAACACGAATTAAAAACCGCAGAAAGAAAATCTTTGAAAGAAATCGAAGCGAAAGATTCACTGATGGCAGACGCTTTCCGCGATACTTTAGCGGCTCGTTTGACTGCCACGCGTATCTTAAAATCTACCAAGCAGGAAATTATGCTTGTGCAGAGACGGCAAAATAAATTGAAATATTTAAAGTCGGAAAATTCTTCAAATTTGCAGGAAGAGTTAAAAATTGACATCGAAAAACTGAACCGAATAAAAACCGGAGCCCAAGAAATGCTTATTGAAGCTGAAACACGAGTGCAAATGATTGAAGCCGCGGCGCGGCGCGGTGGTGATTTTGCTAATACGGAACTGGCGCTCAAAAAACTCTCGGCGCGTTCCGCAGAACTTCCGCTCGCGCTAGAATCTGCCAGAATGGAAGAAGAAATGAGGCGGGAATTGGAAAAGGAAACCTCTTTTTATGAAAACAAATAAACAGTATCCGAAGCTCTGTTCCTATAGTATTTTGGAACGCGATAAATTTCCGAGAATCCACTAGATGTCTATAAGTTGATGAAAGATAACGGCACATTAGACAGACAAAAAACTCAAAATCCTGACCGAATAAATTCTAAAGCCGCGCTTGTCCCGACAAGCGATGAACTTGCCGTTTTAAATCTCACGGAAAAAATCGGATTCAAACTCACCGACCGGATGAATCGCGGCGCGTGGAAAAGTTTCTGGACTTTTTGCCAGTGTCACATCGGCTCGCTATGGATTTATTTAGCGACTTACAATTTAATGAATGTTTTCGGACTTGAAAACGTGGAGAAAAGTTCAATTGAAAAACCGCTTTTATTAGTTTCAAATCACCGCTCGTTTTTCGATATGTACACGGTTTCAAGCGTTCTTTTTCGCCGCACAAAACGCCCGATAAGATTGTTTTTTCCCGTTCGCGCCAAATTTTTCTATACGTCGCCACTCGGCTGGTTTGTAAATTTTATAATGGGTTGGTGGGCGATGTATCCGCCATTTTTTCGTGAGGAAAAGGAAATAAAAAAACGCAAATTCGATAAATTTTCTATGCGGCGTTTGCGAACGCACAAGGAAATTGCTGATTTTTTAATGACGAAAATCGGCAAATTAGCAGAGAAGGATAAAGAAAACTTTGGAAAATTAAAATATGAAACATAGATGAACGCTGATTGATAATGACATCATCTCGGTTTAATCTATTTTATTTGTGCCATTCTATAGTTCATAATTTTACTTTAAAAATTTAAAAAAGAGAGCGAACAAGGGTGGAAGGAATTTCAAAAGCAAAAACTGAAAAAGCGGAAAATAAAAATAAACCTCTTTTAGAAATGTCTTCGCGTCGGCGCTGGGCAGTAACGGCAGGCGTGATGACGGGAATGTTTATCGCGGCGCTCGAAGCAACGGTTGTCGGAACAGCGATGCCGACTGTGATTGCTTCGCTCGGCGGTTTGAATTATTACAGTTGGGTGTTTTCGGCATATCTGGTAACGTCAACCGTAACCGTTCCAGTTTGGGGGAAATTGTCTGATTTATACGGTCGCCGTTTGCTGTATCAAATCGGAATTGCCGTCTTTTTGCTCGGCACGCTGCTTTCGGGTTTTTCGACTTCGATGACACAGTTGATAATTTTTCGAGCCGTTCAAGGTTTAGGCGCGGGCGCGCTCGTTCCGCTCGGAATGACAATTATCGGCGACATTTTTACTTTGCAGGAGCGTGCAAAAATGCAGGCTTATTTTAGCGGCGTTTGGGGTTTGTCGAGTGTCATCGGTCCAGTTGTCGGAGGTTTTATTACCGACCAAATTTCCTGGCGCTGGGTATTTTTTATTAATTTGCCGGTCGGAATCCTTGCAGCTTTAATAATCGGTTTTGCTTTAAAGGAACCGAAACACCACGAAAATCCGACAATTGATTACGCCGGAGCAGGACTTTTAATGCTTGCCATTAGTTTATTAATGCTGGCAATGGTGGAAGGCGGCACAACTTTAACCACGCTTTTCGCGCCGGAAAATTTATTACTTTTTGCTTCGGCTGTAATTTTATTGCTTATTTTCTTTTGGGTCGAGAAAAAAGCGGCAGACCCGATAATTCCTTTCGAGCTTTTTCGCAACAAAACAGTTGCCGTTTCGGTTGCCGCAGGATTTTTGGCGGGCGTGGCGATGTTCGGCGTAATTTCGTTTGTTCCGCTTTTTGCTCAGGGTGCGTTAGGCTCGACCGCAACAGAAGCCGGTTCGCTCTTAACGCCGTTAATGCTCAGTTGGGTTTTAATGTCAATTGTCGGCGGACGCTTGCTTCTGAAAGTCGGTTATCGAACGATTACAATTATCGGTTTCGTTATTTTAACCGTCGGATTTGTTCTGCTCGCTTTATTTCAAAGAGAAACAGCGCGATTCTGGCTTTATGTAGACTTGGTTTTAATCGGCGCCGGTTTAGGATTAACAATGTTGACGCTTTTAATTGCCGTTCAGCAAGTGGTAGAACGAACAAAACTCGGCGTTGCTACTTCGCTCAATCAATTTTCACGGGCAATCGGCGGCGCGTTCGGCGTTGCAATAATGGGAGCATTTTTAACTGCCGGTCTTGCTGCGGAACTCGATAAAGCGGCGCGAAGCGGGAACAATAATTTAACGGTTGAACGCGCAGCTGAATTTGCCGCTAATCCGAATGCTTTAATTGATCCGCAGGCGAAAGCTGATTTGCCGGACGGAACTTTGGAGATTTTGCAAACGGCGATGGCAACATCAATTCACCGCGTTTTCTGGATTGGCGGAGGTTTTTCGCTTTTAGCATTGTTGGTAACTTTTCTTCTGCCGCTTCAAATTGGTAAATCTGAAAATTCGTCGGAAGACGAGAAGGATTTTGCAACCGGCGAAAAAATGTTGATGGCGGAGCAGACAACAATCAACGCACGAAACGAACCGACGGCAACAACGAGTCGGCAATAAAATTTTAAGAAAATAATTTTTCGGGCAAGTCTTAGAAAAGAAGATCTAAGTCTAAAGTAAGCACTGCTTTTAAAGACCAGCGCGTAAAATTTTGAAGTGTAAATCAAAGCTATCTTTTCCTTCCCAACTCAACCGCCCGATTATACGCCGCGTAAATTGCTTTTGACAAAACCGTCCGCAAACCGCCTTTTTCCATTTGATAAATAGCTTCCGCTGAAGTTCCGCCCGGCGAAGTTACCATATTGCGCAGCTCGGCGGCATGTTTGCTTGATTCGATGGCAAAAAGCGTCGAACCGAGCATTGTTTGTTGAACAAGTTCTTTTGAAACTTCGCGCGAGAATCCGAGATGGACGCCCGCGTCGGTCATCGCTTCCATCATCATAAAAATATAGGTCGGACCGGTTGCCGAAAGCGCCGTTGCCATATCAATCTGATTTTCGGTTTCAACATAAATCTCTTTTCCCAAAGCCGTCAATAACATTTTGACTTGCTCTTTTTGTTCGCTTACAACTTTTTCAGAGCAAGTCCACGCCGTCATTCCCGCGCCGATTTGTGAAGGCGTATTCGGCATTGTCCGCACAACTAATTCGGTTTCCAACAATTCGGAAATCGTTTCGATTGTTGCTCCAGCGACGATTGAAACTACAAGTTGCGCGGGTAAAACCATGCCTTTCAGTTCCGCCAAAACCACTTTGATGCGTTGCGGCTTGACGCACAGAAAGATTATTGAATTTTCATCGGGCAAGAATTTTACAGCTTCGGCGTTGTATTCAAAAGTTTTGATTTGATATTTTTCTTTTAGTTCGGCGCGTCTTTCGCTGCGCGGATGGCTTGCCGAAATTTGATACGGCTCGACCAATTGCTTGCGCAAAAGTCCGGCAACAATTGATTCAGCCATTACGCCGCAGCCGATAAAGGCGAGTTTTATATTTTTGAGTGATTCGTTGCTTATCATTCAAGATTTCAAATCCCAGATTATAAGTTACAAATTAAAATTCGCAGTCTGGAATCTGGAATTTGGAATTAAATTATTCATAACTCAAAGCATCAACCGCATCAAGCCGTGCCGCACGAAGCGCGGGGTAGAGCGCGCCGAGAGCGCCGCCAATTAGACCGACGACAAAAGTAATCGCCAAAACAAGCGGACTTATTTCAACTACGAGAGTGGTTATTTGCGTTAACAGAAATCGCAGGATTATAGTAAGCAAAATCCCGCCGACAATACCGCAAAAACTGATAAGAAGCGCTTCCTGCGCGATAATCCAACCAATTTTTGCGTTAGACATTCCCAAAGATTTCATAATGCCGATTTGTCTGGTGCGTTCCGTTACGGTCGTATACATCGTCAACAAAATCACGAGTGCGCTGATGGCAGCGGCGATGCCGATAAATACATTGAGAAAAACGTTTATTGCGGGAATACCAGCCATATAAAGTTCTTCCAACTCCTTAGTGAGAATTATTTGATTTTCGGGAAATTGCGCGTGAAGCATTTCCGCGACTTGTTCGGGCGTGAAATTTTCTTTGACTTTGATAAGAAACGCGGTTACTTTACCTTCGCCGCCAAGCTGTGTTTGCATTGTTTGAAGCGGAATTTTAATCCGCGCTCCGCCCGCTGGCTCGTAAGTTCCGACAATCGTAAATTCTCGCTCGTAGAGTTTTAGCTTATCGCCAACTTTTAAGTTTTTTTGTCTTTGCCAACCGGTATCAATCACCGCTTCATCACCGCTTGCTTCAATTTTTCGCCCTTCGATGATACTTAATCCGGCAACTTGCGCGTATTCATCAAAATTTACGCCATCAACAAGGCGACTCCCACTATTATTATCTTCTGCAGAAACATTATTCTGAGCAACAGGAACAACCGCGCTTACACCTTCGAGTTTTAACAAATCGTTTGCCAAGGAAGCGAGCAGCCGGAAAGCTTCGGAACCACTCATTCCTCGCGTTCCCGAAGCGCGAAACATTATCTCGGCGCCGACATTCGCTTCACGTGTAGCGCGTTCCCGCATCGTGCCGTTAGCTAAACCGATGGTAAAGACGATTAACAAAACGCCAACAGCTATGCCTAAAATGCTGACGACAGTTCGCGCCGGGCGATGAAGCATATTTGAAAAAACAAGATTGTCCATAAACTATAACGGTGAACTATGAGTTGTGAACTGTCAGTTAAAATCGTAATTCAAAGGACTTTGGTTTTTACTCATCTCTCGTAATTCACCGGTCACAACTCACAACTATTTACTATTATTGCGCTTTCGGTTGCGACGTATTCATATTCGCGCTGGCGGTTTGATTTTGACCGGCGGCTTCGATTTTCATTTCTTCTGGCGATTTCCAACCAACCCTTTTCAGTAAATCAAAGGCAAAGCGAATCGGCAATGCCATATTTGCCGCGTTGTTTTCGGTAAAAACGCCGAAATTTACACCGATAACTTTTCCGGTCTGCCCGAAAAGCGGTGCGCCCGAACCGCCTTCCGCCGTTTTCGCGTCGTGAACAATCCGCCGCGCGTCCAAATCCGTTATTGCTCCCTGCGTTGTTAAAGGAACAATTTTTCTGGATTGCGCCAAGAAATTTATCAGAGATTGACGCGAATTTCCGTAACGCGCGTTGATTGACTTTGCTTCATTGTCGTCAACCATTGCTAGGAGTCGTTCAGGTCCGCTCGGGTATCCCATCGTAACAACTGTTTTACCGACTGAAATCGCTTCGGACTCCATTTCAAGCGGAAGAACGGGAATGTCAGGCGAAACTAAATTTGCATCAACTACGCCAATTGCCAAATCTTCTCTTGAACCGAGTTGGCGGACCTTGAGCGGAAACGGTTGGGGAAAATTAGGAAAATAAATGACGAGGCGTTTGATTCGCGCCCGTCCGTTGGCATCTCGCATCATTTGCTTGACCAAATCGTCTTCTTCCCAAGGCTGAACCACATGACGATTGGTAACAATGTAACCGTTTCCGACGTGAAAACCCGTCCCAATAAAATCATACTCCACCGGACTTCCCGTACCTTCGGTCGTTAAGCCCATCTGAGCTTGTTCAGTCGTAATTCCTTCTTCCATCGGCGCAGGCTCATAAGGACTAGGTTGATAGTCCTGTGGATTCGGATAGCGAAGCATTTTACCGTTTTTTCGGTCTACCAAATCATAAACGCCGACTATCAAACAAACGCCGTTTCCGTACTCGACCCGCAAATTCGACGTCAGAGAAACCGTCTTAATAATATCTTTGTTCGTCTTATCTATCTCGCCGATCTGGTTGTTGGTTTGAGCGATTCGCTCTTGCAATAGACGAACAATTTCATTTTGCTGTTCGGCTTGCTGCCGATTTTTTTGCAGTTCTCTGTTAAAAGCAAATCCGAGATATAAAAGTCCGCCTATTGAACCGATAACAATTGCCAAGACAACGAGTTTAGTTATCCAGGAAATTTCGCGCGACAGCTCACGGACAAATTCGCGCAAAAACGCCTTCGCGTCGTCGCGTTCCGGCGAAAACGAAGCTCCGATAGCGGCTTCTTCAATAAATGGCGCAATATGAGGTTGTTCGCGGTTTGTCGTGATAAGAGAAGATTTTGATTCGAGCGAGAAAAACGAAAATGAAATATCGGCGAGCGGAATATCAATAATATCGCCGTCTTCTAATGCCTCAAACCGGTGAATCGGTTTTCCGTTGAGTGTTAATCCGAGTTTTTCGTTAAAACGTATAATCCGGTAAACATTATTTTCAAGTTCCAACTCAAGCCACACGCCATCTGCAGCAATCTTTTTACTATGAATTTGTAAATCGCACGTTTCATTTGTCCCGAAACGTATATTTTCTTCGGCAAAAAACTCGGTGCGTTTTTCCGCGCCGACCGAAACGTGAATGATAATGCCGACTGCCATAATTTATAAAACTTATAAAGCAATAAAAACAAAACTTGCCGGAGCAATTTTATCATAAAAATAAAATCAAATTGAGTTTTTAAACGCTGAATAATTT
>JAIVJJ010000075.1 GCA_020200095.1 Acidobacteriota bacterium | reverse complement strand
AAAAGTAAAAAGATTATTAAAGAAAGTGAATGAAACATCGGTTACCGGCTTAAATTGGGAAACGCGGAATACTGCAAGCGGCAGAAAGGTAAAAGTGTGCTCGTTTTCCGCTTGACACCGAAACCGTCTTTATAGATGAGACAAACCCACACGCATTAAGATTGCAAACAATCAAAAATTAAAGTGTTGTTGTCACAAAAATCATCCTCGCGGGGTTTACAAGTTAGAACCTCTTTTCAGGTTAGGGAGAAAATATGTCAAACACTAAATTTTTCTTGTTGTTTTTGCTGTTCCTGTTATTTCTTGCAGGACCCCCCGCATTAGCGCAAGAGCCCATACAGAAAACCGTTAAAACTGAAGCTGAAAAATGGCGTGAAGATTTGAGCTATATGGCGGAGCAGATGCCTAGAAGGCATAAAAACCTTTTTCACACGATGAGTCGCGAACAGTTTGACGTAGCAGTAAAAAGACTTTATGACCGGATTCCATCGCTTCAAAGGCACCAGATTATCGTTGAGTTGGCACGTATTGTGGCAATGGTCGAAGATGGTCACACAAATTTACGATTAGCACATGACCCGGAAGTTCGTTTTCATACTTTGCCCGTAAATTTATACTTTTTCAAGGATGAATTATTTGTTCGAACGGCTAATCGTGAATATACCGAATTGCTTGGGGCTCGGATCGTTCGCGTCGGAAATGTGTCCGTTGATGAAGCGACAGCGCGTGTGCGAAACCTAATTGGTCGTGACAACGAAATGGATATTAAGTTTTTTGCGCCATATTTGTTGGTCAAACCTGAAATACTTCATGCACTCGAAATTACGAACAGTTTGGAAAATGTTCAGTTCACTATTGAGAAAGAAGGCAAACAACGAGTCGTTTCGGTCAAGCCGACAAGTTCAACTGAAGTTAAAGAACTGGACGATACGGATACGAGTTGGCTAAACGATCCGGGCTGGACTGATATGCGTGACAAAACATCTGCGCCGACTCCTTTATGGTTGAAAGATATTAATAACAAATTTTGGTTTGAATTTCTGCCTGATTCAAAAATTTTATATGTACAAGTAAACGAAATTGGGAACAAAAAGGACGAAACCCTGGCGGCATTTTCCAAACGACTGTGCAAGCAATCGAGTTAACCAATTGAATTGTTTCATCACATACGGAACATCCCGCACTGAAAATTTCGATTTTACGTTTTTCCATAATAAATTACCCCTTATCAGAATTAAGACTTTTTATAATCGGGCAATCGCCGATTGAACTTTTTCCATTACAAGTTGCGGTCAAATTCATTAATGACTTTTTCATCGCTTGCAGAATTTTTATCTTCTCTTCTATATCTGCAAGTTTCGCGTCTGCCCTTTGTTTAACGTCCGCACCCGTCGAATCGGGATTGACTTGCAAGTCGAGAAGCTCTTTTACTTCTCTCAGGGAAAATCCCAATTCCTGCGCCTGTTTTATGAACCGCACCCGATTAACAGCATCTGCCGGAAAAGATCGGTAACCAGAAGAAAGGCGCGGCGGTTTTGGAATTAAGCCTTGCTGTTCGTAATAGCGAATCGTTTCCAGATTCACTTTGCCTAGTTTCGCTAATTCACCGATGGTTAAACTCTCGCCCATATTTAAAATTATAAACCCCGTAGATAGATACGGGGTCAAGCGGAAAAACACATATGAAAGAATCGAAGAATAGCTTATGAAGAGTGTCCAAAAGGTCGTTTGCAATACGTCTTTTAGCTTACAATAACCTGAATTTGGATATTAATATTGCCAATTTTTCCATTGACTCATTTTTTAGAGCAGTAATTGATTAATTTTTTGTTAATACTTCACTCGCTGATAATAGCTTTCAAACTTTAACGATCATTTCAACGCGCCGGTTCGCTTCTTCCCAATTAACGTTCTGCATAAAAGCATCGATGTATTTCGCTGCTGCTGAGCCGTAATCCATATGATATGAGTGTTCATACATATCAAGAACAAGGATTGGCACACTAAAAGGCGGATTGTGTGCATGGTCATAAGACCAGTAATTATGAAGCTCTTTTGTTTGCTGGTTGTATGCAAGAATCGTCCAGCCCGATCCGCCCGAGAGCGCATTTGCGGTTTTCTTAAACTCGGCTTCCCAGTTACCAAAACTGCCAAACCATTGTTCAATCAACTTCAAAGCCTTCCCATCTGCCCTTCCGCTTCCGCCCAAGTTAGCAAAGTATTGTTCGTGGAGGACAACCGAACCAGTCCGAATAAGTTCTTCTCGTTTTAGATCGCCATACATAAAGGCAGGTAGATCCTTTTCTTTCATCATTGCAGCGAGACGCTGTTCGACAGCATTCAAGGCTTTAACCGAACCACCGTAGTTGTTTTCCCAATGCGATTTAACAACCTTTTCAGATATGCCCTTGAGCTTTGCCGGATCAAATGGAAGTGGCTTTGGCTGATGTTGCCCGCGAAAAGCGTTGATAGGATTTTCGGTTTGCGCCGAAGATTCATTATTCATTGTTAAAACTGCTGCACTTGTTGCCAGAATGCCTGTAATTGCTTCACGACGCGATATTTTATCCATAAATTCCTTTTCAAAATTTTACTGCGGGTTTTTGATTATAAGGCTTTAACCAATATACCTATCAATATATTTCACCATATCAAGCAAGTGATAAGTCATTTGATTGTTCGTCATTTCCGCTGCTGATAATTATACGAGCCAACGAGGATTAGATTGTGACAATGTCTTTAAGAATCCCCGTCAATTACGGAATTCCCCAAACATCTCACTGGATTTCTTCGACCAGAATCATTCGTGCCAAACGCCGATCAACGGCGTGAACAGTTCCGGCAACTTGCACTGAGATTGGACCGTCAAACGGCGCGCTTTCGATAATCCGCACTTGCGCGCCCGGCACTAATCCCAATTTGGCAATGTAGCGCAGACGTTCTCCATCTTGATCGGAGACGCGCACGATCTGCGCCCGCGCTTTTTCCGGCAGATTGGCTAAAGATTGCGCCGAACTATCCGGCACTGTGCCGTCGAGCGCCGGAATCGGGTCGCCGTGCGGGTCGTGTGTCGGGTCGCCGAGATAAGCGGCGATTCTGGCTTCGAGTCTTTCCGAAATAAAATGTTCCAGAACTTCGGCTTCGTCGTGAACTTCGTCCCAGGAAAAGCCTAATGCTTTGACCAAATAAAGTTCGATAAGCCGGTGATGACGAACGATTTCGAGCGCGATTTGCTCGCCGGTTTCGGTCAATTCCACGCCGCGATACGGCTCGTAACGAATCAATTGCAAATCGGCGAGAGTTTTAAGCATCGCCGTAACGGTCGGCGGTTTGACGTTGAGGTGCGCCGCCAATGCAACCGTGCGAACTGATTCGTCCGATTGACGAAGGCTGTAAATCGCCTTCAGATAATCTTCGATTACCGGCGTAATATTTTGCTTGTTAGCTTTGTAAATTTTATTTTCGGCGACGGTCATAAGTTTACAGTTAATTTTAATTTACAATCGACTAATACACAAATTTGCTGGACACTAATGAAAATTTAGTATAGTCTAAATTCTAAATTAGTAGAGCAAAAATAAGAATTTGGAGCTATGACTTTACAAAAATCTATTTCAATAATCTTTGCCTCCGTATTTTTTCTGATGCTTTTCCAGGTGAGCGTCTTAAATATCGCGGCGCAAACATCTATTTCATCGGGAACAATTACCGGCACAGCGGTCGACCCTAACAACGCGGTTGTTTCGGGCGCAAACGTGGAAGTTTTTAACGCCGTCACCAACTACCGTCAAGTCGTACAGACTGACTCAAACGGCAGTTTTCGATTTAACAACGTGCCGTTCAACAGTTATCGTTTGACGATTAACGCTGACGGCTTTGAGCCGATTGTCAGGCAAATTGAAGTGCAGACGATTGTTCCGCTGAATCTTAATTCGCAATCGCTTGTCGTTTTGGGAAATCAAGCGACGGTCGAAATTACGAGCGACCAAAACTTGCTTGAAAATGTGCCGACGACACAGACAAATGTTAATCAAACTTTGCTCCAGCGCTTGCCGACGAGTTCGCCCGCGAGCGGTTTGAGCGATGCCGTGATTTTAACTGCGCCCGGCATTGCCACTGACGCCAACGGTTTTTTTCATCCGCTCGGCGACCACGCGCAGACTTCGATTTTTCTCGACAATCAACCGATCAGCGACCAGCAAAGTACGGCTTTTTCAACGCAATTGCCGCTCGAAGCATTTCAGTCTCTGACGATTGTAACCGGCACGCCAAACGCCGAATACGGTGACAAAACCAGTTTGGTGATTGACGCAGTTACTCGTTCGGGTTTGGGCTTGAAGCGTCCGACCGGCTCGCTTGCGCTGCAAGCCGGCTCGTTTTCCGCCGTTCAGCCGTCGGCAACATTAGGATTTGGCGGCGAGCGTTGGGGAAACTTTTCGGCGTTCACTTTTAATCGTTCAAAGCGTTTTCTCGATCCGCCTGAATTTGAATCGCTGCACAACGACGGCACGTCAATCAACTTTTTCAACCGCGCCGATTACAGCCCGACCGAACAGGACACGCTCCGGCTGAATTTTTACGTTTCGCGCAACAAATTTGAAACTCCGAATACTTACGACCAAGAGGAACGCGGTCAAGACCAGCAGCAACGGGTGAAAACCGTCAACATTGCGCCCGGTTATGTTCGCGTTTTGGGTCGAAACGCCGTTATGACCGTCAACCCGTTTTATCGGCGCGACGATATTGAGTTTACGCCGAGTCCGAATCCTTTGAACGACGAACTAAGCACTTTGTCGCAAACTCGCAGTTTAGCCAATTTCGGTTTTCGCAGCGTATAAAGGTTTGACGACCAACGTCGGTTTGCGTTTCGACAATTATCGCGGCATCGTCAAAGGCGTCGGCGTTCAGCCGCGCATTGGTTTTTCGTATTTAATTGACCGGACGAAAACGATTTTGCGGGCTTCGTTTGCCAGAACGATGGAGACGCCGTATAACGAAAATCTGATTTTGTCGAGCGCGCCGTCGGAGCTGCGCGGACAAGGCGGAATTTTGGGCGCAACCACCGACGACCCGCTGCGAATCGGGCGGCGCAATCAATACAACGTCGGCTTGCAGCAGCAAATCGGCAAATACATTTTGTTCGACGCGGATTATTTTTGGAAATACACGGACAACGCTTACGATTTCAACGTTATTTTGAACACGCCGATTACGTTTCCGATTGCGTGGGCGCAATCGAAACTCGATGGTTTATCGTTGCGCGTGAATCTGGCGAACTTCAAAAATTTGTCGGCGTTTTATGTCGCGGGAACGTCGCGGGCGCGTTTTTTTCCGCCGGAAACGGGCGGTTTGTTTTTCCTGGACGAAATTCCGAGCGGCGTGTTTCGCATCGACCATGAGCAAAAATTTCAACACTCGTTCCAAGCGCAGTATCAACTCGCTCGATTAAAAGGCATCGCGCCGTATTTTCTGTTCGGCTGGAAATACGACAGCGGACTTGTCGCGGGCGAACCGATGACTTATGAAGACGCGCTTCGGCTCACGCCGAATCAGCAAGCGCAAATCGGTTTGTTTTGCGGCAATCAAACGGCGACTCGATTCAGTCCGATTTCAAGTTGTAATTCAACCCCTCGCGGCGCGTTGCGCGTCCGCATTCCGGTTGGCGAAGAGAACGACGACCACAACCCGATTCGTATCACGCCGCGCCATATTTTCAATGTCGGCATCGGCACGGACAATCTTTTACGCTCGGCATATGGAATTCGTTTCTGCAATCACCGGCGGTATTTGGCATAAGTTTGGAGTTTTTCGATGAGTAACAACGTAAATGAAATAACAGTAACCGGTTGGCGAAGGAGTTCGCCGATGCCCAGTCTGCCGGAAGCAAACGCGACGGTTTCAGTTAAACCAGGTTTGGGTTTCTGGCGCAAGATGCTTGCTTTTTCGGGTCCCGGTTATATGGTTGCCGTCGGTTATATGGATCCTGGCAATTGGGCGACCGATTTGGCGGGCGGCTCACGTTTCGGCTACACACTGCTTTCCGTCATTATGATTTCAAACCTGATGGCGATACTTCTGCAAAGCCTCGCGCTGCGCCTTGGAATCGTTACAGGACGCGATTTGGCACAGGCGTGCCGCGACCATTATTCGCCGCCTGTTTCATTCGTGCTGTGGATTTTGTGCGAAGTCGCAATTATCGCGTGTGATTTGGCAGAGGTTATCGGCTCGGCGATTGCGCTCAATTTATTGTTTGGCATACCGCTCACTTATGGCGTTCTTCTGACGGCGTTTGACGTGATGATTCTGCTGCTGCTGCAAAATCGCGGCTTTCGCTGGCTCGAAGCCGTCGTTATTACACTTGTCGCAACTATCGGACTTTGTTTTGCAGCGGAGATAATTTTCTCGCGTCCCGAAATTGGCGGCGTTTTGAGCGGTTTCATTCCTACAGCACAAATCGTAACTAACCCGGAGATGCTTTATATCGCCATCGGAATTTTAGGCGCGACCGTGATGCCGCACAATCTTTACCTGCATTCGTCAATCGCGCAGACACGCAACTACGAGCGCACGCCGGAAGGCAAGCGCGAGGCGATAAAGTTTGCGACGATTGATTCGACCGTCGCGCTGATGTTCGCACTCTTCATCAATGCGGCGATTTTGATTGTCGCTGCCGCGACGTTTCACTCAAGCGGCAACACGGAAGTCGCGGAAATCGGCGATGCTTATCAACTGCTTTCGCCGTTGCTCGGCGTTGCCGGTGCCAGCACGTTGTTTGCCGTCGCGCTGCTGGCTTCCGGTCAAAACTCGACTCTGACCGGAACGCTCGCTGGTCAAATCGTGATGGAAGGCTTTTTGAATATTCGTCTTCGCCCGTGGCTCCGGCGCCTTATTACACGCCTGATTGCGATTGTACCAGCGGTAATCGTAACGTTTCTTTACGGCGCGTCCGGCACGACGCAGCTACTGATACTCAGTCAAGTCGTGCTCAGTATGCAGTTGAGTTTCGCCGTCTTCCCGCTTGTGATGTTCACCAGTGATAAATTAAAGATGGGCGAATTCGTCAATCCGTTATGGCGCAAGGTTTTAAGTTACGCCGTCGCCGTCGTCATTGCCGCTCTTAATGCGTGGTTGCTCACACAGGTTTTCGGTGAGTGGTTGTTGTAGTAAATGAATTGGCGCCTTGCTTGCTCAATATCATTTTTTACAAACCACTCCCAATCAAGTTTCATCGTAATCTGGCGCATTATTTGAAAACAAAGTGTGAGCAAATGGGACATCTTATAAACCTGCCGGAAGAATTTTGCGAGCTGCCGAAAAAATGCGGCAGTAAAGCTGTCTGAACTTAAAAGAGGCGAGATGAAAAACATAAATCTACGAGTTAACTGAATCTAAACTAATAATAAGGAGAACAAAAATGACAGAACAAACCCTTTATGAACGACTCGGCGGCGTCTACGCTATCGCGGCGGTAATAGACCGTTTCAGTGACCAGCTTCTGAAAAATCCGAAGATTGTTAACGCAAATGCCGAGCTAAAGGAATGGCACACGGAGAACTACAAGGAGCGGATGCCGGGACTCAAGTTCAACCGGACACTGTGGGTGTGCGCGGTAGCAGGTGGACCATATGAATACACAGCCAAAAAACTGGACGACGGCCATTTCAACTTGCATATCTCACCCGAGGTGTTCGATGAAGTAGCTGCCGAACTTTCCGATACGCTCGACCACTTCAAAGTGCCGGAGAGCGCAAAACAGGAAGTCTTAGCCGCATTTAACGCACACAAGTCGGATGTAACTGCCGGTTACCTTAATCAGCCACGTTGATTATAAGGAAAAGCCGTCTAAAAACGGCATAGAAGCTGATTTACTTCGATTGTTTAGACGTAGCAGGCAGGCGGGACGTGAAAACTATTTCACTAACCGCCTTTTTTTAATGTTTTCCGGGAGTTGGTTCAGAGGTAACGATGGCACAAAAATGCAGATTTTGAACTCTACTCTTGGCGGAAAAGTTTTATAATCAGAACAAGCAATTTTATTTTGAAAGTGAAAAGGAGAATTATGACAAAAAGCGACGAAGGAAAAACCGTTTCATATTGGGAAGCGACCGGAGACTTGCTTGATAAAACGGTGCTCGATAATTCTATCGAAACAGATGTTTGCATTATTGGTGGCGGAATCGCAGGACTGACAACCGCGTATCTTTTGGCTAAAGAAGGAAAGAAAGTAATTGTCATTGATGACGGACCAATCGGTGGGGGCGAGACTTGCCGGACGACCGCTCATTTATCGAATGCAATAGATGATCGCATTTACCGCATTGAAGAATGGCACGGCGAGGAGAAGGCACGCCTGGCTGTTGACGCCCATACGCGAGCAATCGGTGAAATCGAAAGAATTGTCGAAACGGAGAAAATTGATTGCAATTTTTTGCGCGTTGACGGGTTTTTGATTGAAGCCGAAGACGGCGAAGACGATTTGAACGAGGAACTTGAAGCCGCGCATCGCGCCGGATTTGCGGAAGTCGAATTTGTCGAACGCGCTCCCGTTAAAGATTTTAATACGGGCAAATGTTTGTGCTTTCCACGTCAAGGGCAATTTCACATTCTCAAATATCTTTCTGGTCTGACGAAAGCAATTGAGCAAAACGGCGGAAAACTTTTTTCCAATACGAGAGCAATTGAATGGAAAGACGAAGACGCGCCTGAAGTTAAAACCGCCACCGGTCAGACAATTCGCGCAAAATCAATTGTTCTTGCCACAAACTATCCAATTATGAGCAAGATGTTTGCCAAACTTCCGGCTTACCGCACATATGTTATCGGCGTGAAAATTCCAAAAAATTCAGTCGAAAGATGTCTGATTTGGGACACGGCTGACCCGTATCGCTATGTCAGAACGCAGCCCGAAAATGATTTTGATGTTTTGATTGTTGGTGGAGAAGACCATCGTACCGGACAAGATGACAACTCAAATGAGCATTTTGGAAAACTCGTGCAATGGACGCAAAAGCGTTTTCCGTTTGCTGAAGAAATTCTTTACAAGTGGTCAGGTCAATTTCTCGAAACCCACGACGGTCTGGCATTTATCGGCAGATTTTCATCGAGTGAGCCGAATGTTTATTTGATAACCGGCGATTCGGGAATGGGAATGACACACGGGACAATCGGCGGAATGCTCGTTTCTGATTTGATTCTGGAACGCACAAATCCGTGGACGGAAGTTTTCGAGCCGTCACGCATTTTAACTCAGTCGATCACTGAAGCCGTGCCTGAAATCATCAGTTCGACCGTTCCGTATGTCGATTGGCTAACGGGCGGCGACGTTTCCTCCATAGATGAAATCAAACGGGGCGAAGGCGCGATTGTCAGCCACGGCACGACGAAAATTGCTGCGTATCGGGACGAAAGCGGAAAAATTTATCAACGCTCCGCTGTTTGCGTCCATCTTGGTTGCATTGTGCGTTTTAATTCGCTTGAAAAAACCTGGGATTGCCCGTGCCACGGTTCGCGTTATGGAATTGACGGGCATCCAATTAACACTCCGGCTTTTACGGCGCTTGCCGAATTAAAGTCAGAGGAAAATGACTGACAGCCTAATCAAACATCACAAAATAAAAAAGGAGCAAATCACTGCTCCTTTTTTATCTTAATTTTTCTATAGTTAACCTTTATCTTCGACTTGAGAGCCGTGAATTTCGCCGCGCCACGCGCCGGTTTCCTGCCCGCGACTTTCGATAAATGTTTTGAATCTTTCCAAATCGCCTTCAACACGCGAATCGACAAAGCCAAGTGCGCTGCCTACGGTCTGAAAAAATCCTTCCGGCTCGTATTCCAGACGCAAAGTTACGTTTGTTCGGTCAGCGCCCTGACTTTGAAAACTGACCGTCCCGGCGTTGTGTGCGCCGGATGTCGAGCGCCACGAAACTCGCTGGTCAGGCGTTTGTTCGGTAATATCGGCATCCCATTGAACTTCTTGACCGGCGATGTTGGCGTGCCAATGCGTGTGGCTGTCGCCTTCCTGACGAACTTTTTCGATGCCTTCCATAAACTGCGGAAATTCCTCGAATTGCGTCCATTGATCGTATGCCGTTCTGACCGGCACATTTACGACGATTGATTTTTCTACTGTATTCATTCTATTTTTACCTTCCTTTGAATTTATTTTAATTGACTCATTAATATTCAGGTCAAAGTTTATGCGGCTCGTTCGTCAGATTCCCGCGCCACAAAGCCAAAATAAGCGGCTATCAGAGCGGTGCCGGCGTGCAGCCAAACGTCGTTGCCGTAGATCGGAACTAAACCGAACATTGTATTGGTCGCCGGAATCAATCCGAGAATCGCCAGCAGACCGTAAAAAACAGCCAGTCCTTTTCCGAAGAAACGCGCTCCGCTCAGGCTTCTCGAACCGAGAATGCCCCACACCCCGATTGCCAGGTGAACTAAATTGTGCAGTATATTTACGGGAAATAATCCCAAAGCCCTGCCGTAAAATGAATCAACTGTAATGGGCGGCATATCAGCGTGATGCGGATTTAAAGCGGGAATGAATCCCGAGATTCCGCCAATCACATAAATGATGCCGAAGATCAAAGCGAATTTTCTAATCATTGTCTTATCTCCTTAAATTATTGTTTTTCAGAACCTTATAAAAATCTTATTTAATTGTTTGTCTTTTAGTTTACAGTAACACACTCATTCTATATTTTCTTCTACTGTCCAAAAACTACCGTGATACTGTTGCCGAATTCAAAAACTCAAAATTTAACAGCTAGATGTGCTGAATTTAGATAGTTTAATAAGATAAAACTACATATAAATTGTTCAAGTTTTAGGAGAATTATACTTCCAAATGAATTCGGCAACAGTATCACTACCGTTTTCTGACAAGATGTGCTGAATTTAGATAGTTTAATAAGATAAAACTACATATAAATTGTTCAAGTTTTAGGAGAATTATACTTCCAAATGAATTCGGCAACAGTATCACTACCGTTTTCTGACACTCAGTCGTGTTTTAATAATTGAGATATATTCAGAATTTGTAAATCTACAGATTATTGAAATTGAAAATTAAGTAAAGTGTTCTTTATGGGCTAAGATAATGTTTTTCAACGTCTCTTTTGCGAGTAAATCTATTTATCCGTTAAATATAGCTTTGCATTATAAAAAAGAGCAAAAGCAGCAATAAGAGCCAATTCAAAGCTCGTCGAGCGGGCTAACAAATCGCGAGAAAAAACACCCCACGAACCCTGACGGCTGCGGACATCATTCTCTCCTGCAACTTCATCAATTACGTCTCCAAGCTCGCGCTTTTCTTCAACAACTCGTTTCACTATTAAATCGGGAACTAAGATTGAAGGACTTGCGCCGAAACTGCTGCGACTTCCGTCTGTCACATAAGCCCACCCCCGCAAAAACGTGTAATTCTGATTTTCCATTTTGATTGTGTGAAAACCACCTTCGAGTCCAACATAAAACTGTGCTGCTTTGTCGCCTTTGAGTAACAGATCTTGTACTACCTCAGCACGGGATTTAGCGCCCAGCATTAACTCTTCATCTGTTAAAGGCATTGCAGGAGAATTGGTTTCAACAGCCAACGGGATGATTTCTGCGTTTCTCCAATCAGAATCCATTTCCGCAATACGCGTTATAGCAGTTTGAAGTGCGGCTATTTTTGAAGCGCGAGTTGTGCCAAGAGCTATATTCATACAGATATTATCTGCCGGTTATACTACAAGCAGGACTGAGTGTCAGAAAACGGTAGTGATACTGTTGCCGAATTCATTTGGAAGTATAATTCTCCTAAAACTTGAACAATTTATATGTAGTTTTATCTTATTAAACTATCTAAATTCAGCACATCTCTCTAATTCAGCGGGTAGGTCTTCAGCTCTCATGACGAGACCAGCGGCAAGAACAAAGCACCGAGCCTCGAAAGCATAGTGGCGCGAAGCTATCTGGTGCATTTCATGGACTGTAGGATAAACGGAGATGTGAATCTGCTCACCGGAAATGTGAAGCGCCTGCCGCGTCAAAGGCATCCAATGTTCCCACAAACAAGACTGCCCACGCGTCCCATTTCAGTATCAACAGCCTTTAATCCTGCGCCATCGCCTTGCCCCCAAACAAGACGTTCGGTAAAGGTTGGAACAAGTTTGCGGTGATGGTTTAAAAGCTCCCCATCCGAGCCGAAAGTCAGCAAGCTGTTATAAAGCGTTCCGTTTCCAGCGCCTTTTATGACCCGTTCATTGATGCCAATGACGAGGACAATGTTATTATCACGCGCCGCCTGGCTTAAAATTTCGGTTTCTTTGCCGGGAACAACAACGCTGTTTTGTCGTAATCTGGCAAACACTTCTTTGGTCGGAGCATAATTCCAAAGCGCGGCGTCGGGGCAATAATCGAGCCAAGCGGGATAACCCGGAAGCCATGTTTCGCCAAAAGTGACGAGTTGCGCGCCGGATCGTGCCGCTTCTTCAATAAAGCTTACGGCTTTGGTAAGACTCGCTTCCAGATTCATAAAAACGGGACTCGCCTGAACGATTCCAACTTTAACTTTTTGTGACAAAATGTCTCCCTTGTAAAACTAATTCTTTAACCTAAGTTGCTTTTCAATAAGTTTACCTTCTTGACGTGCCTGTGACCATTTTATGGGCAGCATCTTTACATCACCGCTTTGCTCAGCTACAGTTAGAAAATCCAGGGCTTCAATGATAATCCGGCGCTGTAATTCTTTGTGAAACGTAACGCCGAAATGGTGTCCCATCATAAACGGGAGAAAAACGGCGCGCGGCGGCTTGATGTGTTCTGTCACATCGAGCGCGACGGTAATTGAAACTGTCGGAATACCTCTTCGTTCGAGGGCGCGCTGCACGAGCGCGATGCTCTGATGGCAAATCGGTCAGGCAGGGGAGAGAAGCGCAACATCAGAGCCTTCAGCCTCGACGGCTTCGGCAATATCTTCCGCCAGCGTTCGCTCCAGCATTTCTGCATCCATGTTGTAACCGATAAACGAGAAAAAGTTTGGCGCGAGCTCTCCGATGAAACCTTCTGTTTGTAATTCCTGCAAACGCTCAATCGGAAAAATAACGTTCAAATCTCGCTCTGCTCCGAAGGTCGGATATTTAAGCTGGTGAATTTCTAAATCCGAAGGTTTTGAATTTGAAGGAACGCGACGGAAAGTGTAGTCACCGACAGGATGAACCGTATCGAACGGCAAACTTCCTTTCGGTTGTAGGCCGGCGGTGCTGACAAATGTCAGGCGCGATTCGGATAAAGGCTTTTTTAATTCGGCAAGCGTCACATAATCGCTTTTCGTAATCATTGAGCCGGGATAACGCTCGTTGACCGTCTGCCACAAACCCGGGCGCAGTTGTTTTGTTTTGTTTTCCGTTTTATTAAACTCTTCCGTCATGAATCCATTCTCCCGAACGCTCGACGAAATAAAAATGCAGACGAAAATAAAGATGCGCCAATGTTTCGGCATCCTTTTCTTTTATCGTTTGTTCAATAAATTCGCGGTCTGTTTTCGGCACATCTAAAAGCAATTTTAAGGCTTCAACCCACGCTTTATCAATTTCCTTTCGTCCGACCGTTTCATTTCCATCACCGAAATGCAGTCGCACGTATCGAATCAAACTCTCACTGTCGCCGTTTGCTACAGCCTCTTTTAAATACTGCAAAGACATAATTATTTTCCAATCGCCCGCTTCGCAAAACGTCTTTTCAGCATTATGGTCCAGGCTCATTTTACAGGCAAACAACTCAAACCCTTGTTAAACTCCCGGTGATGCGTCTGAATAAGCAAATTTGGCTGAATTGAAATTTAAAAGGCTTCTAAAAAACAAATTGACTTTCAAAAATTTATCGCTCTCATTTTCTGAGCTTCTCAAAATTTATGTTGTTTAGCTGGCTGTTTTCATTGCCGAGTTCTTTCTAATCACGGCTTCGGAAAATCGTTCCATTTCTTCGAGTTGCGGACTGCACTGCAAAAGCAGAAGATTAACGCCCACCCGTTCAAATTCGCCTATCTTACCGGCGACTTGCGCAGGCGTACCGGTCAAGCCCGAACGAAGCCCGCGATTTGAAACCGAATAATCTTCCAAAGATACTTGCTGGTCTAATTTTGTATTAGCTAGCCAATCCTGATAATTGCCGTAACCCGCCGCCGATTGTCTCACATCCGTGATGCGTTCGATTTCTTTTTTTACTTCCTGCTCGGAATTTCTGACAATCGTATAACCAGCAACCCCGTAAATCATTGACGGCAGATTTAGTTTCTCGCGCCGCCTTTCCATATCTTCTATTTTTTCTTTGACTCGTCCGGGTGCGTCGCCGTGCATTACATATGCGTCGCACAGCTGCGCAATCGTGTCTTTGGCTTTTTCCGATTCGCCGCCCGCGTAAATTACAGGTTTTTTAACCGGCTTCGGCTGCATCACTGCGTCTTCGATTTTGTAATACTTGCCGGAATATGAAAAATGGTCTTCTTTCCACAAACGGTCAACGATTTCGAGCCATTCAGCGGTTCTGGCATAACGGTCGTCGTGTTCGTCAAACTGCACGCCGTATTTTTTAGCTTCGCCTGCCCACCACGACGAAACGACATTTAAGCTTAAACGCCCGCCGCTGATGCGGTCAATGTTCGCGGCTTGTTTAGCTAAAAGCGCGGGGTTATGAAACGTCGGGCGCACGGCGACCATCAATTCGAGCGTATTTGTTACGGCAGTTAAAGCCGCCGCCGTTGACCACGCATCGAGTGAAGGCGCATCAACGCCTTTGATGTCGTTTAGATTTAATTCGGCGATGAGCGATAAATCAAAACCGATTTCTTCCGACCGCTGTGCAAGCCTTCTGACGTAATTCCAGCTCGCTTCCATTCCTTCATTTTCGACATTTCTCAGCCAACCGCCGAAGACCGGCATCCAGTATCCGTAGCGCATTTTTCAATCTCCTTTTCCAAAAAGTTCACAAGGTTTTCGTGAGGATCAAAACCGATTAAATTCACTGCGTCGGCGACAAAATTCGAGAGCGCGTTGATGTCGTAAAATAGCGCCTCGCCCGTGCTGTCGTCTATCAAATACTCGACACCGCCGACATCAATCTTCGCCGCTTTGACGATTCCTTCGACCCTTTCAATAATTTCCGGGGGCGGCACAAACTTTTCAATTTTTAATCCCGATTTGGGCGCGTCCGCCAAACACATTTCGCCGATTGCGCTGATTCCGCTCTGTGCTTGAGCGTCTTCGATTTGGCAAATTTCTGCCGGACAAAGGTTAAAGTTTTCGCCCTCCGGGTAAATTTTCAGCCCGTATAAAAACTTGCCGTCAAGCGTTTCAATTCGCTTAATCGAGCCGCCTCTTTTCGGCGCAAATTCCTGCACAAGCGCGGTCGAATCAATTCCCAAATCAATCAAATTCTGCTCAACGGCTATTTTCAAGTCATCCGGCGTATCGAATTTAATAATCCCCGCGCCGCGCCCGCCAATGTTCGGTTTGACAATGATGGGAAACGCTAAATCTGCTGCCGCCCTAACGATTTGTTTGATTGAATTAACGACGCGGGTTTTTGGATATTTCACGTCGAGCGAATCGAATAAAGCCACTTGCAGAGCTTTGGAAATTTCGATTTGAAAAGCCTCGTAGCCGTTGATTACGCGCATGCCTTTTCTCTCAAGGTTCGCCAGAAGTACGCGGGTGTAAAAAATCGCGTTTCCGTGACCGCGCAAGTAAGCCGAGGCACTCATCCGGTTGAAAAACAGCGAGAAGTTTTTGCTGAAATCTTCATTTGGGCTATAAGAGTGACAAGCCGCGTTAATTTTTTCAAATGGCAAATCCCGCCTTTCCAGCTCCGCAAAGAGCGGGCGAAACCAATCGGGGTGTTCATAAAAAATGGCAATATTTTTTTTATTCATTTTGTTGCAAAAAATAAAAAGACCACTCAAATTAAAGCGGTCTTTTTCATAACAGTTTATTAAAATCTTTTATTTCAAATAGACAGACCGCTTGCCCTTTGAAAATGACAGCATCCCATCCAACAGTAATAGCAATTGACAAAGTTTTCTTTCTTAACTACTAAGGACTGAAAGTTTTGATGAATTGTTTTATAAAAGTTGCTCATTACTTAATTTATTCCAATATATTAAACATCAAATATAATCGTCAAGTCGTACAACTATCCTTTTGAAAATCATTAATGAAGATGAATACTAGGGTTTTATAATGAATTATCCTTTTACCTCCAGCAGATCAAATAATCTTTAAGCCTGTCGTACATTTCCTCAAACGAGTTTGCACAAAACAGCACAGGCTGATATGTTGTCGGGTTATAATTTTGATGAGCGGCGGCTTCCAAATCCAATGAGCGAAGTTCTGCCTTGTGCATAACTTCTAACTCACCTGCAGAAGATAATAAACCTGTCCCATACGCCTTTACTTTTCCGTTTTGACGCAGCACACCAAATTCAATGGTAAACCAATACGCACGCGCTAAGCGTTCCATTGCCTCATCTGATTTTGTCCGTTTGACTGCTTCGCCGACAAGGCGATTTATCTCTGCCAGACGTTCATCTGCCAAAGTTATAGCATGTCCGATGATTTCGTGTGCGACATCCGGCTCAGGCGTATAGAGCGGTGTGGAGTAATGGCGAATATATTGTGTCGAGAGAAAAACGCCGTTTGCAAGCGATTCGAGGAAAACACGCGGCTCCACCAGTCCGGCTACAGGCTCAAGTCTAAAACCGCTAATCGCCTCAACTTTAGCTGACACTTCGTACAATTGCGGAATGCGATTCTGCGGTAAATCCAAACGCTTGACACATTCTAGGTATTCAACACAGGCATGCCTCTCGTGCGCAGGTTCGACTGCTTCCCAGATCAAGCGCCAGACTTCGTGTTCTTGATCAGTGTAAGGTGCATCCGGGATTGGTGAGTCAGCGTTATAATCCAAAGCAATCTGTGCTATCTGATTGCGACGTGCACGGTACTCTTTATCTCGAAAGCCTGGATGATCAGGGTCAAGGTGCACGATTAAACTTCGGTTCATCTCCTGCTCACTTAAATTATCCATAACCATGCGCCCATCAACATGGTCCTGCAGTATTATTTGTTTTGTTGTTGTTATCATAATTTCTAAACTCTCTCTTTAATTTTCGATTGAAGAACAAAAAAAGCCGGTTACCAAAACTCCCTGCGGCGGAAGATTCGGTAACCGGCTTTTTTGAAACTTGTTTTGTGTCTTTAGATTATCACACGTCAACAGCTAATGCCTGATTCCGCCTCCACATAGCGAGTATGAAGCGTAATAGTAATAGTTGTAGGCTTGATTGATCATCTATTTAATTTGCGATGAAGGTTTCGACGCAACCTCAACTCTAGGTATTAAACCTATTCGTGTCAAGTCAGTCCTCTAGTTGTTTGTAATACTGGAATTTCATTTATCTTTGAACAAAACTCCAAATTAATGCTTACTATTTTAAAAAAAGAGAATACACTTGCTTTGGGGAATCTTTTTCAAAACGCTGGAAAAAATGCCCGCCACGCCCTCGAATTTTATTCTAAACTCTTGATACCATATGCCTTTCCCCAACTGACGCTGCAAGACGGACCAAGTTCCGGAATGGAATATCCAATGGTCATCAATTCAAATCAAGG
>JAIVJJ010000206.1 GCA_020200095.1 Acidobacteriota bacterium | reverse complement strand
CATAACGAGGGTAAGAGGTGGAACTCAAGAAGCGATAGAAAATAGTATCTTTCTTAAGAGTATGAGAAGCTATGAGCGGAATTGCACCTGTAAAGTGCTCCCCATTGTCAAGACCACTTTTCGGTCAAATTAAAGTGGATTTCGCTGCCTGTTTTATCCCTTGCCGGAAGACCGATTCCGGCGTTTTGTAATCCAATGATTGATGTAATCTCTGACCATTGTAAAATTGAAAATAATTGGCTAAGCCGATCCGCGCCTCCGACATGACCCGATAATCTTTTATATAAACATCCTCATATTTGACTGTTCGCCACAACCGCTCGTTGAAGATATTGTCAAAACACCTGCCGCGTCCGTCGTGACTCACCCCGATCCCGCTCGCCAATAATCGCCCGACAAACGAAAGACTCGTGAACTGAGTCCCCAAATCCGAATTGAAAATTTCTGGTTGTCCGACCAGCAAAGCCTCGTCTAACGCCTCTAAACAAAAACCGGTTTCCAAAGAGTTTGACAACCGCCACGCCAAAACATACCGCGAATACCAATCCATCACCGCCACCAGATAACAAAACCCGCCGACCAACCGAATATAGGTGATGTCGGTAGACCAGACTTGATTGATCCTTTCAATCTGGACGCCTTTCAGCAAATACGGAAAGCGTCGATCTTCCGACTGTCCTAAACTCAAGCGCGGCTTTGGATAAATTGCCATCAAACCCATTTCTCTCAAGAGTCGGCGGACACGCTTTTCATTGACCGCCCACCCCGCTTGCTGTAAAAAAGCGGTCATCCGACGGACTCCATAAAACGGCGTCCGGGTATACTGCTCATCCAAGAGCCGTTTCAACTTTAAGTCTTCTTCGCTTTCTCCAACCGGGCAATAATACAAATTCGACCGGCTGATGCCTAGCAGTTCGCACTGCCGACGCAGGCTGATCTGTGGATGTGCCTTTTCTATCAAAGAACGTTTATCGAGTTCACAAGAGTCCAACTTTTTTTTTGAGCCAGTCAAGCTCGACCTTTAATTGCCCGATTTGACTGTATAGCCGTTCTTTTAGTTCGTCTTCGGCTCTGGTTTGATTGGCGGAATTACCGTTAAAGGCGGTTTTGATAGCTTCTTGCGCTTGGCGTTTCCAAATCCCGATTTGATTCGGATGAACACCATAGGTTGTCGAGAGTTGATTGATGGTGTGCTCACCACGCATAGCCGCTAAAGCGACTTTCGCCTTGAACTCGGCTGAATATTGTTTTCGCTGCTTCTTCATCGCTGAATTCTCCCATTCTCAGCAACGATTTTACCACCTTAGCCTCTGGTCTGAATTTCGGGGAGCATTATAGTTCGCATCATCAGGATGACTGTTTTGAAGTAGATTCGGAATTTGTAATTCCCTGCTTGTCGGCTCTCA
>JAIVJJ010000442.1 GCA_020200095.1 Acidobacteriota bacterium | reverse complement strand
ATTTTGTTCTTTGGCGCAAAGTTTTTGATAGAAGGCTAACGGCTGAGATTGTATGTTGACAGATTGACCCATTCCCAAAAAACTGGACAATGAAAAAGTTAGTTAAAAAGTCGCCTTTTGAAGTAGTATTTTATACTTTTAGAGGAGATTTTTATGATGAAAAAGCAATTTACCGACGAGCAAATAATTTACGCTTTACGGCAAGCTGATGCGGGAACACCGGTAGCGGAAGTGTGCCGGAAGATGGGCATTGTCGAACAAACCTTTTATCGCTGGAAAAAGAAGTTCGCCGGGCTCGGCGTAGCAGAACTTCGGCGATTAAAGCAGCTCGAAGAGGAAAATCAGAAGTTGAAAACCATAGTCGCTGATCTGACTTTAGATAAACAGATGCTACAGGATGTGTTGCGAAAAAAGTTCTAAAGCCTGAAAAAAAGCGTGAAATGGTCGAAACGTTGAGATTCTGCTATCGAATTTCGACGCGACGGGCGTGCGAAGTTCTCCGATTCGAGCGGTCAAGTTTTTATTACCGAAGTCGAAAGAATCAGCAAATTGAATTGCGGATGAGAATCAGAGAATTGGCAGCCAGCCGGGTTCGCTTCGGTTATCGCCGACTGCACGTTTTATTGCTCAGAGAAGGCTGGGAGATTAATCACAAACGAGTTTACAGGCTTTATAAAGAAGAAGGTTTGAGTTTACGATTAAAGTCAAAGAAGAAGAGGACGAGTCAACCGCGCGTCCCGATGCCTGTTCCAACTGCTCCTAATCAAGTCTGGAGCATGGATTTTATGGCAGATCGGCTGGCAGACGGCAGACAATTCAGACTACTGACGTTAGTCGATAACTTTAGTCGGGTGAGTCCTGAAATCGAAGTTGATTTTTCCTTGACAGGCAAACGTGTCGTTGAAGTTTTAGAACGACTGAAATGGAGAAGCGGATTACCGAAAGCGATCAAGGTGGATAATGGTTCGGAATTTATCTCGAAATCGGTTGACGGATGGGCATACAAAAATAATGTAAAACTGGAGTTTTCCCGACCGGGAAGACCAATAGATAATGCTTTTATTGAAAGCTTTAACGGACGAGTCAGACAAGAATGCTTAAATCAGCACTGGTTTGAATCAATTGAAGAGGCAAAATCCGTGATTGAAAAATGGCGGATTGATTATAATAACGAGCGACCGCATAGTTCGCTCGGATTTCAAACACCGAGTAAATATGTGGTTAAATGGAATATGAAACAAACGGCTGAAAAAGGCAGCTTTTTAACTCTCGAAACTGTCCAATAATTGGGTGCAGGTCACAAGCAGGTTCAGGCAAGACCACGCTGTCCAAGAAGCTGGGGCAGCAGTTATGGATGCCCGTGATAAGCCGCGATGAAATTAAAGAAGGATATGTCAATACTTTTGGTG
>JAIVJJ010000074.1 GCA_020200095.1 Acidobacteriota bacterium | reverse complement strand
CCTTCGCTTGTAAACGACAGCCGCCCAACGGCTGAGATGACGTGGGGCGAAACCGCCACGCGCAAACTAAGGGTAACGGACAAACCGGATAAGAAAGTCGCTGTTTCGCCCTCACGTCCATTGAATTGTTAGCCCGCCCATCCGTAGTCAAAGCTGTTTATAAAACCGAGCTATGATCCGCGTTTCACGGCTTTAAGAGCCGGGTCGCGCCCGTCGAAATAATCACGGGCTTTCATTTTCACAATAATATCGGGTGCGGCTTTGGTTATACTTAAATCCGAACCAGTCCAGAGATATTGTTTTAACTTTGTCCGCTCCACAGGCGAGTAACTGTGAAAACGGTCAGCGTAATGAAGCGTCAATTTGGAGTTGGGCATTATGACGTTGCCGCCCTCCGACCAAAAATCCAACTCGTCGCCGACCGGTTCGCCGACGAGCGTCGCGTTTGCGTGTTGGCGCAACTGCATCGCGTGAAATAATCCGGCTGAAAAAGTGGCGCGACCTGTAATGACATATATTTTCGTTTTGCGATCTTTCGCAAGTGTAGCAAGGCGTTCCATAAAAGGTTTGGCAACGTCCAAATTACCGCCGGTGTTGAATCTCATATCAACGACAATTTTCTCTGGGTTCACCGATTGAAGTTCAATGAGAACGCGCTTCTCGAATTCGGCAAAAGGCTCGCCGCTCGGCGCGTTGCCGGAGCGGTTAAATTGGATGTAAAAAAGCCGGTCGTTCGGCAGGTATTGCGACCAGTATTGCCGCTCGGCATTTTGCAAGTATAACGGCAAGCGGGCGGCTTTAGGCGACAGCGCGCTCACCCACAAGCCGTCGTTTCGCGGGCGCGTCGGCGATAAATCCCACCAGCTTTCCGTCGTCTCACTAGATTTGCGGAGCGGAAGCGGTTCGAGTCGGCGTTTAACTTTTTTCCCCTCGCGATTCTTAAATTCAATTTCGGCTTTTCCATCAGAAGCGACCAGCCCCAAGCCGATCAGAACATCAGGACTGGTCATCGTATAGCTGCTCATATAGTTGAGCCAAGAGGCGTTGCCCGCAAACAACGGGTCAACAGATTGCTTGACCGCTTCGACGCTGCGCCCGCCGATTCGCAAAATCTTCGCGCCGAGAAGTTCTGAATATTCCGGTGTCGCTCTGACGACATAAAGCCCGTCGGCAAATTGCCAGACTCGAATCGGGTAACGGCGTAGTTCGCTACGATTACGCAAAATGTAAAGGCGACTGTGAGCATTCTTTGAAAGGGCGACTGCTTTACCAAGTTCAACAATAATCTGCTCGTCGGTTTTGCTTTCAACCGTCTTTTGAAGATTAGTGATAATGTCACGGAACTGCTGTCTCGCTGCGGGACTAAAGCTGCGGTCACGCTCTAAAAAAATGTCAACGGCAAATTGCAAATCTTCGCGCCATTGAGCAGGCGTTAACCTTTGCCGCGTTGTGTCGGCAGGCGAAGAAGTCAAATTTGTTTGGGCGGCGACACCGTAGAACATACCGTTCAACAGAAAAATCAGCGAACAAGCGAACCAAATAATTTTGCTCATAGCATTCATCAACCTTTGCGGACAACTTAACAAACCAATTCCCACTGTTAATCAAGACACTTTTTGCTGCTCTTAGTATTAACACCGCTCACGCTGATTTTGTGACACAATTATACTTGAAGCGGGCTAACAAGTTATTATACCGCAACTTTGCGGTCTAAATCCGAAATAGGTACAATTTGCCGCATCCGGTCTAAACTGCTTGACCAAGCACGGCTTTTCTTTTTTCTATGTTTGAATTGTTTACGGAATAAAAGCATTCGGAGCAGGCTTGTCGGTAGCTGCACCAAAAGCAACGCCTGTGAAACCAAGCTGACTTCTTTGGATGTACCATGTGCCGTCTCTGTATACAGCCAAATCAGCTTTACCATCTCCATCGTAATCTGCAGGCACAGGCTTATCCGTTCCCAACCCAAACTGAATACCTGTAAATCCATCTCTCGTTCTGAGTAGATACCACGTGCCGTTCGATGGTCTGAAGACCGCAATGTCTGTCTTTCCGTCACCATCGTAATCAGCCGGAACAGGTTTATCTGCCGCTTCGCCAAATGCAACGCCCGTGAATCCGTCCTTGCTTCTTTGTAGATACCACGTGCCGTTTCGATAAACGGCGATGTCGGCTTTGCCGTCTCCGTCATAATCGGCTGCCACCGGTTTATCTCCCGCTTGCCCAAAAGCAATACCAGTAAAACCAAGCGTGCTGCGATTCAGATACCAGACGCCGGTTGATGGTCGAAATACTGCGATGTCAGCTTTACCATCTCCGTCATAATCTTCTGGAACAGGAATATCAGTAGCTTCACCGAATGCGATGCCTATAAACCCTAACTGGCTTCTGTTGAGATACCACGTTCCATTTCTAAAGACAGCGACATCGGTTTTGCCATCTCCGTCATAATCAGCCGGCACGATTTTATCGCCGTTCTGTCCAAAAGAAACTCCGGTAAAACCATTTGCTGATTGATTCAGGTACCACGCACCGTTTTCGGGACGGAAAACTGAAACATCTGATTTGCTGTCGCCGTCAAAATCAAATGGCGTGGAGCGAACGAGAAAAGTGTGTTCATAAGTTTTCGACTCATAAACCACGCGAAACTTCCATACGCCAGTCATAGCATTTACTGGCAAATTGCGGGTAAAAGACGCAGAAGCCCCGTTAGAAGTACCCGGACTGACTTGCGTCCAGCTTTCATAAACCGTGCCGTCAGGTTGAATCAAGGAAAATTGGCTTACCTGTCCTGCAACCCGGTCGCGGTAATAGGCGGCGAGGATAATTTGACTGCCGGGTGCGAAAACATTTTTTTCGTTAGTAATTGTGGGATTTGGGCAGGGCTGACTAACCGGTAGGGCAGAATGTGTCATCAGTTTGTTAATGGATGAGTCGCGGTAAGCCGGCTGAACGAGCCAATAACTGAAGTTGTTCATCAAGTTACAAGGTCCCTGATAAGGGTCTTGTAATTTATTGTCGGGGTTATAAACTTCAAAATGCAGATGAGGTCCCTGCGAGACTCCTGAACTGCCGATAACACCTAAAAACTCACCTTGCGTGACCGTT
Source organism: Acidobacteriota bacterium (assembly GCA_020200095.1). Classification (GTDB taxonomy): domain Bacteria; phylum Acidobacteriota; class Blastocatellia; order Pyrinomonadales; family Pyrinomonadaceae. Next base: position 8,431 of record JAIVJJ010000074.1, on the reverse strand, counting down.
TCCCCGACGGCTTTCGTGGTCAACGAATTGAGCTTCAAATGTCCGTAATGAGAAACCGTGCCGTCTGAGTGGCGCAGACTAACGATGTTCCAAGTTGTGGTGGTATTCCACGTGCAGCTGCGGTCGAAATAGCCGTCCTGTTTGAAGATAATCTGACCGGCGGCGGCGGCAACCGCAACGGTCTCGTTGTTGTCCATCTTATTCCACGCAAACGGAAAATTACTAATATCAGTGCCCTTATGGTTGTAACCCGTCTCGGTGTCATAGGTTCGTGTTCCGCAGTTATAATCTCGCAACTGGTTTGGAAAGGCTGGATTATGGTCAACGAAGTTGGGTATGACATGAGTGCCATAATCCTTTTCTCCCGCTCCATTACCACGCACCGGAAAAATAAATTTTGGCGGAGCACTCGAACCAATTGCAGCGAGTTTGCCTTCGCCGCGAAGTTTGTTGATGCTGGATTGCACTTGTTCTTGAAGCTCAGCACGTTTTTCTTCAGTTAAGCAAATGCCGTTTTGAAACTCATACTCAACATCAAAAGCATCGGAAGCGTTTTCAGGCGCAGCTAATGACTGGGCTTTCACTGATTTCGGGGAAGCTGTGAAAAGCAGCACGGCAACTGTGACACTCAACAACAAACAACCCACAGCTAGAAGCAAAAATTTTACTCTGAACATAGCTTTTTAATCTCCTTATAAGAAAACTGTTTCCAATGGCTGTCGTTACTTCCGACAACGCAGTTTTGAGGAAAGCAGTTTGGTGCAATTGCGGTGATAATTTCTTACCACCGCTCACAAATAACTCAGGCGAATTTCCTATTCAGGATTGATAATTGCCCTGCTAATTTTACCTTCGGCATTGATGGTAAAATTAAGACGAACTTTCATCTTTTCAAACGTTGCGCGGTAATGACGGCTTTTTACAGATTGGGTTGTCTCAGCCTTGATGAGATCGAAAGCCTTGATCGCTCTCTGGCTGCCGAGAATGAGTTTGAGTTGTTTTATGTTATCAGGAAACAGTTCTGTCTGCATTTCAGGTGAAAAGACGTTTTGATCCACATCTCCCGCAATTATTTTTTCAAATGTTTCGCGTAAGAATTTTGTCGTCGCAGGGTCAGTGTCTTCAATCGGAACAGCATTTCTTGCTGCATTTTCGGCACCTAAAGCGGCTTCTACTTTCGGTAGGTATAAACCGGCAATATCGAAAGCTATCAGTTCTTTTCGCACCTCGGCGTTATTAACCAAAACGACAATGCTCAAATTGTCGTATGGAAAGCGAGCAATATATGAACTGAAGCCGGAAATTTTGCCGCCGTGCCCAATGTAATTTGTTCCGTAGATTTTGCTAATTTCCCAGCCGAACCCGTAAATAGTGGCTTTGCCGTCCGAAAGTTTAGCAAGCGTCCAGATTTCGTCCCAGGAGCTTTTCTTTAGAAGTTTGCCTTTGCTTAGGGCAAGCGCCCATTTCGCCATATCCGCGGCAGTCGAGACGATGGCACCGGCAGCAAACGGTTGCGAAGGATCGCCTAAAGTAGTTTTTTGCCAGTTGGCGTTTTCCAGCTTATAACCAAGCGCCGCATTTTTGATTTTCAGACCGCTCGTATTGACCGTGGTTGAATTCATTCCCAATGGCTTAAAGATGCGTTCGCGCATAAAATCTGGATACGATTTCCCGGAAACCTTTTCGATGATCATACCGAGCAGGAAATAGTTTGTATTGCTGTAATGCCATTTCGCTCCCGGCTCGAATAACGGCTTTATATCCCGCACGAACCCCAGAATCTCAGCTTGGGTATAGTTTTTATCAGGAACTATCTTGCGGCTTGCAGCATAATTCTGAATTCCGCTCACCTGATTGAGCAGCTGGCGAACAGTCACGCTATTCCAATGTTCCGGCAGATCCGGCAGATATTTGCCGAGCGGGTCATCGAGCTTGACCATGCCATCTTCAACGAGCAGCATAATTCCGGCAGCAGTAAACTGCTTGGTCAACGAAGCGACCTGATAAGCCGTATGTTCATTCGCCATCGTACCCGTTTCCACGTCAGCCACGCCGTAACCTTTAGCCAGAATAATCTTCCCATCGCGCACAACAGCAACGCTTGCGCCCGGAATCATTTTGGCATCAATCCATTTCTGCACCATGGAATCAACATTTGCAACGGTCTGCGCGGGTGCGAAAACACTGAACATCACAATCAGCAACAAACAACCCACAGCTAAAAGCAAAAAATTTCCTCTGAACATAGCTTTATAATGTCTCCTCTTCCGGTTCTTCAACTTATAAATCGCTTGCTGCGCCAAAAGTCACAGCGCGACCCTGACCGTTTGAGCTTTGATAGATATACCAAACCAGTTGTCCGCCGACATTGCGACGCGCCACGATGTCAGTATTACCGTCGCCGTCGTAATCGCCGAACAGCCGTGTGTCAGAATCTAATCCCCATTGCAAAACAAACGGCTGACCATCCGAACTGCGTCGAATGTAATAAGTCACCGGCGAGCCCGGCTCGGCGCCGTCAGGGTCGCGTACAACCATATGATCCTGTCTGCCGTCGCCGTCAATATCCATTTGTGCGTCCCCAATACTCCGCCCGCATCTGATTGGTAGTGCTTTGAAGGATGAACCAGATTCCCTCCATGCGGCGAAAAACGGCGATGTCGGCTTTCCCGTCGCCGTCGTAATCGGCAGGCACAAGTTGGTCAGTCGTTAAGCCCCATTGAACTTCACGAACCGTATTAGAGCCGGTTTGCAAAATACGCCAGATCCGAGCAGTCCCGGAAGTAAAGAAAGTTACAAAATCGCCTCTGCCGTCGCCGTCGTAATCGTCGTTTGTTGAGTTCAAGGTGCTTGAACCGGCGAATGCATTAAACGAGATGCTATTACTTTTGCTGTTCAAAGTGTAGAATCCGTTGTCGGCTGCACGCAGCACGCGAATATCCGTGCGCCCGTCGCCGTCAAAATCAAACGGCGTGGTTGCTATTTTGATTTGCCCGCGAATCTCGCCGCCGGGAAAGTTTGTTGTGTGAATGTTGACATACCAGCGCTTTGCCCGCAGATCGGCAACTTGCGCGGGCGTAACGGCAGTCGGCGCGAGCGAGAGCGTGCCGCTCGTGCCGCTCGCTCCTGTGAGACTGAAGAGAACCGGTCCGTTAACGCCAGCCGGACCGTCGGTGTGGATGTGCGCGGCAGACGCGGTTGACCCCAAACCGGAATAAGTGCAACTGAGAGAGATTTGGGTTTCGGCTGTGTCAAGCGTTAGGACACAACTGCCTCTGCCAGGTGAATTAACCGGCGGATTTTCTTGCACGCCGTTTAAGCTGACAGTGAATTTCTGCTGTGCCGAAACTGTTGTTGAGAATATAAAAGCCGACAGCCCGACGATCAGCATCAGGAAAAGATTTTTTCGCATTTAGCTATACTCCTTCAAAAAAAATAAAATTTTAGATACCGTTTAATATCAGCCATATAATCAGAATAGGATTCTAATTGTTTCCAAAATAGGCTGGTTAACAGGGGCTGCCTTGAAAAGGACCAGGCGGCGAATCAATGGCAGCCCCTTCGTCATTTTAGTTTTTGACGAAAACGCGCCTGGATCTAGACCTGGGTTTAGACGCGCCGTTCGGGTTTTCTACGACCCTTTCGATAGTCAGGGTTTTTCCGTCCGCGGAAAGTATCCAGCGGTGGTTGGCTCGAACCGTGGCTTCGCTGCCATCAGGCTGGCTCACGACGAATTCTTCGGTTACATCAAAGCTATTCCCGTTATTCGTCCACTTCGAGAGTCTTTTCGCTTTTTTTGCGCCGCGTCCCATAGTAAAATCGGTTTCTTTGCCGTCCAGGACGTAAGCGTCTTTGCCAACGCGCTCTTGACCCTCTCCGGCTTTGGACTTTGTTTCTATCTCAACACGATCACCATTTTGCGTGACGGTCATAGTTTGCATTAATCCCGGCGGCACGTTTGCGCTTTTGCCTGAATCGAGCGTCCAGACGCCGCTGAAATCGGATTGGGCGGCGACATTTCCGCCGCCGAAAGCGAAAACCATGACGGCGACAATTCCAATTAATAATTTGCGTTTCATTTCTTAATTCTCCTTTTGGTTTAGTTTTTTAGTAACTTTGATTATTTTTCAAATTTTTGCTTAATTTGTGCGTTTTGTCTTCGTTTTACTTTTGAAAAATTAGGTCACTCCGTTAAAAACCATACTTTCAAAAGAGGAGATGCCGTTTGTCCCAAATTTATGACAAAATACGGAGTAGAGCCATCTTTAAAACAGAGCAGGTTTCATGCACTATGGGCATATGGATTATTAGAGCAAAAAAAGTGGATCCTTAAAACCAATTTTTGATGAGCCGTTTGCTCAAGATGACGAGTAGTGATTTTAGTATGTTATTTCGTTATTAATTTTTTCTTTGGCAAATATTCGCTTCCGTTTTTGGCAAGTGACGCGCCCTGTGCGAAATTGAGCAAAATCAACAGTTAATTTCACATGACCTTTAATGGCAAATACAAAGCAAAACTGCCGGCGCATATCATGCGAAAGGAACGGTTATCCGAAAATCAAATTTCAACAAATACCGGGTAATTTGCCTCGATTATCAGAAAGTAAGAATTGTAGTTTCAGTTTATATTTGCGGTTGGCTTATCGCGGCATCAATTTCACTTATGTTAGAAACCTGCAAAAAGCGAAGACAATCTTTTGTAATAGGTGCGACTCAGATTAAGTTCTGTTCCATCTTTCAGAATAATCAAATAATCCTTGTTAAAAAGCGGATGCAAAGTTTTAATCCGCTCTATATTGACAATGGTCGAACGATGAACGCGGACGAATTTGTCCGGGTCAAGCTTTTGCTCCAATTGATTCATTTGCTCTCGATAATGGTATTTATTTCTACCAATATGTAGTTCCACATAGTTACCGGCTGTGCTGATCCAGTCAATTTCGTCTGTCAAAAGGATATTTGAACTCTCACCCAATTTGAGAGCTAGTCTTTTTACGTATTTAGGTTCATTTTTAACTTCTTTAATTAGCTGGTAAAGCCGATCATCGGAGCCTTTGTGTAAATTACCCTTGATTTGGTGTTTGGCAATTTCAAGAACTCTGATAAATCGGTCTTCTTCAAACGGCTTTAAAAGATATCCGATGGCATTAACGTCAAAAGCGCGGAGCGCAAACTCGTCATAAGCCGTCACAAAAATAACGGTGGGCATTTCCAATTGAACCAAAACGCCGCCCGTGGGAATTTCGCTTATCTTAAACTCCTGCTTGTCACCATACAAATGTTTCAGTCTTTCTCTTGAATTATACAATCCAATGCCATTTTGAAATAATAATTCGGCTTTAGATGATAACCCCTGTCCGTTATCTGATACGCTCAACTTTAGATTTCCGTTTTCTTTTGCTGCGGCGATTACAATACGTCCGCCGCTTTCAACCGGAGAAATCCCATGATTGATGGCGTTTTCCACTAGCGGCTGCAAAATCATATTGGGAATGGCGGCATCAAGCGTTTCAGGGGCAATTTTCCATTCAACTCCGAGCCGATCCTGCAGAAGAGTTTGTTGAATCTGGACGTATCTTCCCAAAAAATCAAGTTCCTGTTTTAATGAAATCTCCTGCGCCGCATCGCTCTTCAATGACATTCTGAGCAGATCGCCAAGCTGAGCGATGGTTTGGGTAGCTATCTTGGGAGAATCATTGACGAGCGCGGAAATGGCATTTAGTGTGTTAAAAAGAAAATGCGGATGAATCTGCATTTTCAAGACATTAAGCTGCGAGGTGGCAAGGGCGGCTTTCAGTTCTGAAGATTTTAACTGTTCGGCTTGAAAACGCCGGTAAAAATCCACAATGTAAATGCTGCTCAACAGAAAACAATACGTCGGCAAATCCACTATCCAGTTTCTTATGGTTAGCGTAAATGTCAGAGCAAAAAAACCACCCTCTTTGGCAACAAATGCCGGATTAACAATTATAAGGAAACTGACATAAATAGCTACGTGAAGCAGTAGAAAAACAATCACCGCAACAAAGTGTGCAGGTAGCAAGCGCCACCAATTTCGCTGCTCGAAGCGGAAGTTAATATATCAAGAAGTCGCAAGCAAAGTTAAAATCAACAAAAGGTTTTCACTTCATTTCAACTTTTTTCGCTTAATTTTTTTCAATTTCGCTTTTCAATGTCTCATGCTTTACCTCTCCCTGCCGCAGATAAGTTATCTCGCCCTTTTCGTTGTAAAGAATCGTGAACGGGAGAACGCCGCTCCAATCTTTGGCAATCGCTGAGATAAGCGTGTTTTCATCCGCGCTCGCGAGTAAATAGGTCGGCATTTCCGCTTTCAGCCGAAAGCGAAAACCATGACGGCGACAATTCCGATTAATAATTTGCTTTTCATTTTCTTAATTTTCCTTTTGGTTTAGGGTTTTAGTAACTTTGATTGTTTCTCAAAGTTTTGCTCAATTTGTTCGTTTTGTCTTCGTTTCACTTTCGGATGGAGTCTTTTCTCTTGTCTTCTGTTTTCGGTTAAAACTTTCTGTTAGCTTCGTTTTATCAAGCTGATCAGAATCAAATCAGCTATTTTTGAAATTTTCTTTTCAAGTTCTTTTCGTTTGCCAAGTTCGTTCACGCTCAGGCTGTATGGCAATAAGGAGTTTGTGGCAAGCAGAATTGCGTTTGTCGTTGACTGTATCTCTTCCACGTCGAAAGAACCGTCTTTTCTGCCTTCTTCTAAAACATCGGCAAACACCTGAGCTTCGAGAGCAAAATGCTTTTCACGCCGTTGCAATAAAGAAGACCTGATATCTGCAGGCAGATCGCTTAAACTATCCGCATAGTGCTGCACGTTGTCGAAACGGAAAAGCACTCGGAGTAGTAAACAATCAGGAGAATGCAATGAATAATCTAACACAAACACAACAAGACGCTAAACAAGCGTATTTGAATTATCAATCTGAGCAAATGCTTGCTCTCTATGAAAAGGCAGATGCAAACGAACGGAAAGCTATTATCAAACAGATAGATTCTTTCCTTTCGGTTATCTCAAAAGATGAAAAACTCTTTTGGCTGAAGTTTCGTCGTAAACTAGAAACCCTAAATGAAAAGGCTATTCTGTTTTCATTAGGGCAAGTCTTATTAACCCTTGGAGCTAGAGAAGCCTTAGAAGAATCTAACCAAACTGCGAATGAGTTTCTAGCCAAACATCAAAAAGGAGATTGGGGAATAGTCTGCCAAGATGACAAGAAAGAAAATGATTTTTCTGTTAAAGAAGGCTTTAGGATTCTATCGGCTTACAGGACAGCTAGAGATGTGAGACTGTGGGTGATTACAGAGGCAGATAGAAGTTCTACGACTGTTTTGCTTCCTAGTGAGTATTAGGTTATAAAGAGGGAAGAAGGTGAAATCGAGTAGCCATCTTTATAAAATTTTTACTCTTCAATGAAGATTAAAAAGTATGGAAAAGGAGAATATAAAGGTAGAAAAGGGATTAAAAAAGCGAATAGAGATGCTAGATAAAGGATGAGAAATTTATGACCCCTACCGTGTCAAGGTAGTGCTCTACCACTGAGCTAAGTGCCTATCTGCCGTTCCGCTTCTACTGAAAGCGAACTATTAAAATAGCGAATAAAAATTACAACTGTCAAGTTTGTTAAAGAATTTGCTATTTTACAAAACAGAATTATTTTTACAAATACAAGGGGGAAATTCTTTGATTAACGCTTTTATTTTTGATATAGACGGAACATTAATTGATTCGGTTGAAGCGCACGCTAAAACTTGGGTAAAAACTTTTAATGTTTTTGGAAAAAAAATTGAGTTAGCCGAAGCCAAGAAACTTATCGGAATGGGCGGCGACCAATTTCTTTCAAGTTATTTCTCAAAAGACGACCTTGAAAAGAACGAGGAAAAAATCGAAAAATATCGCAGCGATTTGTTAATGAAAGAGTATTTACAACAAATAAAACCTTTCCCAAAGGTGCGCGAACTTTTCAAAAAGATAAAGGGCGGCGGAAAGAAAATTGTGTTAGCAAGCTCTGCCAGGAAAGAGGAAGTCGAAGCATATAAAAAAATTGCTGCCATTGAAGGCTTAATTGATGAAGAGACTTCGACTGATGATGCCGAAGAATCAAAGCCAGAACCGGACATTTTCCAAGCTGCTCTTCAAAAATTAAAAAAAATAGAAAAGAACCATATCGTAGTTATCGGCGACACACCTTACGACGCGATTGCCGCAAAAAAAGTTGATTTGAAAATTATCGGCGTATTAACCGGCGGTTGGACGAGAGAAAAACTGTTGCAAACGGGTTGTTCAAAGGTTTATCGAGATATTGCGGAAATTTATGAAAATTATGAAAGTTTGTAAACTAAATTTTTTATTTTATTGTATTATAACTTTGAATATGTATTGAATTGATATAAATAATTTTCCGACGATTATTTA
>JAIVJJ010000205.1 GCA_020200095.1 Acidobacteriota bacterium | reverse complement strand
CTATTAGGCGACGTGTTAATGGATATTGGCTGCTATCCGATTTACATTTCGCAATTTATTTTTGGTGAATAATCGCGCAGAGCTATCAGCCTGATAGAGAAAATCCCAAAATGAAAATAGCTAGGCATTACGACAGTTTCCGCCGGCAAGGTCATCAAATTTGAAAGCAACTGGAATACTCTTTTATCCTAAGTAGTCGTTCACAATTAAACTGAATTATGTTTGAAACCGGAGAATAGGATTTTCAGGCTTTTTCCAAAAGCTGAAAGTGCAAGGCTTACCGCATACTGCAAATGCCCTTTCGACTCATAATCTTCCGCTGACAACCATTCGTATTTAAGCTTGCGCCAGATCGTTTCTGCGATGTTCAAATGCGGCGAATAAGTCGGCAAATAAAACACAAACAATCCGCGCCCTTGCCACGCCTGAATCCGTTCACCAATCTTTTTGCTCGTGTGAATTCGCGCATTGTCCAAGACGATGACAGTCAGTTTCGAGAGCGAAAACGAAAATCGCTCCAGTTGTTCCGCTACAAAAGCGGCATCAATCGTCTTTTCGCTGGTCGCCGTCCAGTTTTTATTCGAGCGCGTAAACAACCCGAAACAATTGATGCCCGCACCTTTCTCGGACGGCATCGAAACCTCTTCATCACCAAACTGCCAGCCATACGGCACGTTCGGCTCTAAGGCGACACCCGCCTCGTCGCCGTAATACAAATCAACCGCGCCGCTCTCAGACAATCGCTCCATTTCTCCCAGCACCTCGCCTTTTAACTGATAAACTTCCGGCGGCGGTTTCTTTTTCAGTCGCTTTCTAATTCGTTTGAAGCGGCAATTGTTTTTTTCAGAAATCGTTTAAGCGTCGTGGTCGAAAACGGCTTCTGCAACTCGGCTTCCAGTTCGGCTTTCGCCAGACCGATACGCTGCCGCGAACGAATCACCGCCGCCCGCACACGGCTCAAATCAGTTGACGCTTGCAGAATCGCCCGTCTCCCGCGCCCCGGACGTATTTTCAAACCCTCGATGCCTTCGCCTTCAAAACGCTTGACCCATTCGTTGACCGTGATTTTATGACAACCCAATAAGCGTGCAATTTCACGGCTGGTGCGTTTCTCACTTTTGAGCAAAATCATTTGACAACACTGTCGAAAGGCGTGACTTTTGCCGCTTCGATGACCATCTATAAGTTCCTGACGCTGCGCGTCGCTCAGTTGAATAACTTTCGTTTTACCCATCGTGCGAAATAGTATAATCTATTTCTGCTCGGCTACTTACTGAAATTAAGTCATACAGTTTGCAGGATAGATTACAAATTTTAACCTTTAACCATATCTTAAAATCACGCCGGGAAAGAATAAGTCGGTCAGAGCTGATGCAGGCTATTTTAAGGTCTTGAATGAAAATTTTTGAC
>JAIVJJ010000319.1:4295-10260 GCA_020200095.1 Acidobacteriota bacterium | reverse complement strand
AAGTCGTAAGATTTGACGAAATTTAGCGCGTGAAATTTGAGCGCGTATATAAAGTTTGCAACTATCTGTCATAACTAGCTTTAATTATTATATTTTACTTTTTCGCTAGTCATGACCCAAAAACAAACATAAAGGTTTATAAATTTTGACATTTATTCGGCTTACGAAATTTTCCAAGTGTTATATAACGCGAAAATAATCTATCTTCCTTTTAGTATTGTGCTAAACTTTTTGCATCATTTTGCCGATGAATTTTGCGGATAAATATAAACAGACGATTGATGATTCGCTTACGCGACTTGTTTCACGCGCCACAGATTCGCGCGGATTAAACGCGGCGGATTTATCCGAGCGGGTCATAAAATCAATCGAAAAATACGTTTTGCGCGACAACGCAAATGTTACAGTCGCGGAAATAAAAGAATTTGTTAACACACTTCGAGCGGACGAGTTGTGTTTGATAATTGCCTGCGAAAAGGGCGATGAAACGGCGTGGAACGATTTGGTGAAAAATTTCGATGCAACCGTAAAATCGGCGGCGCGAAAGATTTCAAACAACGCCGAAGACGCGGAAGATCTGGCAAGCTCAATTTGGGCGGAGCTTTACGGGCTAAAAAACGACAAAGACGGAAAGGTAAAATCAAAACTTTCTTATTATTCGGGTCGCGGAAGTTTGGGCGGTTGGCTTCGCGCGATTGTTTTGCAACTAGCGATTGACCAATTCAGAAAACAATCGCGCCTTGTGCAGATTGAGGAAAACAGGGAATTTGAAAATTTGGCGAATGAATCTTCGGAAAAATTCGACAACCAGTCAGTTGTATCGCACAGCGCAAACCCGGAAGAAATTTTCAGCGAAACCGAAGTGCAAAAAGATGTGTCAAACGCTTTGAAAGAAGCGATCGCCGCGCTCGAAGGCGAAGACAAATTGATTTTGAAACTTTATTATTTTGACGATTTGAAATTAAAAGACATTGGCAACACGCTCGGTTTTCACGAAGCGACAGCTAGCCGCAAACTCGTCCGCGTGCAGACTGAAATCAGAAAATCAGTCGAGAAGATTTTGCAGACAAAACACGGCTGGAAACCGGAAGAAGTCAAACGCTTTCTGTCGGAAACGGCATCAAGGCTCGGCATCAGCGTTGAGAAATTGTTTGCGCTTTTGCTCGCCGCCGCGCTCGTGCAAGAAAGTTTTTGGTAATGCGTTCTGTAAACGGCAATGTAAAACGGAAAATGCATAACGGAAAATATCAGTTAAAAATTATCCATTTTCCACTTTCCATTTTCCATTATTAAAGATGGAATTTGAATTCGACAAAGAAATGGACGCTCTTTTGCGCCAAATGGCGCGGGGCGAAACTGCGTTTGCGGCGACAAATCCGCAATCTGCAATCCGCAATCCGCATTTGGATGCCGATGAAATTTCCGCTTTTGCCGAAAACGCTTTGCCGGAAAAGGCGCAGCAACGTTTCACAATTCACTTGGCGGATTGCGAGCGTTGTCGAAAAATTCTCTCAAACATAATTGCATTAAACTCCGAAATTGTTCCTGTCGAAGAAACAAAAACTGTCGCTGTCGCCGCGGCGATTCCTTGGTATCGAAAACTTTTTGCGTATCCGAATTTAGCTTACACAATGGGCGCATTAGTTCTCGGTTTTGCCGTGATGATTGGGTTTATCGTGCTGCAAAACTCTAATCAATCGGGAAGTTTTGATATGGCAAAAGCTCCCGTAGAACAACAAAGCGCAAAAGGTCCGAATGCCGAAGAAAATGCGATGCCTTTAGAAGAAAATCAAACGAATATGATGGCGAATACGGCAAATACGGTTTTCAACGCAAATGCCGCATCGGTTTATTCGTCAGATATGATGACGGCAAACACTTCAACAAATACTGCCCCGCGAAATTCAAATACAAGCGTAATTTCAAACAAATTAAGCGTTTCCTCAAATGAGTCGCCGAAAGACGAGCCGAGCCGCGAAGACGAAGCGACAAAAAATAGAACCGTTTTGCCGGAAAACAATTTTGCGGCAGGCAATGTCGCCGAAGAAAAACCGGAGCGCTCGAAAGAAGATAAAAAAGGCGTGGAAACCGCCGATACGACGAAGCCTGCAACGGTTCAAGCCGAGCCGTCGCAACCAACCGCTTTGGGAAGAAGCGCCGCAACCGAAACATTAAGCGCAAAGGCGAGAAAAAACGCAAGGGCAAATACCGAAACAACCAGCGTCGGCGGCAAAACTTTCCGGCGGCAAAGCGGCGTTTGGATTGACGCGGCTTACAAAGGACAAGCGACGACAAACATTTCACGCGGCACAAACGAGTATAAAAAACTCGATTCCGGTTTGCGCTCAATTGCCGAAAATCTCGGCGGAACGGTTGTTATCATCTGGAAAGAAAAAGCATATCGGATTCAGTAAGATTTTATGAAAATTCTTGCTTCGATTTTAGTTTTACTTCTTAATTATAACTTGGTATTAGCTTGTGTTTGTGCAAATACAAATGAAGCCGAGCAGATAAAAACACTAAAAAGAAACGACGCAGTTTTTCAAGGCAAGGTTATTTCAATCACTGCGGCAAAAGAAGAGCTTTTTTCGGGCGAACCGTATTTAGATGTTGATATTCAAGTTTTGAAGGCGTGGAAAGGTGTTGACTCAAGCAAAATAATTGTCAGAGCCGAACCTAAAATAAGCAGTTGCAGCCTTGATTATGAGATTGGTCAGACGGTTTATATCGTAGCTGACGGAGAACCTTTGAAAACCGATATGTGTAACAGAGGAATTGTCAGCCACGAGAAATTTTCCGAGATTTTCGGCACACCAAAAATTTTTGAAGACCAGCAACTAACACCTGAACAAAAGCCTGAAACGAATGAAAAAATCGAAAGTTTCTGGTCAAGCATTTGGCAAAAAATCGTTTCTCTTTTCTTATAGAAACTTTCTATAATCAACACGCATCACACGGAACAGCACAAAAATTTAGTGCTATTTCGTGTTTTTTTGTGGATAATACTTTTATGAAAGGTTTAGCTTTACTTTTGTGTCTTTTGTGCTTTTTCGCGGCAAGTCATCAAGCACAGCCCGCTTGGGAAGCTCGGCTTGATGGACGAGTTGCGTTTTATCAAACAACCGACTTTGGCATTGTTTTGACCGGAACGGAAAATTCGCTTTACGCCGTTGACGGGCAAACGGGCGAAAGAATTTGGCGCAAGGCAACCAGAGGTTTGAACGAAACTTCCATAACGCCGATTCCGTCAACCGATTTGATTTTGATTTCAACCGACGAAGGCAAAAAATCGCGGCTCGAAGCGGTTGACATTTTAACGGGCAAATCAATCTGGCAAAGCGAAAAAGTGAAAGGCGATGTTTTACAGCTTGCTGTCGAACCGGAAGCCGATTTGATTGCGACGGTTTTGGTCAAAGACGCGCGCGGAAAAGCGGGCGAGAAATTAAAGCGCAAACCTGTCGTTCACGTTTTTCAACTTTCAACCGGCGAGGAACTTTGGAAGAAAGATTTTGACAACGAAATCGAAATGATGCCGTCGCGCTTCGGCGAAAACTTAGGCGAGATTTCTTTTACTTTGGATAATTACCGCGCGCCTTTGATTTTAGATGGCAGACTTTTTCTTTTTTACGAAGGCGCGACAAGTTATGATGCGCGAACCGGCAAAGAGAAAAACCGCGAAAAATTTAAAGTCAACGAGGACGGACTGGCTTTGACCGAAGCCGACCCGGTTTTCGATGACAAATACATTTACACTTCCGGCAGAGGAAAAGTTCGCGCCGTCAATCGCAAAAGCGGCGAAGTCGAATGGGAAGCAAAAGATTTGGGCGTCACGCCGGAAATGGCGATTGTCGGAAATGTTTTGTATGTCAGAACCGGCGGACAATTTACGCGCATCGAAGACGGCGAAACGGTTGAGAAAGGCTCGTTCGGAGTTTCGGCGATTGATACGAAAAACGGCAAAACTCTCTGGCGTTACAAAGGCGCGGACAAAGGTTTGACGAATTTTGTTTTTTCGGACACGAACACGATTTTAATTGCCGACAAAGACGATTTAATTTTGATTGACGCGCGAAACGGCAAGCGTCTAAACAAAATTGAACACGACATCGAACGAGCGCAGTTTGTTTTAATCAACGAACGCGGTGACGCGGTTGTCGGCGGACGCGATGAAATTGCAGGCTTCAGAGTCTCAAGTCTCAGGTCTCAAGCCTCAAATCAATCTACTTTTCAAAATATAAAGTTCAATGCTCAACACGAAAAGCAATTTGGGTCTTTGGACTTGAGACCTGAGACTAAAGCCCTTTGGCGCGTGAAGCACACAGCGCCATCGCGCGGAATTTTGCGAACCGTCGCCGGAATCGCGCTGCGGGCAACGGCACTTTATTTTCGTTACGGCGGTTTGGCGACTTCTGCTTTGAATTTGACGCGCGGCGGTTTAAGTCTCGCGCAGACGGTTAATTCGTTTCGCTGGTCGGGTTTGCGGAATCGTTTTTCAACGGTTGATTTGACGACTCTGGCAAGCAATTCGGCAAAAAATTATATTTCGCGGCAAATTCGCGTTTACGGAATTGCCGCGAGAACGCCAAATTTTTTGAATCGCGTCAACGGCTTGCAAATCAGCACGCCGACATTACCGACGGCTTCAAACATTCGGGGAAAAATTATCGGCAAAGCAATTGACAAAGCGACGCCTTCACGCGCCGACGTGCAGGAAAATCTGCTTGAACGACTTGACCCGATTCGCCGAATCGAAAAACTTTCCGATTACTTTTTTCGGCGCAAACGTCTCGCTGAACTGCGCGGAAATTATATGTATTTTTACACCGATTTGCCGAAGCCGTTTGATAAAAAAGGTCTTGTCGGCGTGAATGTCCACACGGGCGAAGATGCGCGTTTTGTTTTAATCAATGAGCCGGATGCGGAATTTGTAACCGATGAAACCGTCGGCTTGCTTTATTCGGCAAACGCGAATCGCTTGCAGGCTTTTGAGTTTTTGCGGAAGTAATTTGTCCACAGATAAACACGGATTTTCGCAGATAAGAAAAATCAAAATAATATCTGTGTTAATCTGTGTTTATCTGTGTTTAAAAATTGATTTATGAATGTTTTAGCTCCTGAAGGAATCGAACTCAATAAAAAGAAGCGCATTCTGGAACGCTTCAAAGAAACGCTCGCTTTCCGTGAAGAGGCGATGACCGAGCTTCGCGCCGAACTCGAACAATTTGAAGCGCAATACAAAATGGAAGTCGGCAGGTTTTACGCCGAACTCGACGAAATCGAAGCGCAGATTGCCGAAGAAGAAGTCAAACTTGTGCCGGACGACGAAGAAATCAAAAAACGCGCCGAAGAGTTGCGCCGCCGAGCCGAAGAATCAGCCGCCAACACAGAAAACGCGGAAAATTGCTCTTTCAAATGGCAGCCGACAGCCGAAGCGAAAAAGGCTTATCACAATTTAGCGAAAATTATTCATCCCGATTTGGCTTTGGACGCGGAAGAAAAGGAAAAACGGCATAATTTGATGACGCGGCTGAATGATGCTTATTCGGCGGGCGACCAAAATCTTTTGAATAAATTGGTTGAAGATTTTCGTGATTCGCCTGACTTGGTGCGCGGCGATTCAATCGGCGACGAACTTGTTCGCGTGATTAGACAGATTTATCAAATCAAAAATCGTTTGAAGGAATTGCGCGAAGAACTTTTGAAAGCCGAACTTTCCGAACTTTTCACGCTTCACGCAAAAGTCCGCGCCGAGATGCTCGAAGGCAGAAATCTGCTCAAGCAAATGGCTGAGCGAACAAAGACGCACATCAAAAAATCCGAACGCCGTTTGGCAAATTTGCGGAACTTGAATCAGGCGCAAGAAGAATATGTCAACGAGCGTTTTGGAATGGATATTTCGGCTTTTCGGTAGATAAAATTACAATCGAACAAAATGAAGCGGTAAGAAATTATAATTAGTTTTATC
>JAIVJJ010000319.1:0-4254 GCA_020200095.1 Acidobacteriota bacterium | reverse complement strand
AAATGAAGCGGTAAGAAATTATAATTAGTTTTATCAATAAACCTTTTGTTGAAACTTTCAATTTATCTAAAAGAAATTGAAGATTCCGCTAGGTTGATTTATATCAATTCAAAATTTTATTTTAATTAGGCGGTTTTGAGGGATAAAAAATTAATGAAGTTTTATCAATTACTTAATTTTGCTCCGTTGCTGATTCTTATTCTGATTCCTCTTGTTCTCACAGGTTTATTTTTATTTATGTGGAGGCGGGATTCAATGAGGAAATTATGTCCTTTCTGCAAAAGAAAAGTCTGGAAAGCAGCAGCAGTTTGTGAACATTGTCATAAAGAATTTCCAGAGAAAGCTGCGCCGTAGAATTCTAATTTTTTGCACACCCCTATGCCCTTAAATTTATGACTGTAAGGTTGTGTGTTGACTGGAAGTTTTCGGCTGAAAAATTGGCGGTTGTATAATCCAAACCTAGCTGTTGTAATTAAGCGACTTAACGGTTTTCCTACAATTGGCGAAAATTTAAGTTTCAAATTTAAGTAAAAACTTATCAATCTGGCGGCGATGCCGGAGAACCTGAACTATCGCGTTTTGGAGCATTTGGTCAACGTTGTAAACGATGCTCCAGCGCGTATTTATGAATACGTTCATCATTTCCTCATCTATCGTTTCCCATCTTCCGTCGAATATTTCAATTGTGTAAGCGAGCATTTTATCAATTTCTTCGACAATTTCCGCGTGAGCGATTTGTTTGCGTTCGACGGGTAAGTGGCTCATCGCAAGTGATTCGCGGATGTAATTTGCATAACCGTAACCGGCGCGGACGACATGATTCATAATCGTTTGAATCGAGCGGCAATCTACGTTTTCAGTCTCTGCGTCGGCGATTCGCGTGTAATCTTGTTCGCCAATATTTTTGCAAAACGAATTTTAATTCAAACGCCACCCGTTCGTATTCGTCCATTAACGAGCCGATTGCGCCTTTACGATAATCGTCTAAAGTCTTTTTTAACAAGAATTTTCTCCTTTTCCGCAATTTGCGCCATGTAAATCGGTTAAATTATATTCTATATCTATGAAGAAGGCTCCTGAAATAAACCGCGAAAACATCAATCGTTTTCTGTGTCCGTCGTGCGGCGCTAATATGGTTTTCAACCCGCAAAACGGGCAATTGACCTGTTCTTATTGCGGATATGCGCAAGCGATTCAAGCCGTAGGAACGGTCGAAGAAAAATCTTACGAAGAATTTCTTCGACCCGAAGCGATGCAGTTGCAGCCAATGGCGATTAACGCGATGCAAGTCGGCTGCGCCAGTTGCGGCGCGATTGTAAATTTTACGCCGCCTGAAACGGCGCAGGAATGCGATTTTTGCGGCGCGAAAATCGTCGCGCTACCGAAAGCCGCCGACCCTTTGATTGCGCCCGAAGGCGTTTTGCCGTTTCGCGTAACGACGCCGCAGGCAAACGCCGCGCTGAAAGGCTGGATTTCTTCACGCTGGTTCGCGCCGTCGAAATTAAAAGATTTCGCGCGTCCCGACAAAATCAGCAGCATTTATATTCCATATTGGACTTACGACGCTTTTTCGCGCCCCGATTACGACGGCGAGCGCGGCGAACATTATTACGAAACCGTCTATTACGAAGAAAACGGCGAGCAAAAATCGCGGCAAGTCCGGCATACAAATTGGTATTCGGCGAGCGGCGCAGTCGGGCGACAATTTGACGACGTTTCCGTTCCGGCAACCACGTCGCTGCCGCAAAATTATCTTAACGCGCTTGAGCCTTGGGATTTTGCAGAACTCAAATCTTACGAACCGGCATTTTTGTCCGGTCACAAAGCGCAAACTTACCAAATCGCGCTTCCCCAAGGTTTCCAGCGTTTCAAGGAAATCGCAAGCGGCGTAATTTTAAGCGACGTTTGCCGCGACATCGGCGGCGACGAACAGCGCGTTCACAACGTTTCAACTTATTTTTCCGACATCACATTCAAACATTTACTTTTGCCCGTCTATGCAGGCGCGTATCAATTCAGCGGCAAAACCTTCCAAATCGTCGTCAACGGCAGAACCGGTGAAGTGCAGGGAGACCGTCCGTATAGCTGGCTGAAAATCGCGGCGTTTGTTTTTGTTTTGATTGTGCTGATTGTGATTTTGGCTTCGGTTTTGAGGTAAAGAAATCAAATTTTCTTTTTGGTTAACCGTGATGTTCAATCAATCGAACTTTTATTTGTTTTAATCAAAAAGTTTCCCACAAAGAAGCGTTTTCGTAACAATAAAAATTAACTTTAATGCTTTTTGTTTATTTCTCAAATGAAACTGCTTTTAATTCATTTCCGTCAGAAATCCAAAGCATTGTTTGACCTAGTGGTTTTGCGTCATTATCGGTTCCTGCTGAAATTGCAATAGCAATTTGACCATTACTTTCAGCTAAATAAGTAAAATGTTCAGGTTCATTTGGCGGATATGGAGATGAAAACCTTTTCTGCCATCCGTTGTTATATTCATAAATGCCGTCGTTACGAAAACTTACAAGAAATTTCCCGAAGTTGTCGTAATCATTTTTTCAACCTCGCCTAAAGTTTCTATTGGAACAATTTCCGATGCTGTTACGCGAAAGAGTTTGCCATACCAGGTTTTAATAAAAGCTGCATCTTTACCGACCACGACTTCCTTTGTGACAAAATCAACAACGGAATCTTTTGGTATAACTTCCTGCCATTTATCATTTTCCCAGTAATAAACTCTGTCGGACGGAGGTTTTACTTTGCCAACAGTCGGGTTTCCAAAGCCCGATATATACTCTCGGTGCATAATGCTTAATACTCTGTCTTGAACGGGAGCAATACTTGCAAAACACCGTGTATCTACATTAGTGTCAGTAGTTACATAACAGTCTTTTTCAGATGCTCCTACTTGACGGGTCCAAGTATTACTATCAGCATTCCATCGCCATGCTTCACCCGCAACATTTAACCAAAAAGCAGAATCAGTGCTAAATCCATTAAAGGATTTAAGCATATCGCCTCGCGTATACCCTCCGGCAACTTTTGGTAAATCAACAAAATTCCAGCTTTTACCATCGAAACGAATGAGCTTTCGTTTCTTGGAACGAAACATCCAGAGCGAATGATTAGCTTTATCAAAGGATAGGTCTTCTACAACATCATAATCTTCGTTAGTCCATTGATATAAATTTGAGAGTTTTCCTTTTTCAAATTCCAACAAACCAATTACAGAAGAGGCATAAAGTTTTCCTTCAAAAAAAGCCAAACCCGTATAACTGAATTCCGCATAAGGCAGATTTTTGGCTATTCTTGAGACCTTTTCAGGAGGAATAACTCGAGGATTTGGTGAGTTTGATTGTGTTTGCGGAACTAAATCACAACCAATAACTAACAGTGAAATTAAAGATAATACTAATATGATTCTTAAACGGATATTTGACATCTCACTTTTATATTTTATTTTAACATTTTCCTCAAACAAACTGTCCCGCCGCAAAGCCCGAAGACCACGCCCATTGAAAATTGTAACCGCCGAGCCAGCCCGTTACGTCAACGACTTCGCCAATGAAATACAAATTTTTCACTCGTTTGCTTTCCATTGTTTGCGACGAAAGCTCGTCGGTTGAAACTCCGCCGAGCGTAACTTCCGCTTTGTCGTAGCCTTCCGTTCCGTCAAACAAAACTTGCCACGAGTTTAATTTTTCGGCTGCGCGTTCGATTTCCATTTTGCTTAATTGTGAAACAGGTTTGTTGGCATATTGAAACTCGGTGAGAACTTCACTGAAGCGAGCGGGCAGAAATTGGCTCAAAAAATTGTCAAGTAATTGCCGGTTTTCATGACTGCTTTGCAAAATCTCGAGCGCGTCTCGTTCCGGCAGTAAATCAATCGAAACCGCTTTGTTTTTCTGACAATAATTTGAAATCTGCAAAATCGCCGGACCGGAAAGTCCGCGATGCGTGAAAAGTATGTTTTCCCGAAACGTCTGTTTGCCGCACGAAACATTGGCGTCAACCGAAACGCCCGCCAGTTTTTTAAAGCGTTGCAAATCTCCGGCAAAAACAAGCGGCACAAGCGCCGGGCGCGTTTCGACAATTTTCAAGCCGAATTGTCGGGCGATTTTATAGCCGAAGTCCGTCGCGCCGATTTTCGGAAACGAAAGCCCGCCCGTTGCGATTACGAAACTTTCACTCGTGAATTTTCCTTGATTAGTTTCGATTTCAAACAACTCATTTTTGCCCGCAATTTTTACCGAACAATTCGTG
>JAIVJJ010000204.1 GCA_020200095.1 Acidobacteriota bacterium | reverse complement strand
GCTTTATAAATCGGCTCAGTTTTCTGCGGCAAAGTTACGGGATAATTATTATTTGTCGGAAACGGTTTAGGCGGAGAGAGCATCTCTCTGAATGCGATTCCCCATATTGGAGTCAAAAATGTAATAAGCACTAGTGCGACAATCGCGGGAGCATTGCTCCCGACAGCTGACAGATCGCTTTCCGTCTGCAAAAGCTGACCGGCGAGAGCCTCGGATTTGGCGAGCAATTTCTGTTGCCGGTGACGCAGATTAACCGAACCCAAACGCAGCACGCCGAGCAGCATTTCAACTTCTTTTTCAATTTTACGCCGCATTCCCGCCGTTTCCTGAGTTAATCGTTCCTGCTCGGTTTCGGGGATTTTTGATTCCGAATCGTAATCGAGCTTTCTTTCGAGTTCCTTCCGCCAGTCAACTAATTTTGACGCTAAGTTATCGTCAACTCCGGGAACCGACAGCAGATAACGTTTTGATTCGATATCAGCCGCCGTCTTTATGCCGAAATTTTTTAACGCCTCAAGCCGCCCATTTTCGACACCTATAAATTCAGCAGCATCATCCAACCGGACGGAATCAAGGTATTCGTTTACCCGGCGGCTGAAAATTTCATCGCGTAAACTCTGTGTTTTTCGACGGTTTAATTGATGTAAATTTTGGTATTCGGTGACTTTGCCTCTGATTTGAGCAATATCTTCATTTAGTTTTTGCCCGGATTCGGCTTGCTCCCACTCGTATTCGAGTTTGTCCCATTCATAACGCGCCGTTTGCAAACGATCTTGAAGGTCTTTCTTTATTGATTTAGCCGAACCATCAAGGATAACGGTCATGAAAATCATTAGTATCAAACCGACAAAACAAACCGAACCGAAACCGACCAGTACCGAAAAGGTTATAACTACAAAAAGTTGAATCGCTATAAGAATTATCTGACGTTGGCGCGTGGCTTTTCTTACATCAAGAATTTCCGGCGACGGCGGCGGCAATACGGTTGGCTTTACAGGCTTAGCCGGTAAATTTTGCGAAACATTAAAACTCGCAATGAGATTTTCGATGGTAAAGATATTGAAAGATTCCTGACCGGCGGCGTTATTTTTTCCGCCGATAAACGGAAACAGCATCAGACCGGTGTTTGATTCTATTTCGCACCACGGACAAGCATTTAATTTTACGTAATATAAATGACCGGGATGTAAGGCGCATTGTTCGAGATTGTTTGATAAATCTTCGA
This sequence comes from Acidobacteriota bacterium, assembly GCA_020200095.1. Taxonomy (GTDB): domain Bacteria; phylum Acidobacteriota; class Blastocatellia; order Pyrinomonadales; family Pyrinomonadaceae. The sequence goes on along the minus strand of JAIVJJ010000204.1, from coordinate 191 downwards.
GCGCTTCTATCCACTCGCGCGGTTCGGGGCGTTTATCATCCGTCAAAAACGCCCGTTCAAAAAGTTTTGCAACCTTCGGCGAAACGGCTGACAGCGGAAGCGTTCCGGGCGGCTGTTTTACTTTTCTCGATTCGGCTCCTTCGCCGTATGCAAAAAGATGCTCCCGAATACAGTCTTCGAGCGATTTATCC
>JAIVJJ010000073.1 GCA_020200095.1 Acidobacteriota bacterium | reverse complement strand
GATTTACTCTATGATGCAAAGCTATTCAAATTCTCACTAACCTTTGGCATTTTAAGATTTTATATAAAATAAATAAAAAAGGTATGGTTCCTTCATACCTTTTTTATTTATTTTATATCTTTCCCCTAAAACTATTACAACAGCTCAAAATTTTCTCATCAATACGTACAATCACTGCCACTATGCGAAAAAACAAAAAGACCTTTGATAGTAACATAAACTAGGAAATTATCTAATAAAAGCGGAAAGTTTAGCGACGAACTTTCTTCTGTTAGAGAAAACTGATTTACTTGCTTACCGTTTGACAAATCCAAAACAAAAACTTCAGGATTAGATAGAGAATTGACAGTCACGAAATTGCCGGAAACCAACGGCTCGGCAGTTATTCTACCCGAAAACCTTTTTTTCCATATCAACTTTCCTTTACCAGTCGAAACCAGATATACAAAGTTATCATAAGAAGTTAAAAAAAGACCTTTTGAAGTAAAAATTATGTTTGAAATCTGAGCACCATTACGAAATTTCCAAAGAATCTTCCCGTTAGCAATATTCATCGAATAGACATTACCTAAATTATCTCCCCAAAATAAATTTTTATCGTTAAAAAGGAATACGGTTGTTGGAGTAACACTAGTTTTTAACTGAAAATAAATTCTCACGTTTTCTAACGAAAAGGTAACAATTTTTTTGTCGACCGCAACAGTAATTTTATCCTCTGAAAAAAAAGGTGTTGAGGTAAGAGTATTATCCAGCGATATTCTCCAAATTGACTGACCGTTTTTCTTATCAAAAGCCGAAATTAATCCATTTTTACTAATAACAATAATTTTATCTTGAAATTCATACAAAAATAGTTTGTCCACCTGACTAACTTCACCTACAGTTACTAGCCAATTTGTTAATCCGGTGGTTTTATTAATAGAGCGAAGAAACAATGTATGAGGTACTTTCTGAATGTTAGGTGGAGTATATAATCCCCCGACGTCAAATGGTGTAGTAGCTATGTACAAATTCTGTCTGTCCTTTTTGTCCAGAATAGGTGCTGAAATGATTCTCCCGCCCAATTCACTTTGCCATACTTTATCTCCCTTATTCATATCAATCGAATCAAGATTTCCATTTAAATAAGGTACGAAAACGTTGGCATTATCGGACGCAACAGGGAATTCAGAAATATTACTCATGAAGAATTTTTTGCAAATTCTAATAGGTAATCTCAAATCAATGTCATTTTGTCCAAAGACCCTAAACGGATAAGAGTAGTAAATAGAAATTATAACTACTAAAAAGACATTCAAAAGGCAAAACTTCAAGATTAGCATATTAAGTTTAACGACAATTCCTTGAAACACTTATCTACCGATAAAAACCTTGAGCAAAAAAACTAGGAAAGAAAAATAATAAAAAACTCAACATTATCACTTGACCATTATAGATTGATGAGAGTAACATCCGAAAAAGTTCGCTTAAAATTAAATTAATATATACAAAGGAGATATAAAAGATGTCTTTTAATAAAATTATTGTTGTCGGCAATCTTGGGCGCGATCCAGAATTACGGTATACACCTCAGGGAAGCGCCGTCTGCGACTTTTCACTGGCAACAAACGAAAAAAAACGCGATAAAGCCGGTGAAATGCAAAACGTCGTTACGTGGTTTCGGGTCACTTTATGGAATAAACAAGCGGAAACCGCATCTAAGTACTTAACTAAGGGAAGTCCGGTTTATATCGAGGGGCGTCTCAGAGTTGAAGAATATACAGACCGAGAGGGAAATTTACGACATAGTTTAGAAGTCAATGCAACTGATATGCATTTTCTTTCCGGCAGTCGAAATGACGAAATATCTGCAGACTCATCTGATAATAGCTTTGCCGACAAAACAGATAAATCAGACAAATCAGACAAAATTGAATTAAATAATCGTGAAGGGAACTCTAATATACTCGGCGATGACGACATACCTTTTTAAATTATTAAAAAAACACTTCCAAGGTATGGTATCTGTTTGATCTTTTCTTTTTTTCCTAAAAAGTTTATTTGAAAAATCAAAATACAAAACTTTGGAAGTACTTTAAATCCATTCGCCCATTTTCCTGAATTTTCTAAATCTAGTTTCTAGCATTTTTCGTTCATCAAGTTCATCCAGAATCTTAAGATCCTTTAATAACGCATTTCTTAATTCGGCAGCGGTGTACTCAAATGCCTCTTTCGAATGGCTTTTCTCATTCTTTGCATAATGCCATTCCACCAGTTCGGGAACAATTTCATCTATTAAACCTAATGCCATTAAATCGGTAGCGGTTAACCTCAAACTCTCGGCAGCAAGATTTGCCTTTTCAGCATCTTTCCACAAAATAGCGGCGCAACCTTCCGGAGTAATCACTGAATAGACGGCATTCTCCAGCATCAGAATTTTATCACCCACCCCAATTGCAAGAGCGCCACCAGAACCACCTTCTCCTAAAATAACTACAATTACAGGTACTTTAAGTTGTGACATTTCGCGCAGATTGAAAGCAATTGCTTCGGCTTGTCCACGCTCTTCCGCGTCAATACCAGGATATGCTCCCGGTGTGTCTATAAAAGTTATAATCGGTCTTTTAAATTTTTCCGCTAATTTCATAACTCGCAGAGCTTTTCGGTAACCTTCCGGTTTAGGCATTCCGAAGTTTCGAAAGCGCCTCTGATTCGTGTCACGCCCCTTTTGCTGACCAACGATTGCTACTTCGTACCCGTCCAATCGGGCAAAACCGCAAATAATTGCTGGGTCGTCGCCGTATCTTCTATCACCGTGAATTTCCACAAAATTAGAGAAAATAGTGTCTAGCAAGTCCAAGGTGTAGGGTCTTTCAGAATGTCTCGCCGTTTGAATCCGTTCAAAAGCATCTTTTCGGTTATTTTTCATAAGTTTTCTTTTCTGAAAAGCTTTTACTATAAAATCCATTTGACTTGACAGCCTTTTTGTCTTAATTCATTTTCCAAAAGTACCGAACCCTGAACTCTTAGCGGTTCGGAACGAAATTTGAGAACTATGTTATTTTCTAAATTAATATTCAAAAAAACCTTACAGTTTCCGTTATGTTTACTCAAGACATTAAACAAATCTTCAAAATAATTTTCATCTATAAAATCCCTTGACGGTAAAAGTATTGAAACATTCTGTGCCTTTAAAAGAATTGCTTCAGAAAGTTTTTTTGCTTCTTCAACAATTAACGTAATTTCTTGTCCTTCAATAGACTCAACTTTGGCAGTGACAATTAACAATTCATCTTCCTTCAGACAGTCAGAAAATTTTGTAAAGATGTCCGACCAAGCCAAACATTTGACACCGTTGGATTGATCTTCAAGCCTAAAAATACAAAAACGATTGCCCTTCTTACTGTGACGTACTTGTAATGCAGAAACGATTCCAGCTAAATTTATTCTATCTCCAGGCTTAATTGCTTCATAATCGGCAATGTTCCTAATTTTTAATTCTTCTAAAACCTTTCTGTAATCATCTAACGGATGCGAAGAGAGATAAAATCCCACCGAAGATTTTTCTTTTTTGGAAATTTCAGCTTGAGACCAAGGTGTCGCTGCCGGTAATTGACTGTGTAAGAAAAGAGAAGCACTTTGTTGAGCTCCAAATAGAGCATTCTGACCTTTGGTTTTGTCATTCCAAATTTTCTGACCGTGCGACAAAGCTCCCTCTATACCAGCAAATAATCTCGCCCTCCACGCATTAACCGTAAACACCTCTCCTTTTAAGGAATCAAAAGCACCGGCTGTAACGAGACTTTCTAAGGCTCTGCGGGTAACAGAACCTTGATCAATTCTAGATGTGAAATCAAAAAGGGAAGTGTACTTTCCCGCTTTCCGTGTTTGGATTATTGATTCTATGCTTGCATTACCTATTCCCTTAATCGCACTAAGCCCAAATCTAACGTCCTGCCCTACAGGGGTAAAATCCGCATCACTTTCATTTATATCAGGCGGCAAAAGCTTTAAGCCCCCCATTCTAAGTTCGTTTGAATACTTATAAATCTTCGCCGTGTCATGAGCTTCATTGGATAAAACAGATGCATAAAAGTAAGCAGGAAAATGTGCCTTAAGATAAGCAGTTTGATAAGCCACATAAGCATAAGCAACACTGTGACTCCGGTTAAAGCCGTAATCTGCAAACTGTGCCATTAATTTAAACGTCTCTTCTGCCTTCTCGCGTTTTATTCCTCTTGCCTGTGCTCCATTGACAAATTTTTCTTCATGCAAAGCCATCTCTGCCCGCTTCTTTTTACCCATCGCCCGTCGCATCATATCAGCTTCGCCTAAACTGTATCCGGCAAGTTTTTGTGCAAGCTGCATTATCTGTTCTTGATAAATTAAAATTCCATATGTATTACTGAGAATCTCTCTCATTTCCGGAATAATATACTGAACCTTTTTTTCTCCGCGATGACGCGCAATAAAATCATCTACCATTCCTCCGTCAAGTGGACCCGGGCGATAAAGCGCATTTAATGCAGCTAAATCTTCTAAATTTTTGGGCTTCAGCCGGCGACAAATTTCCTGCATTCCTTGTGACTCAAATTGAAAGATGGCTTCTGTCCTGCCGTCGCCGAATAAGGCTAGTGTTTTCTGATCATCCAGAGAAATTTCTTCCCACCGTATCTGTATATCAGTTTTTTGCTTAATGCTTTTTAAGCAGTCGCTTATTATCGTTAAAGCCGTTAAAGCAAGGAAATCCATTTTAAGCATACCGACTTTTTCCAGGTCATTCATTGAGTATTGACTGGTTATTTCGTTTTTTGCCGATACGCTAATAGGAATTATTTCATAAAGTGGCTTTGGGGAGATGACCACCCCGGCAGCATGCACTGACGTATGTCTTGAACATCCTTCCAAGCGTATCGCCAAATCTACAACTTCTTTGACTTGAGCGTCGCTTTCCATCGCTTTTCTCAAATCGGCAACTTGTTCCAGAGCTTGAGAGATACTTATGTTACGACCTCTTACCGGCGGCGGAATCAACTTGCCAATCTTTTCTACATCCGCGTAAGGCATGTTTAAGGCTCGACCCACGTCTTTTATTGCAGCTTTTGATGCCATTGTTCCGAAGGTAATTATTTGGCAGACCGATTCTTTTCCGTAGAAATCCGAAACATGATTTATTACATCGCTTCGACCGCGAACGCAAAAATCAATATCTATGTCCGGCATGGATACCCGCTCGGGGTTTAAAAAACGTTCAAAAAGCAGGTCGTATTGGAGCGGATCGATATCAGTTATTCCGAGACAATACGCTACCAACGAACCTGCCGCAGAGCCACGCCCTGGTCCCACAGGTATATTTTTCTGACGCGCGTATTTAATGAAGTCCCAAACAATCAAAAAGTATCCAGGAAATTTCATCTTTTTTATTATTGAAATTTCTGTCTGAATGCGCTTTTCATAATCTTCGAAAGAATGTCGAAGATTGGTTTGTATGGGAAGCCAGATTTTCTCCTTTCGCTCCTCGAAACCTTTAATTACCACCTCTTCAAAGTATTCATCGGTTGTTGAGCATTTTGAGCCAGCCGGAATCGGATATTGGGGAAGTGATAAATCTTTCCCTGATGGCAATTCTAAATCACACATTTCTGAAATCAATAGAGTGTTTCGTAATGCGTCCGGAAAATCCTTGCCGAAAATTTCCCACATTTCTTCAGTTGTTCGTACATAAAAATCATCACTTCCCAGATCGCTGCGTGTTTTGTCAAAGACTGTTTTTCCTTCGCCGATACACAACAGTATTTCTTGCGCTCTGGCATCTTCCCTTGTTAAATAAAATGCTTCGTTTGTAGCCACTAAAGGTATGTCAGCTTTTCTTGCCAATTCGATAGTTTGTTCTTGATATTTCTTTCCGTGGTCGAAATTGTGATCTTGAATTTCGATAAAAAAATTTCCTTTACCAAATATCTCTTCCAGCAATTTTGCGTTTTGAAAAGCTTTCTCAGTATTACCTTGTTTTATAAAATGCAGGATTGTTC
>JAIVJJ010000441.1 GCA_020200095.1 Acidobacteriota bacterium | reverse complement strand
TAACTGCGGTGCGCTTTCAAATATACTTGCCACGCTGACTGTCCTCAACTCGACCATCTCAGGTAACACGACAATGAGCGGAGGCAACTTTTGTAATAGGTCAGGTGGCGCCGTAACATTGCGTAACGTAACCATCACCAATAACACTGGTACTGGTGCCGGCGGCATCGAACAAGGAAGCAACGGCACACTCAATTTCGGCAATACGATTGTGGCAGGTAATAACGAAACCGTTGGTAGTGGTAGCGACGAAATCGTCTATAACGGTGGCACAATTACATCAGCAGGCGGAAATCTAGTCGGTGATGAGCCGGGCGATTCGACTAGCATTGGACTTTTAGATATAGCCTATCAACCGTCAGATAAGCAAAACGTTAATCCATTGCTCGGTCCGTTGCAAAATAACGGCGGACCGACTCCGACACACGCGCTTTTTGTTGGCAGCCCGGCGGTTGATGGCGGACTCAATGCATTGGCAAACAATGCGGGGCTTTCCACCGACCAGCGCGGAACAGGCTTTCCGCGCTTCGTTGACGGAGATGGCAACGGCTTGGCATTCGTGGACATCGGCGCTTTTGAAGTTCAGCTTGCTCCAACTGCAGCAACTGTTTCTGTTTCTGGCAGAGTATTGAATATCACAGGCAGAGGGGTGTCTAATGCAGTTGTGCATTTAACCAATCAAAATGGTGAGACACAAACTGCCAGAACAAACTCCTTTGGATATTATAGCTTTAAGGATATTCCAGCGGGAGAAACTTACGTCATCAACGTCTATTCAAAACGCTACCAGTTTACTACTCAGGTGATTACTGTAACGGAAGATTTAGACGAACTGAACTTTACTACTCAATAGCTTAATTCAGCAAACAACTAAAAAGAGGAAAGCCGCGAGCGTCAGAACTTGCGGCTTTCTTGCTTTCCCGCTACAGCAACAGACTTCTGTTTTGCTATGACGCAGCAAAAAGGTGAAATCAGACAAAAAAATCTCACTTTGGTAAATTCTCCGCGCAAACATACATACTAGCTGATAGCCCATATAAGAGTCCTCAGCCTTCTATAGAGAGGTTTTTATTTCAAATACTCACCCTGGTATGGTCAATTACCTCATCATAGGCTAAGTCTATATATCACACCACTTAGAGAGAGATTATCCGAAAAAGTTCTCTTCGACGGTATAATAATCAGTATTGGTTACCCGGTTATTTAGCCAAGTAGTGTCATATCAGATACTTACGTCAAACCTAAAGTCTTAAAAAGTGGGTTTCACTTAGTAAAAAATTGGGATGCTGGTAGGGGGCTAGGGCTTCTTGGATAGGCATCTGTGAGGTGGGGGTTTTATGAATAGAGGTAATTTGACTTCTATTCCTTATAAGTGTCTTTTAATTTTTGTTCCGGAAAAACTAGATTCTTTTTAGTGGAAAGATTATTA
>JAIVJJ010000440.1 GCA_020200095.1 Acidobacteriota bacterium | reverse complement strand
AAAGAGATGAGATAGGTTAATAGTTTTAAGTGTGAACAAGAAACCAGCCAACCTAATCGCATCTCTTGAATCAAGAGATAACACTTTTACCGACCTTTTACAAGAGTTTCCAGCGGATTTAATTGAATCAGCCAGAGAGTTCGAGGCGTTTCGGCGCGGGCGCAAGATCAGGAATGTCGAGCAGTTATTTCAAATGGTGTTGTTATATTGCGGATTGGATTATTCTTTGCGGCAGACAGCCGGAACGCTTACCTTACTCGGCACGCGGTTGAGCGATCAGGCGGTCAGTGAGCGGTTGAGCGGGTGTGCGGCGTGGCTCAACCATTTGTTAAAACAGATGTTGCCGGAGTTGCCGCCAGCCGTAGCGGAGCAGACCGTCGGCAGGTGGCTCTTGATTGACGGCTCGACGATTCAGGTTGCCGGAGCGCGTTCGACGAGTTATCGGCTGCATTTAGCGTGGGATTGGACGAGGCAAACAATTGTCGAATGGATTATCACGGATGAGAAAACGGGCGAATCTCTGAAACTTTATGGAATCGAGGCGGCGGATACGGTAATTGCCGACAGAGGCTATGCCCGTTTTAAGGACATCGAATATGTGCTGGAAAGCGGCGGCGAGGTGATCATTCGGGTTGCGCCGCATGTTTTGCCGATGGTTGATTTTCAGGGCGGCGAGTTGAAATTGGCGGACCGGTTGCGGGCGAGCAAACACCAGCAGGTGAGTCTGAAAGCAGCGATGAAAGCCGACCGAAAGCGGCGGCAAATGACCTTGCACTGTTTTCGATTGTCGGCGGAGAAAGCCGCCGCCGCACGGCGAAGAAAAATCGCGCGGGCGCGAAAAAACGGGATTACGATGAAAAAGGAGACTTTAGAATATGCCGAATGGGTAATCATTTTGAGCAGTTACAGCGGCGAACAAATCAGCGGTGAAAGCATCGGGCGGCTGTATCGGTTGCGGTGGCAAATCGAAATAGTCATCAAACGGCTGAAAAGCGTGTTGGAAATAGACCGTTTGCGAGGAAAAAAGGGGAGTCAAATATCGGAAGTATATTTATTGGGAAAAAGTTTGTATGCGCTGCTGATTGCCAAACGCGGCGGAGAACTCAAAACGGGAGCGGAGATGCAGTGGCGAGTGTGGAAAATGATCCGCGAAGAAATAACACCGCAGATCAATCAGGTCGGGCGATGGAAAAAAGAAAATCTGGAACAAGCCGTCAAGCAAATGAAAGAAAGAAAACGAAAGAGAAAACGCCAATCGGAGGAGGCAAGTGAATTGCTAATTAAATTATTATCAGTTGCTTAATAGCTTATCTTGGCGCGTATGGGCGGCTCGCCTGCATTGAGCGCGATAGCGCGAAAAATGAGTTTAGCCGAAGGAACTTTTAATTAAACACTATTACATTGCTGTCGCAACGCAGGCAGGCGAGCCG
>JAIVJJ010000203.1 GCA_020200095.1 Acidobacteriota bacterium | reverse complement strand
TCTTTTCCAATCGGTGGCGATATAGTTCAAATAAGCCGTATCCATTCCCGGCTTCATCTTGATAAAACTGATGCCCCAAACCGAGCCGTTGCGATACGGACGGCTGACTTGTGCCACGACGACAACGCTTAAAGTTAAAATCAAAACGATAAGCGAGCCGACTAAACTGCGATTTCTGCTTTTCATAATTTTTCTCCTGTTGTTTTCTTAGAAGTGGAATGCTTACTATTCGCCGGTGCGCGTATTATGCGCGGCGACCAATTGCCAGCGTCCTTTGATCTTGACAAAGGTCAGGGTTGTTAAGAATTTACCATCAGAGAATTTTATGCCGGGCGCGAATTTGGTCGTGTAGCGGGTGATTGCCACCGCCGTATCTCCAAAAAGATGAATGCTCACAACTTCGTGGCTGATTGATTCGTATTTCAAATCGCCCGACTTAAACGCGGCGATGCGCTGCGCCTTGGTCATCATCATTCCGGTATCGCCGACAAAGGTGTAATCGTCGGCATAGATGCGGTCGAGCGGGGCAGTGTCGTTGTTTCGCAGCGCGGCGACAAGTTCATCAAGCGTCTGCCGCACCGCTTGTTCGTCGCCGCCCTTTTTAGCGTTTTTGCCGTTCGTTTGACACAAAATCAAAGCCGGCAGAGCGAGCGTCATCGCAACTGCCAGCAGTATCCGTTTCGTGTCGAAACTTCTTTTTAACTTATCCATATCTATTCGTTTGTGCTTCATGATTTTTCTCCTGTTTTTTGAAAGATGATCTGGACAAAGAGGTGGGCTGGCTATCGCCGCATCGAAAAGCGATAGCCTCCAGATTTTGTGAAAAAGGTTTACGGAATGCGTGTCCCTTGCGTCGCCCAGACCAGCCAGCGTCCGTCGCGCTTGATGAACGTATCGGTAAAGCGGACGCGCCGGTCAAAAGGCTGATTTTTGTCGTCGCGCCCCTTGACGTGATTAACGCCCGTGACAATCGCCGTGTTGCCGTCAATGCGGATGTTCATTTCCGAAAGCTCGGCTGATTCCGTTCTGTTTTTGTCGTCTTTAAATCCGGCAAGCTCTTCGGCTTTGGTTTGAATCTTGGCGGTGCGGCTGCTGATGCCGCTGTAATCGGCGGCGAAGTTTTGTTCAAACCAACTCAGATCGCGGTTCACGTCGGCAGTGTTCCAGTCTCTTTCCATATAGCCGAGCATCGCAGATTCGTCCAAACCGTTTCCGGCGTTGCCGACGACTTGCCATTTGCCGCCGCGCTTTTCGAGAAAATGAACGCTGCGCGTCCAGAAGGTTTCCTCTTTGCCGCCCGCGCCGTTTTTCGTCGTCACGATGTTGCGATGCGTAACGGTCGCCGTGTTCGGTGTGCAGGTAATCATATAATTATCGTGCGTTACCTTGTCAGCCATATTCGGATTCGCTTTGGCGCGTTCAAAATCCGCCATTG
>JAIVJJ010000072.1 GCA_020200095.1 Acidobacteriota bacterium | reverse complement strand
ATTGCGTCCCACGTTTCAAACACGCCGATTGTCCAGCCGAAACCCCACTTTATCGCGTTGTCAATCTCGACAATCGTGTCGGCGATTTCGGGAATACGGTTTGCCGAATAACGCAAAGTTCTGGAAACGGTTTTCCATAAAAAATCCGCCACTTCGTCTTTTCCCCAAATTAAAGTTTTAATGTGCGTCGGCAAATCTTCGATGTTTTTCGCGGCATCCAAAGACGGAAACTTTCGTTTCGCCTGCGGTTTGTATTCAAACGTCTGCAAATCCAATTCTAAAATCTCGGTTTTGCCTTCCGCGTTTTTCGTCTTTTTATAAAATCCCCCTTGCGTTTTGTCGCCCAAAAATTTCTTTTCGAGCATTTTTTCAATCACATCTGGAAGGCGAAAAACTTCGCGGTCTTCGTCGTCGGGAACTGCCGGATAAAGATTTTTATTGACGTGCGCGAGAACGTCCAAGCCGACCAAATCCGAAGTTCTAAACGTCGCCGATGATGCGTGTCCGATTGCCTTTCCCGTTATCTGGTCAACTTCCGTCGGCGTAAAATTCATATTCAACATTTCGTGAATCGTCGCCATCATTCCGAAAGTGCCGATGCGGTTGGCGATAAAATTCGGACGGTCTTTCGCCGCAACCACGCCTTTGCCAAGTCTTTGGTCAAGAAATCCAAAAATCGAGCAGGCGATTTCCGGCTTTGTCCACTCGGTCGAAATAACTTCGACGAGTTTCATATAACGCGGTGGATTGAAAAAATGTATGCCGAGAAAGTTCTGTTTGAAGTCGTCAGAAAAAGGCCATATACGCTGCCGGACGCGCTTTTTGCAAACCATTGTAACCGGCGTTCGCAATTCGGTTTCGCACAACGGGCGAGTCGAGCGGCAAACTTTTCTTTTCTTCTTCGGGCGTCAATTCCTTCGGCGCAATATCAAGAAGAATTGTCGGCACGCCTGCATTTGCCAGATGTGCCGCTATTCCCGCACCCATTGTTCCCGCGCCTAAAACGGCGGCTTTTCCGATATTTAACATTTTAGTTTTACCTTTTTTAGTTGAATCAAAATTGGATACATCATACTGAATGAACATTCATTCAGCAAGCAAATACGTCAAACTTCAAGAGAAATTATAAAACTTTTAGCATAGCTTTCGGTTACAAACTGTTTTCTTTAATTATCTTTTGAAATGTTAAAGCATCTTCAATCATTTCAATATTATTAAAGAAAACATACGAAAGTTTTCTTTTCGGCAACATTTCTGCAAGTTCTTCCAATTCGCTTTCTTCGTATTTGTAACGCCAGCCAGTCCTGCCGTGTAAGCGGTAATAACAATTTTCTGGCGTTACGGTTATTTTATCGAACGGGTCAACGACGTGCCATAATTTCAAATCTTTGCAAATGCTTTTGACCGTCGCGTCGTCCCACGCGCCGCGCGGTTCCCAGCCGAAATTTAATTTTCCGCGTTTAATTGACGTGAAAAAAATTTCGAGGTTTGCGATGTTTTCGCGCGTCGGTTTAAAACTCGCCGGGCATTGAAACAAAACGGTTTTCGCTCTCAACGCCTTGGCGCAGGCAAGTGTTGTTTGCCACGCTTCTCTTACAATTTCCGTCGGCTTGAAATATCCGGCTTCGGCTTTTTCAGTTTCCGATAATTTCTTTTTCAAGCGTTTGTAAGTCGGACTTTTCGCCTCGTGCGTGATTAACTGCCACGCTTTTACGGCAAATTCAAAATCGGCAGGGACTTCTTCACGCCAACGTTCGAGCGTTTTGATTTGCGGTGGTTGATAAAATGTATGTTGAATCTCGACGCATGAAAGAATTTCAGAGTACCTTTCCTTGTTGACGCGAAAGCCGCAAGTGCCGATTTTTACATAATTTTATTTATAAATCGAAATTCCCTTTTTCGATTTATACCAAACGAATAAACAGAAAGCCGCGAGGGTTGATAATCCTCGCGGCTTCTTATTTTATTCATTTGCAATTATATATTCGTGGTTCTATCGGTAGTCCGGTCATCGTTGACAGTTCGATTAGTGTGTACTTCGACCGCGCGTTTTTTCGGTAGCAAACCGGCTAAGCCGAGCAGACCGAGCAAGCCAAGCCAGCCCCAATCAGTATCATTGTCGCGCTCGACTGTTCGAGTTTCGGTTCGTGTTACGTTGGCATTGCTATTTTGAGCGGATATGGAAACAGCCGTCAGAACCGCTACACTTAAAACTAACGCGCTGACTCTTGCAAATCTAAAAAAGTTAGAAAGTTTCATAATTATTTTTCTCCTGTTTTGCTATGGTTTCAGATACATTAAACAAACTCCACATTTTTTCAAAAGACTTTGAAGCAAATCCCTCGTAATCCCGAAGGGAAATAAACGCTTCTGACTAAACATATCTAACATATACATACGAGTCTCTTACATACGAGTCTCTGAAAACAGAGATGGAAGCTGCTCACCCGTTATTTAACCGCACATTTGCGATAAACACATAACTTATACCTTAAGTTTTATTCTTTATGCAACCTAAATCTTTGTGCTTCAATCTATTATAAAAATTTTAGAATCATTTTCTTTGTTTATTTCTTTCCATCAGAATATTGAAAGTTAAAGTCTTATCGTGAAGGTTCTTGGTCAAATCCTTTTTCTCGCTGATATCGTCACAAGTTTTAAGCTTTTCTTTCAATTGACCGATTTCACGTAAAAGCTCAACTTCTTCCGGCACAAAATTGTTGCTTTTCAGAAGCGAATAACCCATTCGCATATCTTCGAGCGCATTAAAATAGGTATTGAGGTCGAGCGGTTTGCCTGCGCCTTCGAGGTTATCAAATTCGCCGTCGGCGATTGCCTGTTTAATTTTTTCTTCAATGAATTTTTGGAGCGACATTTTCTTATTTCACGTTTCTAAATTAACGCTTTTATTTTAAAAAAATCTTGACAGAACCGCAAAATAAGCTGATACTTCTTCGCACGAATCAAAAAAACAACGACGGCTCAAACCGAATCAAAGCCGAAAAAGAAATCATTTCGCTCAACAAAAGACCAGGTAATGCAGGCGCAAAAGATGTTAAAAGTTACCGAAAGCGGGAAAATGGACGCGGAAACAAAAGCTGCCGTCAAAACTTTCCAAGGCGAAAACGGATTGCGAAAAAGCGGTTCGCTGAATCGCGCGACGCTCGAAAAAATGAACATCACTTTGACCGATGCGCAAAAAGAAATTCCCGTTTCTCCGAACTCTTTTGTAACTGCCAAAACCGAGAAATCAAGCGAGAAAAAACCGCGCGGTGCGGTTTTCCGTGCCAGCAAAGAACAAATTATGCAGGCGCAAAAGATGATGAAGGAAAAAGGAATGTACGGCGGCGAGGAAACCGGGAAACTCGACGACGCGACGCGCGAAGGCTTGAAGAAGTTTCAAGAAGCAAACGGAGTGAAATCGACCGGAACGCTGAACCGAGCAACACTTGAAAAAATGGGCATTGCTCTGACCGATAAGCAAAAAGAAATGTAAGCGAACAAGTTAAAGAGTAAATTCTCAGAATTTTTTCGCATCAAACACAACCTGCAGCGAATGGTTGTAAGTTCACGCCCGCGCGTGCCTGAGCGAAGCCGAAAACAATTTAGCCGCGAATTACACAAATAAAAAGAAAATAATCTGTGTAATTCGCGGCTAAACATTTTCAGCGTTTTATGGCGCTTTGGAAAATTACGCGGGTGCAACTTTGCAATTATTTTTTATCAAGACCGCAGCACTTAGTAATAAAATCCACCGCATCCTTGGGCGAATCTGTCAAATGTATTAATCCTAAATCTTCCGCATTAATATTTTTTTCGTTTAGCATCATCGAAGTCAGCCACGAAAGAAGCCCTTTCCAGTAATTTGAATTAAAAAGTACAATCGGAAAATTACGAATTTTCTTTGTTTGAATCAGCGTCAACGCTTCAAAAACTTCGTCCATCGTGCCATAACCGCCGGGAAAAATGACGTAAGCGTTGCTGTATTTGGTAAACATCGTCTTGCGGACGAAAAAGTATTTGAACGACAATCCGCGATTTTGATACGGGTTCGGAGTTTGCTCAAAAGGCAGCTCGATGTTGCAGCCAACTGAAACGCCGCCTGCTTCGAACGCGCCGCGATTTGCTGCTTCCATAATACCGGGACCGCCGCCGGTGATAACTTCAAAACCGGCTTCGGCTAAGAGCTTTCCGGTTTCGCGGGCAGCAATGTAATTCGGGTCGGTTTCCTTCGTGCGAGCCGAGCCGAAAACCGAAACGCCGTGCGTAATCGTTGCCAGTTCGTCGAAACCTCCAACGAATTCAGCCATTATACGAAAAACGCGCCACGAATCGGATGATTTAAATTTGTCTTCCGGTTCGGGCGAACGAAGTAAAATCTCGTCTTCAGTAGTTTGCCAGTAAGGATTTTTTTCCAGTTCTTTGGCTTCGGCGACTGTTTCAGGCTCGATTGGTTTTCCCGTGTCTTTTTTAAGTTTTGGTTTATTTGCTTGTGTATCAGCCATTTTTCAAATGCGGAGCGCGGAGTGCGGAGTGCGAATTGTTCGGGTTTAATTCTTTAAATCCGCAATTCGCATTTCGCATTCCGCAATTGTTCAGATTCCCATAATGTTATAACCGCAATCAACGTAGATCGTTTCGCCCGTAATGGCGGAAGATAAATCGCTGACGAGAAAAAGCGCCGTATTGCCGACTTCGCGTGCTTCGACATTGCGCTGCAAAGGAGATTTTTCGGCAATGTGTTTGAGCATCGCGCCCATATTTTTTACGCCGCGAGCCGAAAGCGTATTTATCGGTCCGGCGCTAATAGCATTGACGCGGATGTTTTGTTTGCCCAAATCCGCGGCTAAATATCGCACGCTCGATTCGAGCGCCGCTTTTGCCACGCCCATTACATTATAATTTTGAACGACCTTTTCCGAGCCGTAATAGCTCATTGTAACGATACTTCCGCCATCCTTCATCAAAGGCGCGGCGGCGAACGCTAGTTGTGTCAATGAAAACGCGCTGATTTCTAGCGCGGTTCGGAAAGCATCGCGTGACGTGGTTAAAAATTCGCCTTCGAGCGCCTCTTTCGGGGCAAAAGCAATGGAATGAATAAGAAAATCTAGCTTGCCGAACTCCCTTCCGACCGTTTCAAACGCTGTGTCAACCTCCTGTTGATTGGTAACGTCGCACGGCACGACCACCGCGCTTTGCAAATCGGCGGTTAATTTTTCGACATTCTCCTTTAAGCGTTCGCCCTGGTAAGTAAAAGCCAGTCGCGCTCCTTGTTCGGCGCAGGCTTCGGCACAAGCCCAGGCGATTGAACGCTTGTTTGCCACGCCAAAAATCATTCCGTTTTTGTTTTCAAGCATAATTTTAAGAAAGGAAAAGAGTGTAAAAGGGATAAAGGGAAAAAGCAAGTTATCGGATATTTAAGGCTGAGTCAAGACCGAGTCGAACAGCTTTTTTTTTCGCTAATTGTGTTTTCTTTAAAAGCTCTTCAAATTCGTTCGGGGAAAAACTCGGCTCAATTAAAAAGACGACCTCGACAAAATTAAAAGCATTACGACTAAGAAAAACCGCGTCAAAATCTGCATCGGCAACTTTTATGTGCCGTGTCATCGAAGTTTTTCTTTCCTGCTTGATTTGCCGCAGAGCTAAATCTTCGGCTGCCAGATAATCAATTTGCAAATTTTTAATTTGCTCTTCCGCCATCGTTGTATTCGCGGAAACTTTCCTGACTTTATCGCCGAACTTTCGCTTTTGGTCTTCGAGCGACATTAACTGCCAAACCTCATTTTTATTATTGCGCGAAAGCGTTTGTAGATTTCGGAAAATTAGCCAGGTTGCCAGCAATAAACCAAAAATCGGAATGCCCAGCAAGAGAATTATTGTGACAAATTGAAAAGCCGGTTCGAGAAATTTGACGGCGAGCGCAACGGAAAGCGCGATTAAAAAAAGGACGAAAAATATCAATCCGCCAACAACAATCAAAATTTTGCGCGACGGATTGGCTAAATCAAACACTTTTGGTTTGTCTTCTTTCACCATTTTGCTTTTAAGACAAATTCACTACAGAGACACATTGAACACAGAGAATTTTGAAAAAATTTAACCACGTGCATACACAAATAACACGAATTATTTTTTGATTTTATTTGTGTATGCGCGTATTATTCGTGGCTAAAAAACCCTGTGTCTCTGTGGTGAATAAATTATGCCGAGATTGCTCGTTCAAACGGAATTTCTTCAAAATGCGTCATTCGCTTAAAACCTCTGAAACGCTCGTTGATTTCGTCCTGCGTTAAGCGGTCAACTCTTTCAGTACCGAATTCTTCCACATTAAACGAAGCCATCACCGAACCGTAAATCATCGCGCGGCGCAGCGCATCCTCGGTAATTTCTACCTGGCTGGCGAGGTAACCCATAAATCCGCCGGCGAATGTATCGCCCGCGCCCGTTGGGTCGAAAACGCTTTCTAAGGGATAAGCCGGAATCGCAAAATAATCATCTTTCGTGAACAATGCCGCGCCATACTCCCCGCGTTTGATTACCAATGCCCGCAAATCGCCGATTTCCATAATTTTTTTCGCGGCTTTGTGAATGTTCGGTTCATCTGCCAATTGTCTGGCTTCAGCATCATTAATAATTACGCAATCAACGACTTTTATCGTTTCTAACACAGCGCCCTTCATCGAATCAATCCAAAAATTCATTGTATCCATTGCAACAAATTCCGCATTCAGACATTGTTCGCGGACTTGTTTTTGCAGCATTGGCAAAATGTTGGCTAAAAAAAGCAGACGCGAATTTTTTGATTCTTCGGAAGGTTTCGGCTGAAATGTTTCAAATACATTTAACTGAGTTTCTAATGTATGCGCCGTGTTCAAATCATAATCATAACGCCCGCGCCAAAAAAATGTTTTACCGTCCGCGACAATTTCAATATCGTCAGTGTTTATATTATGACGTTTAAAAACATTCCATTCCGCTTCGGTAAAATCATTGCCGACAACGCCGATGACGCGAACATTTGTAAAAAAACTTGCCGAAAGCGCAAAGTGCGTTCCTGCGCCGCCGAGAAGTTTGTCACGCTTGCCGAAAGGCGTTTCCAAAGCGTCAAACGCAACTGAACCTACAACTGTTAAAGACATATCTTAATAATTTTCCCTTTTTAAAATTGTTTTTTGAAATTCAGATAAAACTTGATTTTATAATTCTACACGCCACGGCGGATTTTGGCGATTTTCGCCCGCGTAGAAAAGACAAATTTTATTGGAGTTCGGGTCTAAAAGGTAAGTTTCGCGCCACAGCCAAGGTTGGTCTGTTAGCTCGGTTTCAAATTCGATTCCTAAATTTTTTAATTCCGCAACTTTCGCGTCCAAATCCTTGCATTCAAAATAAAGAACAATGTTAAAATTCGGTGAAACTTCTTCCGCAGTGTGAACGGATAACGTCGTTACGCCATCGGGACACGACAGCCGCGCGTATCGCGGACGCGAATCAACAATTAATTTCAATCCAAGTTTTTGATAAAATTCAACGGTTTCAGAAATTTTATTAGAACTAATCGTAACTTGATTTAGGTTCATTTCTTAGATTGAATTTCTTTCAAAGCTTTTTCGGCTTCATTTTTATAACTACTTTGCGGATATTTTTCTACTAATTGTGAAAGGTAAGCAGTCGCATCTTCACGTAGTTTTTCGGGCGCGAATTTTTTCTTTTCTTCTTCCGAAACGATTTTTTGCTTGCCTTTGTTTTGCGAAAGATAATAACTGCTCATACCGGCGTAATATAAAAATTCGTCCATTTTGGAAAATTCCGGGTAAGCCGCAAAGGTTTCTTCAAAGCGCATCAAAACGGCTTTGTAGGCTTTTTTCAATTTGAAATACTGTCGCGCTACTTCCAAATTGTGCTTTGCGTCCGCTTCCAAAATCGGGTCGCGCTGAACTTGCGGCACGATTTGCTTTTGGGCGAGAGCCGATGACGCAAAAGTTAAAAATATAAAACTAAAAATTAAAAATGCTTTTTTCATAATTTTTTTATCTCCGCACAATTTGATGCAGCGAGATTATTTGAAGTTTGTTCTTCAAAATTTTACTTGCCGGAGGTTGTTCTTGCGTATTTTCCGATAATTGCCTCAAGATTTTTTGCGGTTTCCGGATTCCAAAGTTCAGGCGCGGTGAAAATCGCGTTTTTTGTTGCGCCAGCAAACGGATTCGGCGTCTTCTTTGTCGAAACTCTTTTCACGGCTTCCTTCAAAACTAATTGAGCATTACGCACATTTTTATTCAAATACTCAATAACCATCTCAACCGAAACCGAATCGTGATCTTCGTGCCAGCAATCGTAATCGGTTACCAGTGCGAGCGTGGCGTAAGCAATTTCGGCTTCGCGGGCGAGCTTCGCTTCCTGCAAATTTGTCATTCCGATAAGGTCCATTCCCCACGAGCGATAAATATTCGATTCCGCTTTCGTCGAAAACGCAGGACCTTCCATACAAAGATATGTTCCGCCGCGATGCACTTTCAAATTCTCAACCATTTTACAAGATTCTTCCAAAATATCGCCAAGTTCCGCGCAAACCGGATGCGAAAACGTAATGTGTCCGACAATTCCGTTGCCGAAAAATGATGATTCTTCGGCTCTAGCTCTTGTTCTATCGAAAAATTGATCTGGAATTACCATATCGGTTGGCGCGTATTGTTCCTGCAAACTGCCAACCGCTGAAACCGACAAAATATATTCCACGCCGAGCAGTTTCATCGCGTAGATGTTAGCGCGAAATGGAAGTTCAGACGGCGTAAGTTTATGTCCGCGCCCGTGACGCGGAAGAAACGCGACTCTTTCGCCCTCCAAACTTCCGATAATAAATGCGTCCGACGGTTTGCCGAAAGGCGTGTCGATAAATTCTTCTTTTATATCCGTTAATTCCGGCATCTGGTATAAACCGCTGCCGCCGATAATTCCTATTTTTACTTGCTCCATAAATTATTTGTTAAATGTCGATTTTAATAGCTTTTAATCTTCCATTTCTTTCAACCAAACGACAAAGCGGCGTTTCAAAATCATGATAAAACCAACACAGCCAATTTTCCTTCAGTGCTTGCGGCAACAGACGCTTTTTATTCTCTAGGGTTTCGAGTGGAAAAAGGTCGTAACCCATAATCCAGGGAAGCGGAATGTGTGCTGTTGTCGGAATCAAATCGGAAAAACTGTAAAAAGTCCCGTTGCCGGATTTTAGGCAGACGGTTTGCATCGAGCCGTTATGACCGCGCGTTTCGATCATTGTCAAGCCGCTGGCGATTTCGTAAATGCTCGGTTTTAATTCGAGATGACCGTCTTTTTTTAACGCCTCCCAATTTTCCTTTAAATAACTTGCTTTGTCTCGTTCGTGCGGATTTTCGGCGTGTTCAAATTCTTTGCGGGAAACAAAATATCGAGCGTTCGAGAATGCTGGAACAATTTTTCCGTTTTCGTCCAGTTTTGTGTTTCCGCCGCAGTGGTCAAAATGTAGATGCGTGTTGACGACGATTGTTATATCATCCGGTTTGCAGCCGGTTTTCTCAAAAAGCGTCTCAGCGAAAGGTTTCCGGCGAAAAATCCCGAAAATCTTCGTTTGTTTTTCCGTCCATTTTTCGCCCATTCCCGTTTCGATAAGAATTTTTTCCGTTGCCGTTTCGATGAATAAACAGTTCGTGCCGAGCCACACGCGGTTAAATTCATCCGCTGGCGCGACCTTTTCCCAAAGAACGCGTGGCACAACGCCAAACATCACCCCGCCGTCGAGTCTGAATTCGGTATCGGGAATTATTTCAATTCGGTAATCGCCAAACTGCATAACGGAAAACTAAAAATGGAAAATGGAAAATGTTTTGCTTTTTATTTTCCATTTTCCATTCTCCACTTTCCATTAATTTTACTTCTTCTTCGGTGCGGGTTTTGGCGGAGTTGTGCCTTTTGGCGCATCCCCCGTTTCTGTTTCCATTCCCTGCGGCGGCGTCTGCATTTGTTGTTGCTGCATCATTTGTTGCTGCATCATTTTCTGCATCTGCTCTTCGGAAACTTCCGGTACGGTGAAATCTTCGGCTACTTCAACCGGATTGTTTGCCACAATTTCGTCCAAAACCTGTTTTTGCTTTTCTTCTTCGAGCTGCGCTTTGACCATTTCCGAAACGGGCATTTCGCGCGCCATCGGGTTATTCGGGTCTTTGACAGTCGTCGTTATCAAAATATGGCGAACATCATATGTTTCCGCCGGTTGTCCGGCTTGGTCTTTGCCTTCGCCTTTTTTCTCCAATTTTATAATGTGATAACCGTAAGATGTTTCAACTAAATCTTCAGCAATTTTTCCCGGTTCGAGACCTAATGCAGCTTGTTCAAATTCGGGCATCATTCTACCCTTTGGCACATCTTTGTAAAGTCCGCCCTCGTTCTTGCTTCCAGGATCTTGACTGAATTCACCGGCTAATTTGGCAAAATCTTCTCCTGCTTTGGCGCGACTTAAAATTTGTTCAGCTTGAGCTTTTTTCTCTTTCGGGTCTAACTCGGGATGTTCCGCAATATGTTTTTTTACGTCTTCGTCGTTTACTTTAACCTTTTCTGCCAAAACCTTTTGCGCGTAATTTCCGGCAATAAATTGCGCTTGTTGAAGTTTTATTTGCAACTCAAGCTCGCGGTTAAACTCTCCGCCCAATTCTTTGGATTTCTCCTTCGCTTCTTCCTCGTAAATTTTGATCTTGGCAAAATCGTCTTTCGCTTGTTTGATTTCTTCTTCGGTTAGTTCTTTATCTTTTGGAAACCGACCGCTCTCTTTGGCAATCGCGATTTTAGAATCGAGAAATTTCTGAAATTCTATTTCGTGACTTCGTTTATCTCCTTTACCGAATAAACGGCTTATGAAATTTTGCTCTACTTCTTTTTCACCCCAAAATTCCTTTACTCGGTCTTCGGATATAAATCCGAATGGCGGCATTTCGCCCTTGCCTTCGTTAATTTTTTTATCGTAGAGGGTGGCTGTTATAACCGAGCGGATATTTTCAAGTTCCTGCCGGACGTTCGGGTCATCGGTAAAACCTTCTTTTCGGGCTTGGCTCGCCACGGCAAGCAACTGCTTGATATT
This sequence comes from Acidobacteriota bacterium, assembly GCA_020200095.1. Lineage (GTDB taxonomy): Bacteria > Acidobacteriota > Blastocatellia > Pyrinomonadales > Pyrinomonadaceae. The sequence continues at coordinate 7,581 of JAIVJJ010000072.1, read as the reverse complement.
TTCAGCTATTTTCTTTTTCTGTTCGGGACTTTCAGCCAATGCTTTCAACTGCATCGGGTTGGCATCTTTGAGAAGAATCTGCATTTCCTCCGCCGTTACGCGGTTCAAATTTTCGCTGTGTCTGCCAATCTTGGTTTTCCAGTAAACAAGTCCCGCGCCTAGTCCTAAAACAACCAGGGCGACGATTAAACCTTTTGCCAGCCCACTCATTCCTCTGCTTTGGCTTGCTGCCGGCGGCGCGAGTGCCGGACTCGCTTTGGTTCCGGCTGCGCCGGTTGAATAATTATCCTCGGTGGACGCCGTAAAATCATCTGTCTGCGTGTCTACAAATTCCAGTTGCGTATCGTCGTTTGGACAAATTTCTATCGAATCGGAGTATTCAGTTCTACATTTCGGACATTTTTTCATTAAATTTTTCCTCTAATAAATTCTTATTTACTTTTGTCTATTATTTTTTACTTTCATTTTTACTTTGCACTAACTCGAGCAAAACACCACCCGTCGCAGCCGGATGCACAAATGCAATCAAACATCCTTCGGCGCCGACACGCGGCTTTTCATCAATTAAACGAGCGCCTTCGGCTTTTAGTTTCGATAAGCTCGCTTCAATATTTTCCACTTCGACAGCGATATGGTGAATTCCTCCGCCGCGTTTTTCCAAAAATTTTGCAATCGGCGAATCCTCCGATGTCGGTTCAAGCAGTTCTATTTTTGTTTCACCAATCGGCAACATTGCCACGCGCACTTTTTGTTCTGCAACTTCTTCAGTATGAACATTTTCCAAGCCAAGCGCGTCTTGCCAGAACTTTAATGCTTCGTCAATCTCTTTTGTAGCAATTCCGAGATGATTGATTTTCATAATTGAATTTATAATTTCCTCAACTGCCGAATACGGATTGTTTCGCTTCTCGGCGATTTCCAAAGCCAAGTTGTCCAACTTCGCGTTTGTTCCGTTTTTACTCAACAAATCCGTCAAAAGTTTTTCTCGCAAAAGCTCTAAAAGCCGCCAGCGCGCAATATCTGTTCTTCGAGTCAAACTTATCCTGCCTTGTTTTTGAAAATCATTGTAACTTTCGATGGCTTTCGACAAATCTTCGATGCCTTTGTTTTCCGTCGCCACGGTTTTGACAATCGGCGGATTCCAAAAATCGGGACGATGCGCCAAACTCAATAGCGCTTCGAGTTCCTTTTCAGTGCGCAAAACGCCTTCGCGGTCGGCTTTGTTAATGACGAAAACATCGCCGATTTCCATAATTCCGGCTTTAATCGCTTGAATATCGTCGCCCATTCCCGGAACTAAAACAACCACCGAAACATCAGCCGTTTTGACGATTTCAACTTCATCCTGCCCGACGCCGACGGTTTCGACAATAATTTTATCAAATCCCGCGGCGTCTAAAATCGCCACAGCGTCAACGGTAGCGCGAGAAAGTCCGCCTAAGTTTCCGCGCGTCGCCATCGAGCGGATAAAAACATTTTTATCAAGTCCGAGCGTTTGCATTCGGATTCGGTCGCCGAGAATTGCACCGCCCGAAAACGGACTTGTCGGATCAACGCAAACAATTCCGATTTTTTCGCCTTCGTCTTTATAAAACAAAGCGAGTTTATCTACCAGAGAAGATTTTCCCGCGCCGGGTGAGCCGGTAATGCCGACGATTAAAGCGTTTCCCGTTTGTGGAAAAACCGCTTTCATTAATTCGGGAGCATCTTCGGTGCCGTTTTCGACTTTTGAAATTGCTCGCGCGATGGCTCGCGGTTCGCCCTTTAAAAGCCTTTCGGTTAAATCTTCGACTGCTGACATAAGTTTGTAATTTTCTCACTTTTCCCGAAAATTGCCAAAGGACAAAGCCGCTTTTGCTAATTTTCAATACACAATCCGCCGTTTTCTTTCGATACAAAAAAATATTTAACTGTTAAAAACTTTAATGCAAACTCTAATTGGCATAAAGAATTTACCGGAATCGGCGAGGTAAGAATCGGAGATTTAGTTTGGAACAAAATCAAATTTGATGTTGTACTCGATACGGAAAATAGTGCGGCAACGAAAGTTTTTTACAAAGTCGAAAAATAAATTCACGCAAATTTTCTATTAATGCAAAAAGGCGAGTTTATACTGAACTCGCCTTTTCTTTTACTGATTAAATTTCGTCTTTTCGTTTACCAGCGAATCGGACGTAGCTCAGGACCGACAACGTGTGAATTGGTTAAAACATTGCCGCTTCTGTCCGGACTAAGCAAATTCGACTCGTATTCGTTATGTATAAAATGTGCTCCATACCAAACAACCACGTCTTGATTAAACAGCGATTCGTTGTTTACCCAAGGCTCAAGTTTGACGGCGGTACTTGTATCAGAATTAGGGTCATCAATTTCGTCCGGTTCCCCTCCGTTTCCGGCTTTATATCGTAAAAGCCAGAAATCACCACCTCCAAATGCGTCAGTAGCGCCGTCAGAGATATTCGGCACTATCGCATACGCTTCATTACCGGTTGAATTTTGTATCAGGAAACCACGATTTGTTTGGTAATTTCGGAGTTTTGCCACCTCATTGGTAACCGGCTGCAAAAACTTTCGCCCGCGTTCGATTTGAAATATTTTATTAATTGGATTAACTATATCAAAATCGAATCGCCAGTAGACATGATGATGGTGAACCGAGCAAACGCAAGGATTATTTACCGCGCCGAAACCGTAACGCGGACGAATCGTACCGTCAGACGCGAATCGCCATTCCATAATATAGCGATACCAGCCGGCTTGCATTTCGGAAACCATAACAATTTCTTTTCCATACCCAACTTCTTGCGTATAAATCGCCACGCCTTGAAAATTCCCCGTATCATTTCCGCTATCCAAAGCTGTTTGGGCAGTTTGACCTTCGCCTAAAATTCGGATGCCGGGAGCCGGATTAGTTGCGCCTGTTGCGGGAGCGTTAAAAAAGCCTTCCGCGTATTGCCAATCTCGAAATGGTCCGCAATTACCTTCGGGGTATTGCACAGTTAAAACCGGTGCGTGTCCGCGTTTAAGAACCGATTTGCCTTTATATTTTACATCTCGAATTTCAACGCCGGAACGCTCAACGGAACCCGAAGAAGCCGACGGACGAACGACTAGCATTTCCCAGAGTGTTGAGCCGTTTTGCGAAATCATTACCTGGTATTGTCCGGCAACGCCCGAATCGGTGCTTTCTTGTCCGCTCGGCGCGATACCGCAAGCCTCCGATGCGGCTTTTGAAGTCAGCGGCGCATTATCAACATAATTGACGACTGTTTCTTTTTTGAAGCTGACGCCGACGACTTGATTTTCTCCATCGGGTAAAAACTTTACGCCGACATTAACCAAACGCTCGCCGTTAAGATTTGAAACGGGCGGCATAGCTTCGTAAAATCTTAGTTTGTTTTGTTTATAAAGAGCGCCAAGTTTGACATCTTTTTTTATTATTTCTAAGGCGTCTTTAAGTTCATCGCCTCCAACGCCCGGTTCAAAATTTTCTTCGCGGACGGCAACCGCTTCCGTACCGGCAAAATTACTTTTGGCGACAAAAGTCCGGTCGTTTGTGTAATCGTAAAAAACTATCTGAAATCGAGTTGGCGGAGCGATCAGTCGGGACTTGTCGCCGTTAGTTTCGATATAATTAAATGATACTAAACGATACTTCGTATTTTTTAATACATTTTGCACCGCCGCGCTTTGTTCAACTCTAGCTTTCGCTCGGTCAACCAGTTCTTGATTCGGTCCCCAGGCAACAACTTTTATATCAATTTTCTCTTGCACTCTCTTTGTTCGCTTCGGCGTGTTTTCACCGGCAACCGCAAAGCTCGATAATAAAGCCAAACCCAAACCTATTCCTAATAATCTATTTTGCAAAAACTTCATATTTTCCTAATCTTTTAATGTTTGATTGGAAGTAACTTTGTTAGTATTGTAACTGATTTAAAGAACTACTTCCAATAATAAACATTTTTCGCCGTCCGCCTATTTCTGAAACAAAAAAGCCTGCTTTGATTTACACAAAACAGGCAAGCGTGAAATTTAAATTAACGTCCTGACTACTTACATTTTGAATAGCCGCAATCACGACAGAAATCGCAGCCGGAAGCGTGTTCAAGCTGTCCTTTGCATTCGGGACATTCGCCGATTAAATTTGCCATCGCCGGTTGCGTTTTAACAGTAACTTTATTTTGCGAAATCTCAGCGATTGCGCTTTTGCTGATTTGTCTTTCCGATGTCGGCAAATTCTTCAAACGCCGGTCAATCAATAATAAACATTCGGCAACGGCTTGCTCGGGCGATGTCAAAAGGCGCTCGTTAAACCAGACGGCGTGCGTTGCGGTAACTTTGTTCAAACTGCGGGCGACTTCTTTAACCTCAAATCCACCGCGCAGCATTTTTGAAGCGAGAAGTCCGACGCCTTCAGAAATCGGTCCCGTGGCAAAAACTTCCAAAATCTTTTCGCCATTGTGATTAACCGTTACGTAAAGATTTCGTCCGTCAAACGGAATGCGCCACGTCGAGCCTTGCAATTCGCGCGGTCGTTCAATGTGAACGGGTTTTTCAATTTTTGATTCCGATATGGTTTCAACTGTTGTTAGCTCGTTACATTCTTCCACGGCGATTTTTTCTATATCAGCTGTTTTCGGTTTCTTTTCTTCGGTTTTCATCGAAGTCAAAACTTGCCCTTCGCGCGAACCATCGCGGTAATAAGAAACGCATTTGCAGCCTAAAACCCGCGCCAGACGATAAAGTTCGTCAACTGATTCGACCGTGTCGTCCTTCGCGCCATTGCAGGTTTTTGACACCGAATTATCAACGTTGCGCTGCGCTGCTGCCAGAACTTGAACGTGTTGTTTTGAAGTAATACTCATCGCAGAAATAAAATACGGCGGTAGTTTATCTTCGTTATCAACAACGTATTGCGCCGCGCGTTTTATTGATTCTTCGTCGGTTTGGTCAACATCCACTCCTAACGCTTCAGCTGCCAAACTGTGAACATAAGTCCTGGTTCCGATCGTGTCTTGACGCACGTAAGCCCAAGAAAAATTCGGCTCGCAACCACTTGACGTTTCAGCGACAAGCGAAATTGTGCCGGTCGGCGCAATCGTCGTTGTTTCGTAATTGCGCGGCGTCAAAGGCGTATCGCGGGAAATTCCGATTTCGTCATATAAAAATTTTGCGTACGCTTCACGATCGTCTTCAAATTCGGGAAAAACACCTTTTTCCGCACCTAATTTTAGAGAAGCTGCAAAACCCATAATTCCCAATCCGACCGGACGAGTGCGTTTGACTACGTCGTCAATTTCGGGAAGCGGAAAATCTCCGGCGTCAATCACATTATCGAGAAATTGTGTGCAAAGATGTGCAACATTAGCAAGACGTTCCCATTCGATACTTTCATCTACATTTGTTCCATTGCCAATTTTCTTGTAAAACTTTGATAAATCAATGCTTCCGAGATTGCACGAATTTGAAAAATGCAAAAATTGTTCGCCGCACGGGTTACTCGCGTAAATCGCTCCCATCGAATTCATCATATGATTATGGCGATTTACCTCATCAATAAAAGCGATTCCTGGTTCGGCGTATTTGTGCGCTGAAGCAATGATTCGATTCCAGACATCCGGTGCGTAAATCATTCCGGCTTGCGGCGCTTGTTCAATTGTGCATTCGGAAAGGTCTGCTGTTTCAAAAGCGAGTTTGTCGGCGAAAGTGAGAGTCTCACCATTTGGACGACGATAAACAACATAATCCGTGGCGGTCACCGGATCAAAAACGGATTGCGTCCACGCTTCACCGTCAAATTCAGTTTGAAACCATTCTTTTTTATCTACCGCATCAAGAAATTTGTCGGTTACATTTACGGAGATATTAAAATTTGTAAGTGAATGCTGGTCGTTTTTCGCGTGAATAAAGCGAAGCACGTCCGGGTGATTGCAGTTATGAACAAAAACTCCGTTAGCTACAAAGTTATGAAACTCAGGCATCGAAATATCAAAAACTTCTTTCTCGCCGAGTCGTTCGACACGAACGACTTTGTGGTTCGGAGCGCGGTGTTGATTGCCGAAACCATTCGGATAGTGCGTAGTATAATCTTCGCCCGTCAAACCTGTGTTCCAAATCTTTTGTCCGGTCATTCGTTCACGCTTCCGTTCGCGCAAACTCGTCGCTTTTTCGACTCCGTAATACTCGTCCCAAGTTTTGCCTTTGCGGTCGGCTGCAATTCGTTCGCGGTGAGCGATAAACTTCGGGTCGTGAGAACCATGATGAATGCCGTGTTCACGAATGGTCATCAATTCCAAATTCTCCGGCGAGTTGTTGAGCGGATTGTGGTCAATGTGGTGAACAATTGTATCTTCCGGTTTGCGATTGCGCCCGCCCGCCGTCGGATAAACTCCGAATTTCATTTCGGCAACGGCGATATGTTCGGCAATGCTTGACCGTGTTCCGGTGATGCCGACACAAAAACGATTGTTGACAAGACGCTTATGAAACGCCGCGACCGAAACTCCGAACTTTAAATCGCCGGCTTCACAATAATTACGGCGGTCGGCTAATAAAATCGGGTGATCGGGGGTGCAGTCAAGATAAGTATCATCATCAAACCAAACTCTGATTGTGTCGCGTTCTCCGTTGGAGAAAACCTTGTCCGCCTGCCGAACGCGAACTTTATCGCCGTCAGTGCAGTAAAGATACGGGCGCGTTCCGACCAAATCTTTTATTTTAATGCGACCATCAATGGTCGAAATCATCGTATCTCCGGCAAGGCATCGCATCATTCCCATATTAGCCCCGCGCCTGACGCCGCCTTGTTTAACGACTTCAGTCATCGTATTGACAATATTCATAAAGGAAACCGGACCTGAAGCAACACCACGCGTTGAATTTACCATTGCTCCGTGCGGACGCAAAAATTCGTAAGTCATCCCTGTTCCGCCGCCAGTCTGGTGAATTGTCGCAGCAGCTTTGGCGTGTTCCATAATTCCCGGAATTGAATCGGGAACATTCAGAACAAAACACGCGGCAAGTTGTCCTTTCGGCTTACCGGCATTAACGAGACAGGGCGTATTCGGAACAAATTCGCGATTGAGCATTGTTTCGACCATCGAATTATAAAAATAATCGCGCATTACCGGGTCTTGTTCGGCACTCGAAACGTGACCGACCACACGACGCACAATGTCTCCCCAGGTTTCAATAGCTTCACCGTTCGCATCTTTTAGCGAGTAACGCTTGCTTACAACTTTTTGACCGTTCAAACCAATCGGTTTGATTTCGCGTTTGACGGCTGTTGCGTTGCCGTTTCCATTTGTTTTTCCGTTTCTGGCGACAACTCTGTCCGATACAACAGGCTTAAAGACTGTACTCATTTTCGTTCACCCTTTCCTCGTGTCTTCGTTTCAGTGACACAATTAGATTTATATTTTAATGTTTTTATCTGTTTTTTGCATTACAAAATGCGGATGCTTTTAGAACTGGCTTTTGAACTTCACTTAAAAATTATGTTCGGCTTTCTTCATCAAGTGAAAAGCAATATACCCGAATTTAAATTCGCTTGTCAACAAAAAAATGCACAATATATTGTGC